>NZ_JBIATN010000014.1:117628-289150 GCF_042891825.1 Streptomyces sp. NPDC001852
CCTCATCCGTGATACCCATTTTCAGGAGTTGGAGCCCAATCGAACTGACTTCTTCCCCTGCTGCGACGGCACGCTCCAGCCATGCACGCCCCTCATCCGTGATACCCATTTTCAGGAGTTGGAGCCCAATCGAACTGACTCCTTCCCCTGCTGCGACGGCACGCTCCAGCCATGCACGCCCCTCATCGGTTTCACCGCTGCTGATTAAAGAGGTACCGACGATCGCCGCTTCTCCGGGGGTCACGTGCGCTGTGAAATGCTCAAGCCATGCACGCCCCTCCTCCACCAGATCTTCATTCACAAGCGAGCTGTATACTACGAGGATAAGGGTCAGCTTTTCGTCGCTTTTTTCAACGGCGCGCTCAAGCCAAGCGCGCCCCTCTACCGCTTCACCCTGCGCGATCAACTGACATCCAATTACGACGGACAGCGCCAATCGATCATCATCGTCTACGGCACGGTCAAGCCATGCACGCCCCTCTGCCGTTTTACCTAGGGTTATAAGCCCGAGGCCAATTTCCATGGCTACAAGTGCTCGATGATCACTACCTGCGGCACGCTCAAGCCAGCTATGCCCCTCAGTCGCCTCGCCTTGCTCAATGAGAAACAGTCCGAGATCCGCTGCCGCATCAATATTCCCGCCGTTCGCGGCGCGTCTGAGCCACTCACTCCCTTCATGTTCTTTTCCTTGCTCAATGAGGAGCAGTCCGAGTTCTTTTGCAGCGTCAAGGTTTCCGCCGTTTGCGGCTCGCTTCCAAGCAAGCTCTGCAATAGACGGTAGGTCGTGCGAGTGAGCAGTCGACCCGATGGCCAAACATGCATCGAGCGCCGCATTCTCTATAAGTACTGTCCATTGCGATTCGGGAATGGTGATTGCCAGGTGGCTCCTGTTCTGAGCACGCTGGACGAGGATGTCTGTAACGCGATAGCCGTCAAGATGACCAATCTCCGTCGCGTCAGGAGCCAAAAGAGAAGCTGCCCCTCGGACTGGCCTGCAGGCCCATTCCATCGCCCGATCAAACCAGTCCTCGACCGGCTGAATCCGCTGCGATCGGCTCAGATGTGCGGCACACAAAACCTCAAGCGCCCTTGCTGGGAGGGGCTCCGGGTGTCCGCACAATCGTGCATCCACAGCTGCACTGACAACAGCTGCACCAAATGGGTCCGCGGCCTGTTCCCACCGGTGAATTAGCTCAGGAGCAGCAGCCAGTGCCTCGGTGAGGCGAGCGCCTTCTTTCTGAGCTAGTGCCTCCGCAAGCCGAGGATCCGCGTCGGCCAAGTCCCTTGCTCTCGCCTGTTCGGAGGGGCTAAATTCCGAAATGGTGAATTGGCGAGCCAGCCGGAGAATTTCTCTAGCATCCCTGTCTATCTCCTGGCCATCTCGAAGAGAAGCCAGGCCGCTCATTCTTTCATAGTCAAGCGAATTCATCGTACCCACGAGCACGACTGGCCTCGTGCGGTCTAAGAGTATCCGCCGTACCGTTTCCAACTTCAGTTGTCCAGGCCCGATGAAGATCTGGGTTTCATTAAGCCAAACCACTGTTCGCGTAAGGTCCGAGCCGCTGTTTACTAATGCTGTCAACTGCTCAGCACTGGAAGGCATGCACATGCGCCAATCGGGCAGCACTGCATTGACCGCCTCGTATGCGCACCGGGTCTTTCCTGCTGCGGCTGGGCCAACGAGCAGAATGAACCCTCCATTCAGGCTTGCTCGCCGCAGCGCGCTATGCATATCTGTATCGACATCACGTGATACGTACGTTGGGAGCTCAACCGGTAACTCGGAATTAGCGCCAGGCGGCAGTGGGATAGAAGGATGGATACCCAGGAGCGCCCGGTCATTTACCTCTCGAACCAATGGCAAGGCACGGTCGGCCCCAACCAGCAGTCGAAGGGACGATTCTTCTTGCTGAGCTTGTTCCCCATCCAATCTTGCCCGCTGTGTCAAGGTGTCAAGTCGGGCCTGCATCAGTGGCGTGGCCACCAGGAGCAACACGCCGCCCAGTCCGGCGACGACAGTTGTCACCCACGCTGGTCCTGGCAACTTCACTACGTTGAGTACCGCAGGTCCCACAGTGAACAGAGCTACCGCAAGCAGTGGGCCAATCAGCGCAGCCCATGCCATCCCTCGCCGTCGCATGTCATACAGGATGCCGCATCACGCCTGTATGGGTGGAGTGTTGCTGGCTGAGCGGGGGCGGGGGCGGGTGGAGCGAGAGCCGTGGCAGTACAGCAGTGGAGTACAGCAACAACCGTGACCGCAGCCAACCGACAATGGCCCTCGACGGTCGACCGACCAGCCCACCAGACCTCTATGACTGCCCAGCCGATAGTTCGGGACGAAGAGGCCGTGCCAGAACCGTGCCAGGTCGTGCGGGGAACCACGGGGAATGGCGGGGACCAGGTCGCCGGCCAGTCAGGCGCCGTAGCCGCTCCACCACAGGTCAGCCCAGCAATCGCCCCTACAAGACCCGAGCTTCCCAAGCTGAGAGCGCGAGTTCGATTCTCGTCACCCGCTCCACGATGAAACCCCAGGTCAGTGACCTGGGGTTTGTTCATTGTCCAATCCGTCGGGGATGCGGCTCCTCAGGTCGCGATCATGGTGAGCTGCTCGATGCCGTGGCGCTTGCGGAGTTCGACGATGGCCTCGGGGCCGACCTGGTTGTTGACCAGCCGGCCAGTTCGCGCAGGTACTCCTCGTGAGGGGGCACGAAGATCATGCTGCCGGGGCCCGCCCGCAGCACGTTCCGGCCGTGCCCAGGAGTTCGGTGACCAGTTCGCGCAGCGCGTCGACCTGGGAGCCGGGGCGCATCAGCGCGACCTGCGCGTGGGTGTGGTGCAGCACGCGCGCGGCGACCGGGCGGCGCTCGGCGTCGTAGGCGCTCGCGCCGCTGCCGGCCCACGCTCAGCCGGTGAAGAAACGGTTGTCGAGGGCGATCGTCAGTAGCCGGTCCATGGTCAGTGCCGGCTGCGGGCGGGTCACCGGGGCGCTCTCGGCGTACGAGTTGACCTCCCGCACCGCCACCCGGCGGCCGTCCGGACGCAGGGTGTCGACCAGCCACACCACGGCCGGACCGCCTTTCTCCGAAGGCTCCTTGACCTTTTTGACCTCGGTGCCGTCGGCCAGGGTCAGGGCCTCGCAGTCACCGGAGACACCGGCGCAGCCCATGTTCCCGGCCAGGTCGGCGGTCATGTCGTACTGCGCGTCGGCCTCCACCATGTTCTTCCCGTGGCCGTCGTCGTACACCAGCTGGACCAGACCGTCGCTCGCGTTCAGGTCGGAGACGGTCCCGGTGTGGGGCAGGTGTGACTTCAGCACGCTGGTCATACGGGCCCCGGGCACCTGCTTCCTCCCGGCGGAGGGGCTCGCGGAGGGGGCTTCGTGCCGGGCCGGCAACGCGGCGATCGCCTTGTCCCAGGCCGGGCTGCGCACGACGGAGGCCAGCTGGGCCATCGACAGCAGCGGGTCCGCTCCGCCGGACGAGCCCTTCTCACCGCCGCCGCCGTACTCCTGCACGGTCAGCTGCACCCCGTCGGAGGTGGTGAGCACCACGTACCAGCGCTTCTGCCCGGTGTCACTGCTGGGATAGGTGAACGACTTCGTGGTGTTGAGCACCGCGCCGCGGGGGAGCTTCTGCGTGGTGCACTTGTCGTACGGGCGCACCTCGACCGGAAGGCAGCCGCCCTGGCCCTGCTGGTCCGCGGGGACGCCGGGGTCCAGGCGCGCGATGTCGATGTCGACACCGGAAGAGCCGTGCGCGGTGGAGTAGGTGAGCCGGGCGGCCGGCCAGACGACGGGGCCGTCCGACCGGGAGCCCCGGCCCGAGGCGGCGGAGACGGTGCCGCCGGGCGGCAGCAGGCTCGTCAGCGTACGGACCATCTCCTCCCCGCTGACGGACGGCCGAGGGGAGGACGGCTGCCCGGTGGAGTGGCCTCGGGCGCCCGGCCTCAACTGCTCCGGCGCGCCGGCACCGCCCGGACCGCGGAGGGTGTCCGTGAGCGTCAGGGTGCCGCCCGCGGCGACCAGCGCGAAGGCGGCCGTGGCGGTGGCCACCTGGGTGGCGCGGACCAGCCGCATCCGCCGGCCCCGCGCGATGGAACGGCGCACCAGGTCGGCGGAGTGGGGTGGGAACTGGGCGGCGGCGCGGCTCATGGCGCGCGTCAGCCGTTCGTCGCGGTCCTCGGTGGGTGACATGGTGGATCTCCGTTCGTCTGGGCGTCGGTCGGCCCGGGGGGAGCGCCGTCAGGCCGGGCTCGTCATGCGGCCAGGTCGGCCAACTGGTCGCCGAGTAGGGCGCGCAGCCGCTCCAGGGCGCGCAGGCTCCGGACCCGGACGGCTCCCGGCGTGAGGCGCAGGATCTGCGCGGTCTCCTCCACCGAGCGGTCCTCCCAGTAGCGGAGCACCAGCACGGCACGGTCCTTGGCCGTCATCCTGGCCAGGCCGTCCAGCAGGGCCATCCGCAGTTCCGCGTCCGGCGCGGGGCCGGCCGTCTCGGGCAGCCGGTCGCTGGGGCGTTCGGTGGAACTGCGGCGGCGGCGCTGGGAGATGAAGGTCCGCACCAGCACGGTGTTGGCATAGGCCACCGGGGAGTCGACCCGGTTGATGCGCCGCCAGGAGCGGTACATCTTGGCGAGGGTCTCCTGGACCAGGTCCTCGGCGAGGTGCCAGTCGCCCGCGAGCAGGCAGGCGGTCCGGAACAGGGGCCCGCTGCGGGCGGCTGCGAACTCCAGGTAGTCCGCGGGTGCTTCCCTCACCGTGTGTCCTTTCATGGTCGGACGTCATCTCTCACACGCGCTGGGGGTGCCTCCGCGTTACGCGTCCGACAGGGGATGCGGAGGGTGCCGAGCGCCTCGGCACGACGCGGGCGTTCCGGACGTACCGCAGGGGGCGGCCGGCGTCATGGATCGGGGATCCGGGGAGCGTGGGTGGCGTCGGGTGCTGCGGCGGTACGGTGTGCGGCAGCCGATCGCGTGTTCTGCGATCGCTGACCACCAAGGGGGTTACATGAAACACCGCCGCCCGCGCCACCGTCGCAGAACGATCGCCAGAGCGGTCGGTACGGCGGGCGCACTGGCCGTCGCCCTGGGTGCGGGGATGACACCGGCGATGGCCGCCGGGAAGGCGTCCACCCAGCCCGCGGCCACCGGCTTCTCGCCCGACGAGCCCGACCGGAACGCGCCCTGGGCGCCCGAGAACGACGAGGGGGCGCTGCACCACAAGGCCGTGCACCCTGAGGCCCTGAGGTCCGGCCGCACGGACACGTCCGGTCTCCAGCTCAACATGCCCGCGCCGACGGGGCCGTACAGCGTGGGCATGGTCGGCCTGCACCTCGTCGACAAGTCCCGTACTGATCCCTACGTGCCCGGCAGCACCTCTCGCGAGCTGATGGTGTCGCTCTGGTATCCGGCCACCAGCACGTCCGGGCACTACCAGGCGCCGTGGATGCCGTCGATCTCCGGCGCCCACTTCCTCGCCACGCGCGGGCTGTCGCCGCAGGAGGTGACCCTGCCGAGGACCGCGGGCCACGTCCTCGCCCCGGTGAACACCCATCTCGGCAAGCTGCCCGTCCTGCTGTACTCGACCGGGCTGCACTCGGACCGCGCCATGGGCACCGCGCTCGCCCAGGACCTCGCCAGCCGCGGCTACCTCGTCGTCACCGTCGACCACACCCACGACGCCAACGAGGTGCAGTTCCCCGGCAACCGGCTCGAGGTCAACACCATGCCGGCGGGCGCGCACTCCTCCGACACCCTCAACGTGCGCGCGCACGACATCCGGTTCGTCATCAACCAGCTCTCCACGATCAGCAACGGCGGCAACCCGGACCCCGGCCACCCCACGCTGCCCTCCGGGCTGTCGGGCGCCGTGGACATGTCCCGGATCGGGATGTTCGGCTGGTCGCTGGGCGGTGCGGCGGTCGACACCTCCATGCAGCTCGACAAGCGCATCGCCGCCGGTGCCGACCTGGACGGCCAGTTCTTCGGGTCGGCGCCGAGCAAGGACCTGGACCGGCCCTTCATGCTCTTCAGCTCCGGCACCCACAACCGCAACAACGACGGGTCGTGGCGCACGCTGTGGTCGCATCTGAAGGGGTACCGGGTCGACATCCAGCTCCACGGCGCGGCGCACCTGTCGTTCAGCGACAACGAGTGGATGGTGCCGCAGGAGGCGGCCCTGCTCGGGCTCTCCCAGGCACAGCTCCAGCAGCAGTTCGGCACGATCGATCCCGACCGGGCGGTCAAGGTCCAGAGTGACTACCTCGCGGCCTTCTTCGACCAGGAGCTGCGCCACCAGCACAGCACCCTGCTCGACGGCCCCGACAAGAGGTACCCGGAGATCTCGTTCGTCCGCTGACCGGACGCCGGCCGGGCGCTGCCCGGCAGCCGGCCGGACAGCCGGCCTGACGTCCGAAGGGCGGGTCCCGTTCGCGGGTCCGCCCTTCGGCGTGCCGGGGGCCGGCGGTCCCGCATGCGGCGGCCGTCGCCCGTGGCCCTTCACACGTACGACACAGGGACGTAAGTGTGATGGAAATGTGATCGCACGAGGCTAGAGTGTTTGTCCTATCGAACATTCGGGCGCTCGGCGCCAATTGAGGAAGGATCCCCTGCCCTGCCCTCCGCACCCCGGGCGCCGCGCCGACACCGCACCCGCCGCCGCGCCGATATGCCGATGCTCGGCGGGGTGCGCCCGCCGATCGCCTCACTCGTCGTACTCCTGCTGGTCGTGGCCGCCCTGACCGTGATCGGCCTCGACGGCGTACACACCGACCCGGTACCGCAAGCCGTGCTGAACGGCGAGCAGCAGACCGCCGCGGACACCGCGCTGTCGGTGCGCACCGCGATCGACGTCGAGGCGAGCACCGTACGCCGTACGGCGGGCGCGTACCCGGCGACGAGCACCTCGACCCCCGCGACCGCGCTCAAGGCGCTGACCTCCGCCAGGAAGCCGGTCCTCGGCAGCGCGCTGCTCGACCCGCACACCGGCAGACTGCTGGCGGCCGGCGGCAAGCCGGTGCCGCTGGCCGGGGTGGACGTCGCCAGGACGGCGTCCGGGCACGGCGCGATCCGGCCCCGGCTGGTGGCCTCGGGCGGCACACGGCAACTGCTGTACTTCGCCAGGGTCACGCTGCCCGCACAGCAGGAGGACGCCAACCAGGACCAGAACCAGGCCCCGAGCCGGACCGAGCGGCAGTGGCTGCTCGTGCTCTCCGAGGCGCTCCCCGCCCTCACGACGTACGGCGACGGACGCACCGCCGAAGTGCTGGACGCGAGCGGCACGGCGCTCGCCACCACGGCCCACGGCACCTCGCCGGCCGGCGCCGACAGCGGTCTGCCCGCCGCGGCGGCCGGCGCGGCGAAGGGGTCGGGGAGCGGCACCGACGCCTCGGGGAGCCTGCTGGGCGCCGCCACGGGCAGCCGGCACACGGTGGCCGGCTGGGCCCAGGTCGCCTCGATGACCGGTCCGGGCGACACCGACGACCTCGGTCTGGTGGTGCTGACCACCCGCCCGGTGCCCACCACGACCAGCGCCGCCGACTACTCGCGCTTCGCGCTCGAGGCCGCGGGGGCGCTGGCCGGTCTGGCGCTGCTGCTCGGGCTGGCGCTGCACTTCCTGGTGCAGCGGCCCCTGCTGCGGCTGTATCTGTCCGCCGGCCGCCTGGCCCGGGGCGCGACCGAGGACGGGCCGGGCACGCTGGAGGAGCTGTACCGGCCGGTTCCGGTGCACGGCTTCGGGGAACTGGCCCGGATCGGGCGGGCGCTGGAGTCCCTGCGCCGGCAACTGCTCGGCGAGAGCGGCCCCGAGGAGTTCCCGGCCCGGCGCGGACCGGGCTACCGGGCGCTGGCCGTGGTCGGCGTCGTGGTGGTGGCCTGCTGGGCGGTGCCGATGATCTTCACGCTGAACCGGGCCGACACCGCGACCGCGGTTCCGGGTCCGGTCCTCGCCGACCAGCAGGCGCGCACCCAGCTCGCGGCGAACCGTATCCGGCAGTCCCTCGACCAGTCGTACACCGACCTGAGCGACGTGGCGGCGGGTCTGCCGGGCAGGAGCCGCGCCGCCCAGACCGAGGTTCTGCGGCACACCCTCACCGACCACAAGCAGTACCGCTCGCTGTATCTCCTGGACCGCTCCGGCGGCATCACGCTGAGAGTGGGCGACACCCCGCTGCGCACCCTCGTCCACGTGCCCGACGGCGGCGGGATCACCACCGTCAACACCTCGGGCCGGATCCCGGCGATCGCCGCCTACGCCCAGGTCCGGGCGGTCAAGGGCAAGGCCCCGGCCGCCGGGGTCGTCCTGTTCGGGGAGATCGACGTGAAGGCGCTCAACTCCGTCCTGCCCAGGCCGAAGCTGGGCAGCGTCTGGGTGACGAACGACGAGACCAAGGTGCTGGCGGCGAGCGTGGGCTACCGCGCCTTCCAGTCGCTGCCCGATTCCGGCCTGACCCGTCTCGCCCGCTCCACCCAGGGCGCCGCGGGGACCGCGGGCACCGCGACCTCGGCGGTGCTCCGCTCGTCCTCCGGCCCGTCGGTCGACGCCGCCGCTCCGCTGGCGCAGAGCGGCCCGACGGCCCGCCTCGGCTGGCACGTGGTGACCGCGGAGCCCGCGGCGGCGCTCCAGATCCCCGCGGTGCAGGCCGAGCAGCGCACCATGCTCGCCGGGATCCTGGGTCTCACCCTGGGCGCGGCCTGCCTGGGCTGGCTGCACGTCGTGGTGATCCGGCCGCTGCGCTCGGTCGCCGTACTCGTCGAGCGGCTCGCGGGCGGCGACCGCCGCACCGTGCTGCACCCGGTCAACCACGACGAGGTCGGCTCGGTCACCCGCAGCCTGGAGTTGATGCGCCAGGCCCTGGCGGAACGCGACCGGGCGGCCAGATCCGGTCACGCCGCCGGGCCCTCCCGGTCCCTGCGCGAGACCACCCTCCAGCGGTAGAAGGACGGAATCGGCGTGCTCTTCCTCTATGTCATCGTCCTGCTGTGCTGCGCCGCGCTGTGGATCGCCGGAATCGTGGAGCAGCGACGGCACTTCGCCTCGCTGGAGCAGATACCGACGCGGGTGCTGGTCAACGGCATCCGCGGCAAGAGTTCCATCACCCGGCTGTGCGCGGGCGCGCTGCGCGGCGGCGGCCTGGTCACGGTGGCCAAGACCACCGGCACCGCGGCCCGGTTCATCCACCCGGACGCCACCGAGGAGCCGGTGTACCGCAAGTTCGGGCTGTCCAACATCGTCGAGCAGATCGGCATCGTGCGGCGGGCGGCGACCTACCGGCCGGACGCGCTGGTGATCGAGTGCATGGCGGTGATGCCCGCGCTGCAGGAGATCAACCAGGAGAAGCTGATCCGCTCCACCATCGGCGTGCTGTGCAACGTCCGCGAGGACCATCTGGAGGAGATGGGGCCGACGCTGGACGACGTCGCCCGCTCGCTCTCCCGCTCGATGCCGGTGGGCGGGGTGTGCGTGACGGCGGAGAAGGACCGCTTCCACATCCTGCAGGAGGAGGCCGCCGCCCGTGACTGCAAGCTCGTCTACGCCGATCCGGAGACGGTCACCGACGAGGAGCTGCGCGGCTTCAGCTGGTTCACCTTCAAGGAGAACGTGGCGATCGCCCTCGCCGTCGCCGAACTGCTCGGCATCGACCGGCAGACCGCGATGCAGGGCATGTGGGACGCGCCGCCCGACCCGGGCGTGCTGTCGGTGGAGCGCTACATCACCCCCGAGGGCAAGAAACTGCGGTTCGCCAACGTCTTCGCGGCCAACGACCCCGAGTCGACGCTGATGAACGTCAAGCAGCTGGAGGACCTGGGCGCGATCAGACGGCCGCTCAACGTGGTCATCAACTGCCGCCCGGACCGGGTGGAGCGCAACGGCCAGATGGGCGCGATCGTCCCCGACCTCGCCGCCGAGACGGTGTTCCTGATCGGCCACCCGACCAAGAGCGCCCGCGACGCGATCCCGGCCTCTTTCACCGGGCGGGTGGTGGACCTCGGCGGCGACAAGCGCGACCCCGAGGAGCTGACCGCGGCGATGCTCGCGGAACTCGGCCCGGCCTCCTCCCTGGTGGCGATCGGCAACATCCACGGCCAGGGCGAGCTGTTCCTGGAATGCCTCGCCGAACTCGCCCTGGACGACTCCGAGGACCCGCTCGACGCCGTACCCGACGGCGACGGACTGGACCAGGAGACCATGCAGATCGCCGTACCCCGCCGGCAGATCGCGGTGGCCCGGCCGCCCGAGCCGGAGCCGTACAGCTGGGTGGCACCGCTGGAGACACCGGCGTACGGCTTCCACATCCCGGAACAGCGCGAACTCGCCCGCCGGTACGCAGCCCGCCAGGGCCGGCCCGACGGCAAGGGCGCCGCAGACGACCACTCCTACGACCCGTCCCAGTCCTCGAGGAACCCGTGATCCCCGCCCACCTCACCGCACAGACCGCCGCGCTCGGGATCGCCCTCGGGCTGGTCTTCTCGCTCGTCTGCTACCTGACCACCAACCTCTCCCCCGGGGGCATGATCACCCCGGGCTGGATCGCCCTCACGCTCGTCACCGACGTGCAGATGGCCGGCCTGATGGTCGCCGTGGCGGCGGTCACGTACTTCCTGACGAAGCTGCTGCAGCGCACCGTGATCCTCTACGGCAAGCGGCTGTTCGCCGCCGTGGTGCTGTGCGCGGTGCTGGCGCAGACCACCGTGATGCTCGCCCTCAACCACGAGTTCCCGCTGCTGTACACGTCACAGACCCTTGGCTTCATCGTCCCCGGCCTGGTCTCCTACCAGATGGTCCGCCAGCCGATGGCGGCCACGCTCATCTCGACCACGGCGGTGACGCTGGCCACGTACGTGGTGCTGGTCGCCGGTCTGCTGATCGGCGCCCTGCCCACCGGCTGACCTGTCCACCGCCCCTCACCTCGCACTTCCAGGAGGATCGGCCATGCACTCCCAACCCGTCGGCAGGGGCAGCCGCCCGACGCGCCGCGCCGTGCTCGGCACGATCGCGGGCCTGGCGGCCGCCGGGGTGGCGGGCGGGTACGCCTGGGACCACCTCGGGCACGGCAGCGGCGGCAGCGACGACCGCACCGGTACGGCCGCCGACGGCACGGGCGCCGGCCCGAGCGCCCGGGCCACCGGGCCCCACACCTTCGAGCGGCTGTCCGCCCCCGACCGCACCGTGGTCCGCGCCGCCGACGGCGGCACGCTCGCCACGTTCACCGACGGCGCCCGTACGGCCGTACTCACCGGGCCGAACCGCACCTTCAGCGAACCGCGGACCACCGAGGCCAAGGTGAGCACGGACGCGTGGGTGCGGGTGCTGCCGCACGAGTGGCAGCCGGGCATGGAGAAGTCCGCCTGGTTCAAGGGCTGGTTCCGCAAGGCGCTCGGCGACACCAGCCCGGACGTCTTCGCGGTGGCGTTCGAGTACAGCAGTGCCGGGGCGCCCGACAAGCACAACGCCGCCGGCGTGCGCTACGCGGGCACCGCCCACTTCGGCCCGCGCAACGCCAAGGTCAACAACCCGCTGGACTTCGCCTACCACGACGAACAGTCCGACTTCTACGACTATCTGGGCATCGACTGGACCTTCCCGGACGGCACGCGCGTGCAGCCGGAGCAGGACCGCTACGGCGACGTCGACTGCTCCGGCTTCCAGCGTCTGGTGTGGGGCTACCGCATGGGCATCCCCCTGCACAACACCAACACCCGGGGCGCCGGCCTGCCGCGCCGCGCCTTCGCCATCGCCGCCTACGGCCCCGGCCGCCTGGTGATCCCCGACACCGGCACGCAGCCCACCGATCTGGGCGCGCTGCAACCCGGCGACCTGGTCTTCTTCGCCATCATCAAGGACCGGCCCAACTTCATCGACCACTGCGGCATGTACATGGGCCTCGACGACCAGGGCCGGCACCGCTTCTACTCCAGCCGCTCCGCCGCCAACGGCCCCACCCTGGGCGACCTGTCGGGCCGCTCGCTGCTGGACGGCACCGACTTCTACGCCCGAGGCTTCCGGGCGGCCCGCCGCCTGTGAGCCGGCCGCCCGTGCACCACCGCCCCACCTGACCTGCTGATCCGAGGACCACTGCCATGACCGCCATCCCCGCCGTCCAGCCCACCGGCGCGCACCGAGGCCGCCGGGCGGCCGGCCGCCGCTCCGGCCGGCCGGAAGACGCCCCGCGCTGGGAGCGCCCGGCGCTCGCCGCGGTCCTGGTCACCGCCACGGTGCTGTACTCCTGGGGCATGGGGCACGCCGCGCTCCACCCCTTCTACGGCGCGGCGATACGGTCGATGGCCGCCGGCTGGCGGGCCTTCTTCTTCGGCGGGCTCGACGCCGCCGGTTCGATCAGCATCGACAAGCTGCCCGGCGCCTTCTGGCCCGACGCGGTCTCCGTCTGGCTCTTCGGCCCGCACACCTGGGCGGCCGCACTTCCGCACGTCGTCGAGGGCGTGCTCACCGTATGGCTGCTGCACCGGATCGTCCGGGCCTGGGCCGGTCCGCTCGCCGCGCTGATCGCGGCGCTGACGCTCACCCTGACCCCGGTCACCGTGGTCCTCAACCGTGCCACCATCCCGGACACCGCGCTCACCCTGCTCCTGGTGGCGGCCGCCGGAGCGCTGCAGAAGGCGGTGCGCACCGAGCGGCTGCTGCCGCTGATCACCTGCGGGGTCTGGGTCGGGCTCGCCTTCCAGACCAAGATGCTGCAGGCGTGGCTGGTGCTGCCGGTCTTCGCCGCCGTGTACCAACTCGTGGCGCCGGGCGCGCCGTTGAAGCGGGCGCTGCGCGTGCTGCTGAGCGGTGTGGTCGCGCTGGCGGTCTCCTGCTCCTGGGTGCTGATCGCCTGGGCGACACCGGCCGCCGACCGCCCGTACCTCGACGGAACCTCCGACAACAGCCCGTTCGCCCTGGTCTTCGGCTACAACGGCCTGAGCCGCTTCAGCAGCGACGCCACCGCGTTCGGCGCCGTCGCGGGCACCGCCGCCAGCCGCACCACCGGCAACACCGGCTGGGACATGCTGATCAACCACGCGGTCGGCCCGCAGATCGCCTGGTTCCTGCCGCTCGCCGTGCTCGCCGCGGTCCTCGGTGTGGTCCGGCGCGCCGGGCAACCGCGAACCGACCTGCTGCGCACGGGATTTGTGCTGTGGGGTGGCTGGCTGGCCGTGCACGCCGTGGTGTTCAGCGCCTCCAACGGCAACCACGCCTACTACACGGCCGTCATCGCCCCGGCGCTCGCCGCACTGACCGGCGGCGGGTTCGCGCTGTTCTGGTCGGAGCACGAGGCGACGTACGGCGCGAAGCGCGAGGCGCCGGGCGAGGCGCCGTACGACGCCATGCACGACGCCACGTACGGCGCCAGGTACCACGGCACGTACGAGCCGGTGCGGGAGGCGGGGCACCCGACGGGGCACGAGGCGGGCGGCCGATGGCACATGGCGCTGCCGGCGGCGATCGTGCTGACGGCGGCGTGGGCGCTGGTGCTCGACTGGCCGACCCGGTTCGTCGCGTGGCTGCTGCCGGTCGCCGTGATGCTCGCGCTGTGCGGCGTGGTGGGCCTGTGGACCCGCGGCCCGCGCACCTCCCCACGGTTGGTCCACGCCGCCCTCGCCGCCGGGATCGCGGCGACCCTGGTCGTACCGGCCGGCTGGGCCTTCTCCAGCCTCGACCCGCTCTACGCGGGCGCCTCCACCTCGCCGATGACCGGTCCGGTCGGCAGCGCGTACCATCCCCGCCACGCTCCGCGGCGGATAGGGCTCGACCAGCCCAGCGCCCGCGACACCGCCCTGCTCGACTACCTCACCACGCACCGCCACGGCGAGAAGTACCTGCTCGCCACCCAGGCCGCCTACACCGCCGAGCCCCTGCTGCGCGCGAAGTCCGAGCCCATCCTGGTCATGGGCGGCTTCACCGGCAGCACCCCCTTCCCCAGCGCCCAGGAGCTCGGCGGCCTCGTCAGCGCCCACCAGGTGCGCTACGCGCTGCTCACCACCCAGCGCCCCACCACGCCCGCCACCACCTGGGTGAAGTCCCACTGCACCCGCATCCGCCCCTCCGCCTACGGCCGCCGCACCGGCGGCAGCTTCACCCTCTACGACTGCAGCCCCAAGGGGTGAGGCGACACCCCCTGGCAGGACGGGACAACGAACAAACCCCAGGCCGCTGACCTGGGGTTTCATCACCCGGTGGGGTGGCCGGGGCCTGGTCGCCCCGGCCGCCCCACCGCCCTGCTCAGTAGCGGGGCTTACGGGTGAGGGCGATGCCACCGAGCAGGAAGGCGACGCCGAGCACACCGGCGACGATGGCCGAGGTGGTGTCGGCCGGCTTGTGGCTGGCGTCCATGACGGCGGTGAGCAGTCCCGCCACGGCGCTGATGTAGCAGAAGATCGTGATGAAGATCTTCACGTTGGGGTTCACTTGGGTGCCTTTCGTTCGGTGGTGCGAGGGGTTTTCCCAGGGGTTTCCTGCGGTCCGCGACCGGCGGGAGCGGTCGCGGCGACGGTGAGGCCGAGCAGCATCACCCAGGCGTCGGGGTCCGCCCGGAAGCGGTTCCAGCGGTCCGAGGCGAGGGCGAGTTCGGCCAGGGAGAGGACGCCCCGGGCCACCAGGGGCTCCAGGCGCTGCGGGCCCAGCTGCGGGGCGAAGGCGTCCGTGGGGTGATCGTCGTTGGTGGTGGCGAACGGCCTGAGGACGACGTCCTCGAAGCCCGCCGCCCGCAGCAGCCGGGGCAGGCGGCGGCCGATCGCACGGTCCCCGCCCGCGGCGCGCTGCGCGGCGGCCATCTTGGCGTGCACGCCGCCCAGTTCCGGGTAGGACGGGTCGGCCGCACCCCAGCAGGCGGAGTCGACCTCGGTACAGGCGACCCGGCCGCCCGGCCGCAGCACCCGGCGCACCTCGGCCAGTACGGCGGCCGGGTCGGGCACGTGCTGGAGCACATAGCGCAGCAGGACGAAGTCGACGCTGCCGTCCTCCAGGGGCATGGCCGCGGCATCAGTGACCAGCAGGGTGACGCCGGGGCCGGCGGCGTGGGCCAGCAGGTCGGCGTCGATGTCGGCGGCGACGAGCGCGGTACCGGCCGGCAGCGCGGGGCGGAGCCGGCGGGTCACCGCGCCCGATCCCGCGCCGACCTCGACAACGGTGGGGCGGGGACCACCGGCGGTGGAGCAGATGCCGAGGTCGCGGAGGATGCGCAGTTCCTCGGCGAAGGAGAGTTCGGCCTGGGCCTCCAGGCGGGCCAGCTCCGCCGGCAGGCCGCCGCCGGTGGTGCGGGCCGGGTCGTACGAGCCGCCCGGCGGGCGGGCCGTTTCGGGGACGAGCGCGCTCATCGGGGCCTCGCAATCATGGTCATGCCGTGCTTCGGGCGCAGGGTGACCAGGGCCTCGGGCTCCACCTCGAACCCCCGGGCGGTCTCCAGCCGCACGGACTGGGCGAGGGTGGCGAGCACCAGCACCGCCTCGAGCATGGCGAGGTGCTGACCGACGCAGATCCGGTCGCCGCCGCCGAACGGCAGGTAGAGGTGGCTGGGCAGGGCGGCACCGTCGAAGCGGTCCGGGCGGTACGCGTCGGGGGCGTCCCAGTACGCGGGGTGCCGGTGCAGCACCCACTGGCTGACGCAGACGAGCGTGCCGGGCTCGACGTGGTAGCCGCCGATGACGTCGGCGCCCACCGCCCGGCGGGAGATCAGCCACACGGGCGGGTAGAGCCGCATCGCCTCCTTGACGGCCCGTTGACACACCGGCAGGTCGGCGAGGTCCGCGGCGGTGGGAGGACGGCCGCCGAGCACCCGGTCGACCTCCTCGCGGACCTTCGCCGCCTCGTGCGGGTGCCGGTCCAGCAGATGGAGTGTCCAGGTCAGGGACTTGGCGGTGGTCTCGTGCCCGGCCATGACGATGGTCAGCACCTGGTCGCGCAGATCCTCGTCGGAGACCAGGTGGTCGGCGGACATCATGGAGTCCAGCAGGTTTCCGGCAGGGCCGGAGCCGGGCGCCGACGGCCCCGCCGCACGCCGTGAGGCGATCAGTGTGCGGGTCACCATGTCCAGGAAGGCCCGCGCGCGGCTGAAGCCCGCGAACCGGCGTGCGGTGTCCGCCGGGTCGGGGTCCGGGTCGGGCACGTAGTGGCCGATGCACCGGTTGACGGCGTCCACCGCACGCCCGAAGCCCTCGCCGATGCCGTCGAGGTCGGCGCCGAGGATGGCCCGGGTGAGGATCCCCAGAGTGAGCGCGGTGAGGTGCTCGTCCACCGCGAGCGGGGTGCCGGCCTCGATCGCCGGGCGCCAGCGCTCCAGCATGCCGGAGGTGGCATCGGTGACGATGCCGTCGAAGGTCCTGACCGAGCTGGGCCGGAAGGCCGGGGCGGTCAGCTGGCGTTGGCGGGCCCAGTCGTCGCCGTTGCTGGTCAGGAGCCCGTTCCCGAGCAGCGGACGCAGCATCGCGTCGTCCGGGGTGCCCTCCTTGGTGTAGTTGGCCCCGTTGTCCTTGAGTACATGGCGGGCGTATTCCGGGGTGTTGAGCAGGTAGACGGTCTCGCCGTCGGCCCGGTGACGGGTGATCCCGCCGTAGGTGCGGGCCAGTTCGGTGATGAAGGACAGGGGCGACTCCCGCATCACCGCCATGTCGATGTCCCCCGGCGGGCCCGGTGGAAGGGCCTCGCCCCGGGGGCCTGACCGCGGGACGCCCTGCGTCGTCGTGTGCGTAGGCACGGTGCGGACCACCTCCGTTTCTTCTCTCATGTCGCATACGCCGTACGTATTCCACGCGCCATACGTAATCGGAATTCCCGAATACGTACGCCGCGATCGGCCATACGCATTCGGATACGTATTCCGATGCGTAATCCAATACGTATTCATGGCTTCACTCGACTCGGAATCTACCGCACCCGCCGAACGTGCTCAATACTTATCCCTGGAGCCGGAACTGACGTCTTGGCAGCCTTCCAGACGGCGTGCAATTGTTCATTCGCCGGCAGCGGAAAGCAGACGCCGCAGGCAAACCGGAACCAGAAAAGGAAAAGTCTCATGGCTTTGGACCAGCGGAAGCGGGCCGAGTTCGTCAACGGCTACACCCGCGCCCTGATCAGCGCCTGGTCGAGCGAGGAGTACGCGGCCCGGCTCCAGTCGGACCCCCGTGCCGCGCTCGCCGAGGCCGGCCTGGAACTCCCGGCCGACGCGGAGATCGTCATCGTCTCCACCGCCGCCGAGGGCGAGCAGGAGGGCAACCTCGAGGTGCAGGTGGAGCTCTACGAGATCGGTCTGGCGACCGGTCGCTACGAGTTCCACATCCCGAAGACGCCGCAGATCGACACCGCCGAACTGAGCGAGGGCGACCTGTCGGACATCGCGGCCGGCGGCAACTCCTGCTGCTGCCCGTGCTGCTGCTGCACCTGATCCACCCGATCAATCTGAAATCCACCTAGGAGCGATCCAAGTGGCAACTGCCGTCGGGGAGAACCCGGTCTCGGTCCGCGGTCTTCGCAAGAGTTATGGCGACTGGCACGCGGTGCGTGGGCTGGACTTGGACATCCATCCGGGAGAGGTCTTCGCCCTGCTCGGGCCCAATGGCGCGGGAAAGACGACGACCGTCGAGATCCTGGAAGGCGTCCGCCAGCGAACCGGCGGTGACGTCCGAGTCCTCGGCTGCGACCCAGCCGAGGACCGGCGCGGGTGGCGCGCGCGCATCGGCGTGGTGCCCCAGAACACCGGCGCCTACGCGGACCTGACGGTACGCGAGGTCGTCGAGCACTTCGCGGCGTTCTACCCGGCGCCGCTCCCGGTCGGCCAGGTCATCGACATGGTCGGTCTGGGCAAGCACGAGAAGAAGCAGAGCACCGACCTGTCCGGCGGACAGGCCCGGCGCCTCGACGTCGCCGTGGGCATCGTCGGCGACCCGGACCTGATCTTCCTGGACGAGCCCACCACCGGGCTGGACCCGGTGGCGCGCCGGGAGGCCTGGGACCTGGTCCGGTACTTCTCCGAGCGCGGTACCACCACCGTGCTCACCACCCACTACCTCGACGAGGCCGAGGCGCTCGCCCAGCGCGCCGCGGTGATCGTCGCCGGCCAGGTCGTCCTGTCCGGATCCCTTGCCGAGTTCGGCGCCCGCTCGCAGACCCCGACCACGGTCTCCTTCCGGATGCCGCCGGAACTCGCGGGACGTACGCTGCCTGTTCTGCCGCCGCAGTCCCAGCCGCTCGCGGACTCCGCGGACGGCGTGCTGCGCATCGCCACGCAGACCCCCACCGCGCTGCTGTCCGCGCTGCTCCCCTGGGCGCGTGAGGCGGGCGTCGCAGAACTCCCCGAGCTGCGGGTGCACCGCCCCACGCTCGAGGACATCTACCTCGATCTCATCAGGGAGAACGTCAGCGGCACCGACCGCGGCACCGACGACCTCACCAGCGACCGCACCACCGAGGCGGGCACCCGATGACCCTCACCGAATCCTCTACGGGCCGCAGCGACCGGGCCGTGCCGACAGCGGAGCGTGCGATGGCCGAGTCGACGGCCGAGTCCCCCCGAATGCCCGGCGTCTGGCGGGCCTCCGCGGCCCGCTCCAAGGTCGAGCTCAGGGCGTTCTTCCGCAACAAGCAGTCGCTGGTCTTCACCCTGATGTTCCCGGTGATCCTGCTGGTCGTCTTCGGCTCGATCTTCTCCGGCAAGGTGGCCGGCACCCAGACCGACCTCAAGCAGGTCTTCATGGCCGGCATCGTCGCGGCCGGCGTGATGAGCACCGCGTTCTCCGGGCTCGCGATCAGCATCGCGATCGAACGGGACACCGGTACGGTGCGCCGGCTGGCGATGACGCCGATGCCGAAGTCCGCCTACTTCATCGGCAAGCTGGTGCGTGTGATCGTCACCACCGCGCTGGAGACGGCACTGCTGCTCGGCATCGCGCTGACCCTGTTCGGCCTTCCGCTGCCGAGCACGGGCGAACGCTGGGCGACCCTGGGCTGGGACCTCGCCCTCGGGACCGTCGCCTGCGCCATGGCCGGTGCCGCGTACTCGGCACTGATCCCCAACAGCCGTTCCGCGGCGGCGATCGTGACGCCGGTCTTCATGGTGCTGCAGTTCATCTCGGGTGTCTTCTTCCCCTTCGGCCAGCTGCCGCACTGGATGCAGACGGTGGCCGCGTTCTTCCCCGTCAAGTGGATGGCGCAGGGCTTCCGTTCGGTCTTCCTGCCGGACTCCTTCACCGCCGTGGAGCCGGCCGGCAACTGGGAGCTGGGACATATCGCGCTGGTCCTCGCGCTGTGGGCGCTCGGCGGCCTGGTGGTCACCGCCCTGACCTTCCGCTGGCGCGGGCCGCGGGTCCGCTGACGTCCCCAGGAGCGGGAGCGGGAGCGGGAGCAGAAGCACTAGCAGAAAGCAGGAGCAGGACCATGACCATGGCGCCGGTGCGCCTGCCGGAGCACCTCCACCACCCCTTCTCCCCCGTGGGGCGGACCAACCCCCATCCGGCGTACCGGTGGCTGCGGACGCACGATCCGGTGCACTACGACGCCGCCTCCCGGCTCTGGCTGGTCACCGGGCACGCCGACTGCCAGACGGTGCTCCGCGACCCGCGGTTCTCGGCGGCCAAGGGGCAGCGCGAACGCGCCCGTGACGACGCGCTCCCGCCGTCGATGCTCACCACCGACCCGCCGGACCACCACCGGCTGCGGGCCCCAGGGGCACTGCTCCTGGGGCCGTCCGCCGTCCGGTCCATCGCCGGGGATCTGGCCCGCGACGTCGACGAGCTCCTCGACCGGCTCGGCCGCCGCCCGGCGGCCGAACGGCCCGACGCGGTGGCCGACATCGGCCGGCCGCTGGCCACCGCCGTCTTCGGCCGTCTCTTCGGGCTCCCGACGGCCGAGTACGCCCGCTTCGAGACCCTCGCCCGGGCCGCCTCGATCAACCTCGACCCCATGGTCCCGCCGGCGCGTGCCGCCCTCGGGCGGACCGCGGCCGCCGCGCTCACCCGTCATCTGGACGCGCACACCGCCACGCTGACGCCGGGCGGCAGCGCCGCGCCGCTCGCCGCGTTCGCGGCCGACGACCGGCTCACCAGGGCGGAGATGCTCGGCGTCCTCAACCTGGCGGTGGTGGGCGGCTGGCAGCCGCTCGCCGAGCTGGTCGGCAACGCGCTGTGCACCCTCCTCCCCGACCGCGCCGCGGTGCACCGGCTCGCCACCGCCGACGACACGAGCGGGGAAGGCGGCGACGCGGGCGGAGCAGGCGGCGATGGGGGCGGTGAAGCGGCCCGTCGCGCCGTGGACGAGCTGCTCCGGCTCGAGGCCCCCATCCCGTTCACCGCCCGGGTCACCACCGACACCGTGGACCTGGCCGGCGGCACCCTCCCGGCCGGCGCCCGCGTCCTCGCGGTGATCTCCGCGGCCAACCGCGACCCGGCCGTCTTCGCCGCCCCCGACGAGCTGCGCGTCGACCGGCACCCCAACCCGCACCTGGCCTTCGGCGGCGGCCCGCACTTCTGCCTGGCCGCCCAGCTGGTCCGGCAGGCGGGCGCCCTGCTGCTGCCGCGGCTGCTGCGCCGGTTTCCCGGGATGCGCGGCCCGCACGGTACGCCGGACTGGGACCGGTGCCTGGTGCCGCGGCGCCTGCGCGTCTTCCCCGTGGACCTGGGCGTCCCGGGCCCGGACGGCACGGAACCCGGAACGGCAGAGGAGGACCACCGCTGATGCGGGCCGATGTCATCGTGGTGGGCGCCGGCGCCTCCGGCCTGGCCTGCGCCGGGCGCCTGCGCCGGGAGGGACTGACCGTGGTCGTCCACGAGGCCCGGGACCGGGTGGGCGGCCGTATCCACACCTTCCGCCCCGCCGACGGCGGACCTGCGCTGGAACTCGGCGCCCAGGTGGTGCACGGCGCGCGCAATCCGGTGCACGCGCTGGTCGGCGCCGACCGGATGACCACCGTGCCGCGCCGGATCACCGCCCGCATCGTCCAGGACGGCGCCAACCAGGACATGGGCGTCCTGGGCGGCCACGGCCGTCGTCCCCCCTGGCTGCTGGAGGCCGGGCTGCACCGGGCCCTGGGCCCGGCGGGCGGGTCGGTCGGCGCCTGGCTGGACGCCCGCGGCAGCGCGCACCCGGAAGGACGGGCCGCCAAGGAGTGGTTCCGGCAGAACTGGGCCGCCGAACCGGACGAGCTGAGCGCCCGCGCAGTGGCCGACGCCCACCGGGGCGATGCCGCCGTCGGCGAGGGCGAGTTCGCCGTGCACGGCGGATTCGACCGGCTTCCGCTGCTGCTCGCGCAGGACCTGCGGATCGAACTCGGCGATCCGGTACAGGAGATCCGCTGCCTGCCCGGACGGGTCGAGGCCACCACCGTACGGGGTACGACCAGCGCCTCCGCCGCCGTGATCACCGTGCCGCCCCCGGTGCTGGCGCAGGGGCGGCTGCGCATCACCGGACCGGACCCCGCCGTGCCCGCCGCGAAGCTCGCGGCCGCCTGCCGGATGCCGCTCGGCGACGGATTCTGTGCGGTGGTCACCCTGACCCGCGAAGCGCCCGACGACGTCATCACCTTCGACGTCGACGGCAGGGGCGGTTTCGTCCGTTGCTCCGCGGGCCGGCCGGAGGTGCTGTTCGTGGCGAAGGCCGGGGCGGCCGGGGCCCTGCGCGCCGCCGTGCGCAGGGCCCCGGCGCTGTCGGGGCTGCTGGAGACCGTCATGCCCTGGACGGCGGGCGCCCGGGTGGCCGGCCTGACCGTCGCGGACTGGGGGCGGGATCCGTGGACGACCGGCGCGTTCACGGCCCCGCGCACCGGCCGCGCGGACGCGGTACGGCAATGGGCCGCACCGGTGGACGACACGCTCTTCTTCGCCGGCGAGGCGACGGTCACCGGCAGCCGGCTGCCCTGGGTGCAGGGCGCCCTGGCGAGCGGCGAGCGGGCGGCAGAGGAACTGCTCAAGGTATTGGCGAATCGATGACCATGGAATCCACGACAGTGCACAACGGCTGGTATCTGCTGGCCTTCCGGTCCGAACTGGCCCGGGAGATCACCCCGCTGGCGGTCGGCCACCGCCGTCTGATCGCCGTGCGGGACGACGACCGGATCCGGGTCTTCGACGCCGACTGCCCGCATCGCGGCGCCCACCTCGGGTACGGCGGCACGCGCCAGGGCGACTGCGTGGTCTGCCCCTTCCACGGCAAGCGGATCGCCCTCGGGGACGCCGCCAGGCGCTGGTCGGTGGCCGAGCACCCGGTGCTCGCCTGGGGCGAGGCGCTCTTCGTCCGGCTCACCGACGACCCGGGCGGCGACCGCGGCTTCGAGCAGGCCGTGAAGGCGTGGGAGACCACCTACCCGCTGGTCAAGGCCGTCACCCTGCCGGTCGCGGTGGCGTCCGAGTACGTCGTGGAGAACGCCTTCGACCCCGACCACTTCAAGGCCGTCCACGGGGTGCCCGGCACCCGGGGAATGGCGACACGGGCGGGCGACGGCGGGGAACTCGTGATCGAGGGCGAGTTCCTGATGCAGACCTCGCCCTGGCAGGACGCCCGCCGGCTGGAGGAGGTGCGCTGGGAGGCCGTACGCACCAGGACCGTGCGGTGGGACTACAAGCCGCGGTTCCTCGCCCACGCGTTCAGCCCGTCCGTCGTGGTCACCGAGTTCGGGCCACCGGACGAGGTGCATGTGATCGTCACCGGCTCGGTGCCGACGGCCGAGGGCGGCTGCGTCGCGCGGGTCGCGATCGGCGTGCGCGGCGATCAGCGGTCCGCGCTGCCCGCGCTGATCGAGGGCAGCGAGAAGGCACTCGGCGAGGACAAGGTGGTCTGGGAGCACCTGAACCCCCACGCGGCCGTCGAGTACGACGCACGCGACGCACCCGTGCGTGCCTTCCGCGCCTTCTGCGCCGACTTCGGCACCCTGCCGGACCGGGTGGGCGAGGAACAGGCGGCCGACGACGCCGGGGCGGCTCGGTGAGCGGGCTCCGTCTGCATCGTTCCGGCAGCGGACCGGGCGTGCTGTGGCTGCACGGCTACACCATGGACTCCACCGTGTGGCGGCCGCTGTGGGACCGGCTGCCCGGCTGGACCCACATCGGCGTGGACCTGCCCGGGCACGGCGGCTCCGCCCCGATCCCGGCCGGGCTGACGCTCACCGGACTCGCCGGGCAGCTCGCCGAGATCGCCCAGGACACCGGGGCCCGGCGGGTCGTCGCGCTGTCCTTCGGTTCGATGGCCGCGGTGGAACTCGCCGTACGGCAGCCACAGGTGGTCGAGCGCCTGGTCGTGGCGGCACCCACCCTCGCCGGTACGGCCAACGACGCGGCGGCGAAGGTGCGTTACCGCCAGCTGGCGATGCTGTACCGGATGACCGGCCCCGGGGAGCAGCTAGCCGATCTGTGGATGCAGTCACCGCCCGACATCTTCAAGGGCACCGAACGGCACCCGGAGCTGCGGGCCGCGCTGCGGGCCGTCGTCGCCCGGCACAGCTGGGCCGAGCTCGGCGACCGCGCGATGGACGGGCTGACCGCCTGCCGGCACACCGAGGACGATCTGCGCCGGATCACCGCGCGCACCCTGGTGGTCGTCGGCGCCGAGGACATGCCCGCGTTCGTCCGCAACGGCGAAAAGCTTCAGGCCACGGTCCCGGACTGCCGGCTGCTGACGCTGCTCGACTCCGGGCACCTGCCGCTCCTGGAACGACCCGGGGCGGTGGCCCCGCTGATCGCTTCGCATCTGAACTGAACGGCACACGGAACTGAACTGATCCACGGATGGGGGGCGGGGCATCGCGCCCGGCCCCCCGTCCGCCTGTGCGGCCCTCGCCTCAGCGGCCCCGGCGCAGCGGGTTGATGACGCCGAAGGCGCCGGTCAGCGTCGAGGGGTCGACGAAGGAGCCGCCGGGACCGTGGGTGCGCCGGAAGTTGGCGACGAGTCCGGCGAAGGACGGGTCGACCCTGGTGCGGTAGGCGGCGAGCATGTTGACCCGCTCGGGAGTCGAGATCTCCTGCTCCGCGCGCAGCTCATGGCTGCGGGACAGGTGGTACATGCCCTCGACCGTGTAGCCGCGGTCCAGCCAGCTCTGCCACAGCGCGTCGCGGTCCGCCTCCTGGCCCGCGAAGTACTCCAGGGCGCGCGGGCGCGGGCCCTCGGGCGCCGGGGTCGCCGGCACCGGCTCCGCCCGCAGCTCCACCCGGCGCCCGCACAGGTACAGCACGCCGATGCCCTTGCGGACGCAGAGGTTCAGCGCCTCGGCCGCGGTGTCCACGATGGCCTCGCCCTTGTCGTTGAGCGAGGTGTTGCACAGGATCGGCACGCCGGTCGCGGCCCGGAAGGCGTCCAGCGCCCGGTGCAGCGCCGGGTTGGCCCGCGCGGTGACGGTCTGGTGCCGGGCCGAGCCGTCGAGGTGGACGATGGCGGGCACCAGATCGCGCACTTCGGGCCGCACCTGCACCGCTTCCAGCATGTACGGCGACTCACGGTCCGAGGCGAACCACCGCGGTGCGTGCTCCGCCATCACGACGGGCGCGACCGGCCTCCACCACTGGCGGCGCTTGATGTCGTTCAGCAGGTCCTTGACCTTGGCCGACCGCGGGTCGCCGAGCAGGCTCCGGT
The DNA here is from genome assembly GCF_042891825.1 of Streptomyces sp. NPDC001852. Lineage (NCBI taxonomy): Bacteria > Bacillati > Actinomycetota > Actinomycetes > Kitasatosporales > Streptomycetaceae > Streptomyces > Streptomyces sp. NPDC001852. The sequence continues at coordinate 142,167 of NZ_JBIATN010000014.1, forward strand.
GACCCAGCGCGCGCGGCCCGAGCTCGGCCCGGCCGTCGACCCAGGCGATGACGCCGTCGCTGACATCGGCGACGAACCGCTCCGCCGAGAAGTCGGTGACCGAGGCGATCCACGGGGCGAACTCGGCGAGGGCGTCCTCGGTGTCCGTGACGTCACGGCCGAAGTAGGCGGAGTCGATGCGCAGGTCGGCCGTCTGAAGTGCGCCCGAGCCGTACAGGCCGAGCAGGCCCAGGCCGATGCCCTGGCCGGAGTCGTTGGCACAGGGCGGGGTGATCAGCCCCTTGAAGCCGAACCGGTCCATCAGCAGGGTGTTGGTGGGGCAGTTGAGCGCGTAGCCACCGCTGGTCGACAGATACGTGTCCTCGGCCCGGATGCCGCCGGCCGCGAGCAGCCGCTCGACGTTGCGGACGGCGATCGACTCGCAGCAGCGCTGGACGACCTTCATCACCGCGCTGCGCAGGTTGTCCTCGCGGCTGAGCGCGGGGTCGAGGGGCGTTCCCTCCAGCTGGCGTTCGGCTTCGGCGACGATGTCGCGCACCAGGTCATGTGCCTGCTTCCACGGCTGCGTCGTCGATCCGCCGAAGAATGTCACGCCCTCGATCGCCGCTTCGGCGTCGAACTCGATGCTGGTCGGTGACGCCGAGGCCAGGGCCATCAGCGAGCCCGGTTCCAGGCCGAAGACGGTCTCGGCCGCCGTGTAGAGAGGCCCGGGTGACTCGACCGGCTCGAAGCTGAGCTGTCCGGCCTTGGCCACGCAGCCCGCGTACCAGTAGCGGTTGGGACGGTTCTCCTGCGCGTAGTCGGGGAGGGCGTCGATGGCCAGACCGATGATCTGTCCCTCGCGGAAGAGCCGGGTGTCGCGCAGGACACCGCTGAAGAGATGGGCCAGGCTGTGCACGGGGAAGTCCTCGGCACCGGCCGGCTTCGGCACGGGCCGGTCCTTCGGCAGGCCGGGAGTGCCCCAGCAGGCGCTGATGTCGGCGAGGGTCAGGCCCTCTTCGGCCAGCAGGGCGTCCAGGAACGCCGTGGCGCGCTCCTCGGTGTAGAGCGGCCAGAAGTGGTGCTTCTGTCCGCTGATCCGTTCCAGCTCCCAGACGCGGACCAGCGTCAGCGCCGATCCCTCCCGCCGCCAGAGGGCGACGTTCTGGTCGTGGCGCACGGAGAACACCGCGCCCGCCCCGGGCGGCGTGAGATAGGCGGACAGGAAATGCTCGGTCACGATTCCTCTTTCCTCTCGCTGCCAGGACGAGGTATTTCCGGTCCACCGCGAGGGGAGGAGTCATCCCCGCCAAAGACCAGCCGCCTTCCCCGGCGTCGGTGACAACGCGGTCATTCAAACACGCCCACCGGAGGCCGTACATACCGAAAAACCGCCGTACGTATGGCCGCTATTTCCGGTGTACGTATGCGCAGTAACCGAATTGGGTATTCCGGCTGTTCTCGCGCCGGACGGCCGTCGCGCGGTCAGAGCCAGCCGCGGCGGCCCGCGTGGAGTCCGGCCTCGAAACGGCTGCGCGCACCGAGCCGCTCCATCAGGTCCGCCATCATCCGGCGGACGGTGCGCAGCGACAGCCCGAGGTGCTTGCCGGCGGCCTCGTCGGTGTAGCCCTGGCCGAGCAGCCGGAGCAACTCGCGCTCCTGGCGGGTCAGTCCCTGCTCGTCCGGCTCCTGCGGGGTGCCGAGCGGCGTCGCGTCGGCCCAGACCTGCTCGAAGAGCGAGACCAGCGCGGTGATCACGCCCACCGAGGTGATCTGGACCGCTCCCTTGCGGGTGTTGGCCGGGTCGATGGGGACCAGGGCGACCTCCCGGTCGAAGATGATCATCCGCAGCGGCAGCGCCGGCACCGTCCGTACCTGGCCGCCCAGTTCGGTCAGCCACTCGGCGTGCCTGGTGGTCGCGCGGTCCTTGCGGACGCTGTCCAGGTAGACCGTGCGCATGTGCACGCCCCGGGAGAGGGCGTCGGAGTTGAGCGGCCGGCTGGACTCCAGGGAGGTGACGGACTGGGCACCGCCGGGGCTGAACGCGAGGCACTCGGTGGAGATCGTACGGGTCAGCTCCTCCAGCCTGGCCTGCACGGTGGCCATCCCGAGCAGCCGCTCGATCCGGTGGTTCTCCTCGTTCGCCGACTCGTCGCGGTACTCGGCCAGCAGCCGGGTGATCGCGGCCTGGCTCTCCTCGAACTCCTGCTCCCTGCGCAGCCGCTGCGACTCGTTGTGCTGCAGCAGGGCCGCCAGGCCGACCCGCGGGTCGACGGGCCGCAGTCCGCCGGGCGCCTCGCCGGGCACCTCGTCGGAGGGCCGCAGCAGCCGGAGGTCGGCGAGCTGGTCGAGTGCCGCGCGTACCCCGTCCTCACTCATGCCCAGCCGGTCGGCGAGCTCCCCCACGCCCAGTTGATGATCGGTCAGCATCAGGCGGTACACCGCCTGCGCCGCACCATCGATTCCCCGCATGGCTGTCGTATCACCCCTCGCACGCACGCCCCTTGTCCCCCCGGCACTGCGTCCGGGCGTACCGCCCGCCGATCATCCCACGCGCCTGACGGGGACGACAACCGACGAGGAGGTGATCCCGGCCGCAGCACTCCGCCGCCGCGGCTTTCGCGTGGCACCAAAGTGCCAAAGCGCTTTTCATGCCGCCCGGAAGACCTTCCGATGCGTGGACCGCTCCCGCAGAATCTTGCTTGCCGGAAGGCCACGGGGGCCTTCTCGTTCCGAACCATCCGTCGATGATGATTCGCCGTCACCCGGTGATGGCCGGCCATCAGAAATCGACCTGCGACGGTATTTCGGGGTACTGCATTTTCCAGGGGGAATCATGCTTTCCTGTAACAGACTTGCCGCGTCCGCTCTGCTCGCGATGTTCGTTTCACTGGGCGCTTATGCCGGGTCGGCACACGCGATGACGGACAGCGCCCTGCCGACGGCCGCGAGCACCGGGGTCTCCGCAGCCGTGCAGACCGCCGTCGACGACGCGCCGCTCTCGGGGCTGCTCCCGGGCGGCCTCCGCATCACGATGCACACCGACCAGGACATCCGCTGGGACTGACCAAAAGGGCTGAACAACCGTGCACATGGCCACCGCCACGCTGGTCGGACCGACCGCCGACCACGTCCTGGACGGGACGTTGCTGGGCTCGCTGCTGTGGGCCGTGGCCGAGGAACGCAGCGGGCTGGAGCACGTCACCGTGGCCGCCCGTCCGGGACGGACCGATGTGGTCCTCTTCTACACCGGCCCCAGCCCCTGCGCGGCGGACGCGGCCGGCGCGGATCTGTGCCGCCGGGCGCTGTGGGCGGCCTCCCAGCTCCACGGCTGGCGCCTCGGCCCCGGGCCGCACTAGGGCGCATCCGCACCCGTACGACGCTCAAGGGACTGTGCAACAACCCGTCAGGAGGTGCTGTGACGGCCAGGGAACCGATCGTGCTGGACTTCTTCGGCATGGAAGTCGGTGTCATCGCGGCCGACCGGGACGAGGTCGCGTTCCACTTCGGTCCGCATGTGGTGCGCAACTCCGCAAGCCCCGATCAGCTCCGCGTGGAGTTCTTCGAATCGACCGGTTCCGCTCCGGCGGAGTTCCTGGTCCGGCGCGGTGACGGCACTCCCCTGCTGCGCCGGGCCTTCCGGGGCTGGGGGAACGTGCCGCCTGCCCTGCCGCCCTTCGCCGCGTTGCAGGACCGGTTCTGCCTGGTCCCGGCCGTCGTGCTGGCCAGGGGGAACACCCCGGTCGCGCTGATCGGCGGACCGTACGCGGAGCAGGCGAACGTCGGCGCGGCGCTGGCACAGCGTTCCTGGGAGTTCGTCTCGGGGCGGCTGCTGGTGCTGGACCGCCGTACCGGGGAGGTCCTGCCGTATCTCGTTCCGCTGGAGGCGCGCGGCCGGTCCGCCGCCTGGCTGCGGGGGGCGGGGCTGCAGAGCGAGCTGTGCCGCGCGGTCACTTCGCCGACCGGTGCGGAGGTGCTGCTGGTGCGGCCGGAGTGTCTCGGGCCGGTGGCGCCGGTCCGGGCCAGGCTGGGTCGGCCTACGCTGGTCCAGCTGTGCCGAAGTGCTGACGAACGGGTCCGGTTGACGCCTCGCGCATTCACCGCGCAGGCATGGCCGGACGGTTCTGCCGGGCTGCTCGAGGGAGCGCCCGCCTTCCGTCTCGAGCTGCCCGGTGTGAGCGGGGCGGAGGAGGCGGCCGGATTGATCGATCAAGAAGTGCCCCAGGAGGAGCGCGCATCATGCCTTTACGTACCCGATACGCTGTCGGCACACCGTGCTGGGTTGACTGCATCACTCCGGACCTGACCGGGAGCCAGGCGTTCTACACGGCCCTCCTGGGCTGGGAGTTCACCGCCGAGTCGTCCGGCTACCAGCTGGCCACGCTCGGCGGGCGGATCGTCGCCGGCTTCGGTGGCAGCCCGGCCGGACTGCCGCCCAGCGCCAGCTGGAACGTGTACCTGGCCACCAAGGACGCCGACCACACCTGCGTGGAGGTCGGGCGGCTGGGTGGACGGGTGGTGATGAGCCCGGTGCCGGCGGGTGACGACGGGCGGCTCTTCCTCGCGGTCGACCCCTCGGGCGTGGTCGTCGGCTTCTGGGAGGGCCACCGCGACGAGGGAGTGGTGCTCGCCGATGAGCCCGGCGCGGTGTCCGGGCACGAGCTGCGGGTGCCCGACGCCGTACGGGCCGCCGGCTTCTACGGCGAGCTGTTCGGCTACCGCCTCGCAACGCGGGACGAGCACCTGGAACTGGAGCTGGACGGATCCGGCCAGGCCCGCGTGGTCGAGAGCGACCAGGGCCGTCCGCTGTGGCTGCCGTACTTCGGCGCGACCGACCCGGCCGACGCGGTACGCCGTGCCCTCACTCACGGGGCGACGGTGCTCCGCTCCGGCCCGGGAGAGCCGACCGTGCTACGTGACCCGTGGGGCGCCGAGTTCGGCCTGACCGCCGTCACAACACCCTGACGGCGGCGGCGAGTTCGCGGCGGTCCTTGGCGGCGGACTTGCGGTGGATCCGTCCCGAGGGCGCCGACCGCGCTGCGCGACCCGCCGGGGGCGCCGAGTCCGGCCTGGCCGCCGTCACAACCACCCGACGACGGTGGCGAGTTCGGGACGCCACTCGGCGGCGACCCTGCGGCCGTGGCAGCGATGTCGGCACACTTTGACCTGCGGCAGATCCGGCCCACGCGGCCGACCGTGCTGCGTGACCCCTTAAGCGCCGAGTCCGGCCTGACCGCCGTCACAACGCCTTCACTGCGGCGGCGAGTTCGGGGCGGCCCTTGATGGCGAGCTTGCGGTAGATGCGGCCCAGGTGGGTGTCGACCGTGCGTTTGCTCAGGCAGAGCCGCTCGGCCACCTCCAGATTGCTCAGCCCCTGCAGGACCAGCTCGGTCACCCGGCGCTCGCTCGGGGTGAGCCGTACCGGGCCCGCGTCCCGCGTGCCGATCACAGGGCCGCGATCCGGTGCCGGGCGGGGACGGGTGTCCGCGCCGGGCAGCGGGTCGGCGGCGATGGTCCGGGCCGCGGCGTGCTCGCCCAGCGTCTGGTACGCCTGCGCGGCGTGGGTGCGCCACGGGACGCAGGCGGGGTTGGCGATGCCCCGCACGGCCAGCTGGTGGCCGCACTCCAGGAAGAGCCGGAGCGCTTCCTCCTGGTCGCCGCGCGCCGCCGCGACCAGCCCGCGGGCCTCCAGCACCACCGCCCGGATCAGCGGATGCGTGTCGGCGGGCAGCGCGGCCCGGGTGAGCGGCGACTCGTCCGGGGTCCGGCCGCGCCGCAGCAGCACCCGGATCCGCAGTGCGGCCGCCGCGCCGGCCAGTTCGTCGACGTGGATCTGCGCGGCCAGCCGGGCCGCCCGGTCGGCGTCGGACAGCGCGGTGTCCAGGTGACCCTGCCGGTAGGCGATGTCGGAGCGGGCCAGCAGCGCCAGCGCCAGCTCGCCCGGGTGGTTCAGGCGCTGGGCGGAACGGACCACCCGGCCCGCCCAGACGGCGGCCTCGTCCAGCCGGCCGCTCCAGGCGAAGGCCATCGCCGCCCCCAGCACCCCGATGCCCGCGTCGGCGGGCGAGGCACCGCTGACGCACCGGGCCGCCAGCCGGACCGCGCGCCGGGGTGAGCGCCCGCCGGCCGCGGCCATGGCGGCCAGCGCGCCGAGGAAACCCGAAGCGGCCGGCTCGTCCCCGGCCGTCCGCAGCGACGCGACCGCACGCCGTACGGCGGTGCGCTGCCCGGCCAGGACCGCCTGCGCGGCGAGCGGCAGCAGCAGCTCGCCCGCCGGGTCCTCGGTGGCGGCCAGCGTGCCGGCCGCCTCGGCGAACGGCACCGCGGCCCCGGCGGCGGTGAGCGCCAGCACGGGGTTGGCGAAGGGCAGCAGCAGCCGGGCCCGCTCGACCGGGTCGGCGGCCACCGCGAGACGGGCGGCGTACCGGGCGCAGGCGGCCGGGTCGCGGTGCAGCTCGACGGTGCCGAGCTGGACCGTGAGCGACTGGATCAGCCGGGGGTCACTCGCCTCGGCGAGCGCGCGCTGCAGATAGCAGGCGGCGGCGTCCAGGCGGCCGTCGGCGGCGGCTTCCCCGGCGGCCGTCCGCAGCACCGGCAGCGCCCAGTCCAGGCTGGCGGTGCCGGAGGACATCAGATGCTCGGCGACCCGGCCCGCGGGAGCGCCGAGCCGGACCAGCAGCGCCGCGGCCCGCTCGTGCAGCGCGACCAGGACGCCCGGATCGGTGCGGGCCAGCACGGCCGTGCGGACCAGCTCATGGCGGAAGGTCTCCGGCGGGCCGGGGTCGATCAGATCGGTGCGCCGCAGCGCCTCGCGGGCCTCGTCGGCCAGCAGGTCCCCCTGGCCGGCGAGCAGCGCGGCGGTGGTCAGGTCCGCGCCGGGGCCGAGCACGGCGAGGGAGGTGAGCAGCTCCATCGCCCGCGGATGGCTGCGCCGCAGCCAGCTGAGCATGGTGTCGGCGAGGGTCGCGGCGCCGATCCGCAGCACCGCGTCCGGATCGGGCGCACCGGGCGACGTACGGGCGTCCAGCAGCCGGGCCGTCAGCTCCTCGAGGACCAGCGGGTTCCCCCGCGACAGGTCGTGGCACACGGCGGCGAGCTCCGGGTCGACCGGGGCACCGAACGCCGCGCTCACCCGCTCGGCCACACAGCTGTCGCAGAGCGGTCCCGGGGTGATGGTGCGGGTGTGACCGAGCGCGCCGAGTTCGGCGGTGAGCGGGTCGGCGGCCTCGTCGGCGGTGGTGGCGAGCAGCGCCACCGGCAGGCCGTCGAGCCGGCGGGCGAGGTAGGAGAACCACTGCCGGGACGCGTCGTCCGCCAGGTGCAGATCGTCGATCGCCATCACCACCGGGGTGCGGGTGGTGAGGGAACGCGCGGCGTGGAAAAGGTTGTTCAGCACATGGTGACGGCCGTTTACGGCTTCTGCGCCGGAGGCCGCCGGTACGGCGCCCGGGAGCGCCTCCGCAAGGTATCCGCCGGGTGATTCCGCGGGGAATTCCGACCGCTGCGAACGGTCCGGTCGGCTCGGCCGGCCGGGCTTGTTCATGAACGGGTCGAAAAGCTGGCGGACGACGCCGTAGGGAAAGTCACGTTCGTTGTCGTGACACCGTGCCCGCAGCACCACGGCGTCGGCGGGTGTCCGGCCCAGCGCGGCGCGCAGCAGCGCGGTCTTCCCGATTCCCCTCGGTCCCTGGATCAGAACCACGGCGGGCCGTCCGGCGCCGGCCTCGTCGAGTGCCCGGCCCAGCTCCCCCAGTTCCCGCTCACGATGCAACAGACTGCCTGCCGACAATGCGTCCCCCCGTTGGCCCGTCGGCACACCAGTATCGCGCACCCGATCACGCTGTCAACGCGCGGCGGGATACGTATGCACCTACGTACTGGCGCCGTCGAATACGTAATGCGTGCCGATACGTAGGGAGTGACGGGCGCCTAATTTGCAGTATGTACACAGGTTTTGGCCGCGTGTTCGAATGCCCCCGGGGAGCAATTCAACTCTCAATCAGCGGAGACCGCAGTACTCGTGAACACGGGGGGATGACACATGGAACGGCCACGCCTCAAGGCCCATTTCCTGAGCGAAGTGGTGGACGGAAAGGTCTTCCTGCTCGGCGAGGGTCAGGACTACCTGGTCCCGGGAGCCGCCGCCGTGCGTCTCCTGCCGTATCTGGACGGCCGGCGCACGGTCGCCGAGATCCTGCAGGAGCTCGGCGGCAGTGTGCCGCTCGGCCAGGCGCTGACCGCGCTGCGGCGTTACGAGGCCGCCGGGCACCTCGCCGAAGGCCGCCCCGACCTGCCCGAGGAGGCGCTGGCCTACTGGGACGCCCAGGGCGTCGACCCGGCCGCCGTACGGACCGCCATGGACCGCACCGAGCTGCTGGTCCTGGCCCTCGGGGCGACCTCGGCCGCCCCGGTGGTCGAGGCGCTGCACGCGACCGGCTTCCGGGCGCGCGCGGTGGACGAGGCCGGGGCACTGGCCGGCGGTGCGGACACCCTGCTGATCGCGCTGACCGACGACTACCTCGACCCGGCGCTGGAACGGCTGAACACCGCCCGGCTGGCCGACGGGCGCCCCTGGCTGCTCGCGAAGCCGACCGGCACCAGCCCCTGGCTCGGCCCGCTGCTGCGCCCGGGCGCCACCGGCTGCTGGACCTGCATCGCGCAGCGGATCAGCGGCAACCGGCAGGTCGAGCGCTACCTGGCCGGCAAGCGCGGCCAGGCCACCCCGTTCCACCCGACGCGCGCGGCCGTCCCGGCCGGTCCGGCCATGCTCGGGCAGCTGCTGGCCGCGGAGACGGCGAAGTTCCTGGCGAGCGGAACCTCCGCCGCGCTGGAAGGGCAGATGGTCACGTGGGACCTGGCCACCCTGCAGACCACCGAGCACACCCTGGTCCGCCAGCCGCAGTGCCCGAGCTGCGGCGACCCCGGCCTGATCGCCGAGCGCAGCCCCAAGGTGGTGCTGTCGCCGAGCCCGGCCGGGCACACCACCGACGGCGGATACCGCGTCCAGGCCCCGCAGTTCACCTACGACCGGCTGAAGCACCACATCAGCCCGCACCTGGGTGCCATCACCCGCCTCGGCGCGCACGAGGACACCGGCAACGGCATCACCTACAGCTTCACGGCCGGCCACAACTTCGCCATGGTCAACGACAACATGGACCTGCTGCGCCGCAACATGCGCGGCCAGAGCGGCGGCAAGGGCCGGTCGGAGATCCAGGCCAAGGTCAGCGCCGTCTGCGAGGCGATCGAGCGCTACTCGGCGGTCTGGCGCGGCGAGGAGCCCGTGGTGCGCGCCGCCTACCAGGATCTCGACCCGGACACCGCGGTCCACATGGACCGGCTGCTGCTGTTCTCCCAGGCCCAGTTCGACGGCCGCGCCGAATGGAACGCCGAGCCGTCCCACCGGCTGCACCTGGTGCCCGACCCCTTCCCGGTCGACGCCGCACTCGACTGGTCGCGTGCCTGGTCGCTCACCCACGACACCGAGCGGCTGATCCCCTCCGGCTACGCCTGGTACGGCCACCCCGACCTGGCACGGCACTTCTACTGCGTCGGCGACTCCAACGGCTGCGCCAGCGGCAACACCCTGGAGGAGGCGATCCTGCAGGGGTTCTGCGAGGTCGTCGAGCGGGACGCGGTGGCGCTGTGGTGGTACAACCGGCTGCGGCGGCCCGCGTTCGACCTGGACTCGCTGAACGACCCGTACGTGCAGACCATGCGCGACTTCTACGCCTCGGTCGACCGTGAGCTGTGGGTCCTGGACATCACCTCCGACCTGGGCGTGCCCACCTTCGCGGCCGTCTCCCGGCGCAGGCACGAGGTCGAGGACATCATGGTCGGTTTCGGCGCGCACCCGGACGCGCGGATCGCCGCGATCCGGGCGCTCACCGAGGTCAACCAGTTCCTTCCGTTCGTGGACCGCCGCGACGACAGCGGCGCGACCCTGTACCGGACGGACGACCTGGAGACCCTGGAATGGTGCCGGACGGCCACCATCGCCGAGGAGCCCTGGCTGCTCCCGGCCCAGGACCTGGCGCCCACCGTCGTCACCGACTTCGCCCCGCCCGCCGGCGACGACCTGGCCGACCATGTGCGGGACTGCGTGGAGCGGGCGCGGGCCCGCGGCATCGAGATCATCGTGCTCGACCAGAGCCGGCCCGACCTCGACCTCAGCGTGGTCAAGGTGATCGCCCCCGGCATGCGGCACTTCTGGCGCCGCCTGGCTCCCGGGCGGCTCTACGACGTCCCGGTCGAACAGGGCTGGCTGGCCACCGCGCACACCGAGGACCAGCTCAACCCGAAGAACGTCTTCTTCTAGAACGGGCCGGGAAATCCCTGAGATGACCGCAGAGACGACAGCAGAGACGACACCCGCACAGACGACACCCGCACAGACGGCTGCCGCCCGCACCGACGCGCAGACGGCTGCCGCCCGCTCCGACGCGCAGACGGCTGCCGCCCGCTCCGACGCGCAGACGGCTGCCGCCCGCACCGACGCGCAGACGGCTGCCGCCCGCTCCGACGCGCAGGCGGCCGTTGTCCGGACCGGCATGCAGACAGCCGTTGCCCAGATGACCGCTGCTGGAACCAGCGCGCAGATTCCTGCCGCGCTGACCGCGGCACAGGCGACCGCTCCCTGGGCCGACGCACAGACGACCGCCGGGACGGGGGCGCCGACGACCGCCGGCCGGGCCGGCGCGGAGACGGAGGTTGCGCAGATGACCGGTGCTCACGCCGGTGCCGAGCTGACGGCCGCGCCCACGGTGGCCGCGCGGGTGGTCCGGCGGGTCCGGCTGCGGCGGGACGCCGGGTGCGAGGCGGCGCCGGCGGGCGCCCGTACCGTCCGGCTCGTCGCGCCCACAGGCTCGTTGAACCTGCCGGACCTGTCCGCCGGGGCCCGCGAGGCGGTGGCCGCGCTGGCCTTCGGGGAGCACACCGAGGACGAGCTGGGGGCCCTGGTGGCGGCGCGGGACGGTGAGACGGGGCTGCTGCGCTGGCAGCTGGCCTTCCGCCGGCTCGGCATGGCCGGGATGCTGGAGACGTCCGTCCACCTGGTGACGGAGGCCGCCGACGAACCACTGGCCCGGCTGCGGCCGATCGGCCGCGGCGCCGCCCTGCCGGGCCCCGTCCCCGACCCCACCCGGCAGGTGAAGCTCTCCCGGTTCGCCACCGCCGCGGCCGAGGACGGTGCGCTGCTGGTCCGCGCGCCGGGCAGTGCGCTGGCCGTGGAGCTGGGCACCGGGGCGGCGGGGCTGCTGCCCGCCCTCGCCGGATGGACCAGCCCCGCCGCGCTCGCGCAGCTGCCGGGCGGGCTCACCCTCGACGCCGTACGCCAGATCCTCCGGCTGTTCGACGTGGCCGGGCTGCTGGCGTACGGCTCGGCCGGGCAGGAACCGGAGACGGGCGAGCGGCGGTTCGCCCAGTGGTCGGCGCTCGACCTGATGTTCCACTCCCGCACCCGGCGGCCCTCGACCGTGGCCGGGTACGGCGGCACGTACCGTTTCGGCGACCGTTTCGCGCCCGAGCCCGCCTCTCCCCCGCCCTTCCCCGGCGAGAAGGTCGCGCCGGCCGTTCCGGACCTCGCCGCCCTCGCCCGTACGGACAAGCCGCTCACCGAGGTCCTGGAGCAGCGCCGTTCGGTCCGCGACCACGACGAGGAGTCACCGCTGACCGTGGACCAGCTCGGTGAGCTGCTCTACCGCACCATGCGCCGCCGGCAGACGTTCACCGGCGGCGACCGCCAGGAGCACGCCGACCGTCCGTACCCGAGCGGCGGCGCGGTGCACGAGCTGGAGGTCTATCCGCTCGTCACCCAGTGCACGGGCCTGAGGCCGGGGCTGTGGCACTACGCGACCGACCGGCACGAGCTGGAGCTGGTCGCCGAGCCGGGCCCGGCCACCGCGGCGCTGGTCACCGGTGCCCGCGAGTCCGCCCTGATGACGACCGACCCCCAGGTGGTGCTGCTGGTCACCGCCCGTTTCGGCCGGGTGATGTGGAAGTACGAGACGGTCGCCTACCCGCTGATCCTGAAGCACGTCGGCGTGCTCTACCAGACCCTCTACCTGGTCGGCACCGCGATGGACCTCGCGGTCTGCGGCCTCGGCGGCGGCGACGCGGCCGACTTCGCCACGGCCAGCGGCCTGGACTTCCTCACCGAGGGCACGGTCGGCGAACTGGTCGTCGGGAGCAGGCCCATGACGCTCCGTCAGGACGTCGGAGTGCCGCGAAGAGAGCCCAAGAGATGACGTTCCGAGGAGGGGACCGGCGATGAAGTTCCGTTTCAAGGCTCTGCAGCGGATGCGGGAGCCGGACGAGCTCGACTCGCCGACCCTGCTGGCCGCGCCACGCGGCTGGATCGCGCTGTTCGTCGTCCTGATCACCATGAGCGCGGCGGTGCTGTGGACCTTCGCCGGCCGGATCCCGATCACCGTGGACGCGCCCGGCCTGCTCACCCGTCCCAGCGGCACCGCGATGATCCAGAGCCCGTACGGCGGGATGGTGCGCGGCGTCCTGACCCGGCCCGCCGACAGTGTCCGGCCGGGGCAGACAGTGATCAGGGTGCAGGACGCCCGGGGCCGTCTGCAGGAGATCACCAGCCCCTTCGGCGGGCGGGTGGTCGGACTGTCCGTCACCGACGGACAGGTGGTCGCGCCGGGTTCGCCCGTCGCCTCCGTCGAGCGCACCGACCACGCGCAAGACCGGATGGTCGCGATGGTCTTCGTCCCCGCCACCCGCGCGGCCGGCCTCGGCCCGGGCGACTCCGTGGACCTCTCGGTGTCCACCGCGCCGTCCGGCGCCTTCGGCCTGCTGCGCGGCAGGATCAGCTCGATCAGCCCGTACGCGCTCACCAAGGAGGCCGTGTCCGGCCTGGTCGGCGGGGAGCTGGCGGCCCGGCCCTATCTCAACGGGGCACCGCCGCGGCTGGTGGTGGTGGATCTGATTCCCGACGCCTCCACCCGGACCGGCTTCGCCTGGACGTCACAGAGCGGCCCGCCGATGCCGCTGAGCACCCAGGTCTCGGTCACCGCGACGATCAACGTGGGCCGGCAGACGCCGTTCGATCTGATTCTCGGCCGCTGAGGGGGCGCTGCGATGACATCCACGATGCCTGAGACCCGGCGGGACGCGCCGGGGCCGGGCCCCGGCGGCACCCCCGGGCCCGGCGGGCCCCGTCCTGCGGGCCGCCGGCCCCGGCGGCCCCGCCGCTGGCGGCACGCCGTTCCCACCGTCCTGCAGATGGAATCGGTGGAGTGCGGCGCGGCCAGCCTCGCCATGATCCTCGCCTACCACGGCCGCCACGTTCCGCTGGAGGACCTGCGCGGCGTGTGCGGGGTGTCCCGGGACGGCGCCCGCGCCTCCACGCTGCTCTCCGCCGCCCGCACCTACGGCCTGACGGCCCGCGGCTACCAGACGGAGGCCGACCGGCTGCGCGACCTGACCGGCCCGGTGATCGTCTTCTGGGCCTTCCAGCACTTCATGGTGGTCGAGGGGATCCGTACCCGGTACGGCCGTACCGTCGTCGCGGTCAACGATCCGGCGAGCGGGCCGCGGCTGATGGAGTGGGAGGAGTTCGACTCCGGCTTCACCGGGATCGTGCTGTCCTTCGAGAAGGGCCCGGACTTCCGGCCCGGGGGCAGCAGAGGCGGTGTCGGGCGCGCGCTGCTGGAGCGGCGGCTGCCGACCGGCCGGGCGATGCCGCTGGTGCTGATGGCCAGTCTGCTGCTGGTCGTCCCGGGCATCGCGATCCCCGCCTACACCCGGGTCTTCATCGACCGCGTACTGGCCGGCAGCGGGAGCGGCTATCTCCTCCCGCTGCTGGTCGCCATGACCCTGACGTCGGTGGCGGTCTTCATCCTGACCTCGGTGCAGCGGCACTACCTGCTGCGGCTGGAGATCCGGATGGGGCTGGTGAGTTCGGCCCGGTTCTTCCGCCATCTGCTGCGGCTGCCCGTGGACTTCTTCCTGCAGCGGCGCCCCGCCGAGGTGGCCAAGCGGGTGGCCGGCAACGACACGGTCGCCGAGATCCTGTCCCGGGACCTCGCGCTGACCGTGATCAACCTGGGTCTGGTGCTCTTCTACGCGGCGGTCCTGATCCGCTACGACGTCCTGCTCGGGGTCATCGGGGTGGGCATGGCGCTGCTCAACGTCGTCGTGCTGCACGCCGTCTCCCGCGCCCGCACGGACGCGGTGGCCGCCCTGCGCACGGACCGCGGCAATCTGACGGCGACCACCTTCACCACCCTGTCGCTGATCGAGACGGTCAAGGCGACCGGCGCCGAACCGGAGGCCTTCAGCCGCTGGGCCGGCTTCCTGGCCAAGGTGGTCTCCGCCAAGCAGAAGCTCGGCATCCCCAGCGCGGTGCTCACCGTGGTGCCCCCGATGCTGGCCGCCCTCAACAGCGGTCTCATCCTGCTGGTGGGCGGGCAGCGGGTGGTGGACGGAGCGATGAGCGTGGGCCTGCTGGTCTCCTTCCAGACGCTGCTGTCCGCGCTCAGCCGCCCGGTCGCCCAACTGACCAACCTGGGCGGCCGGTTGCAGGACGTCACGGCCGACATCAAGCGGCTGTACGACGTCGAGCGCTACCCGGTGGCCGCCTGCTTCGCCACCGCCGACCCGCCGGCCACCGCGAAACTCGACGGCACGCTGGAGTTCGAGAACGTCAGCTTCAGCTACAGCCCGCTGTCGGAACCGGTGCTCAAGGACCTGAGCCTGACCGTGGTGCCGGGCCGCCGGGTCGCCGTGGTCGGCGGGTCGGGCAGCGGAAAGTCCACCCTGGGCCGGTTGCTGACCGGGCTCTACGCCCCCGGCGAGGGGCGGATCCTGCTCGACGGCCGGCCCCGCGAGGAGATCTCGCGCACCGTGCTGGCCGCCTCGCTCGCCTACGTCGACCAGGACATCTCCCTCTTCGAGGGCACCGTCCGCGACAACCTGACGCTGTGGAACGACGACGTGCCCGACGAGGCGGTCACCGCGGCACTGCGCGACGCGGCCGTCTTCGACACCGTGATGACCCGTCCCGGCGGTGTCCACAGCCCGGTCCTGGAGGGCGGACGCAACTTCAGCGGCGGGCAGCGCCAGCGCCTGGAGCTGGCCAGAGCACTCGCCACGGAACCCACCCTGCTGGTGCTGGACGAGGCGACGAGCGCGCTCGACCCGGAGACCGAGCGCACCATCATGGACAACCTGCGCCGGCGGGGCTGCGCCTGCCTCATCATCGCCCACCGGCTCTCCACGGTCCGCGACGCCGACGAGATCGTCGTACTGCAGCAGGGCCGGATCGTCGAACGAGGCACCCACGAGGAGCTGCTGGCGCTGGGCGGGCACTACACCGCCCTCATCGAGTCCGCGCGGCGCGAGGAGGAGGACGAGCTGTGAGCACCGCCGTCACCGACAAGGCCACCGTCACCGCAACAGCCCCCGCCGGCTGTGCCTTCGCCGCGTTCTTCACCGGGGCGGCCGATCCGGTGGACCAGCAGGCGGACCGCTACCTGGTCCTGGACGACCCGGACCGGATGCTGCTCGTGCTGGCCGGCGCCGTCGACCTGTTCGCGGTCCGGCTCTCCGACCGGGAACCCAGCGGCCGTTGGCACTTCCTGTGCCGGATCGAGGCCGGCACCCTGCTGCCCGGCGCACCCGCCGGCCCGCTGCACGGCATCGTGGCCCGCCCGGTGCTCGGCGCCGAGGTCTCCTTCCTGGCCACCGCCTGGACCGAGGGACTCGCGGCGCTGGGACGCCCGTGCGCCACCGCGGCCGGGGCCGCCGCCCGCGCCCTGCCCCTGTCCGAACAGCAGCAGGCCGTGGACCAGTTCCTGGGCGGACTCGCCAAGGGCATCACGGCGCTCGCCGGTGCCCTGCGCGACACACTGCCACCGCGCGACTTCACCCCGCTGTCCACCACCGGGCCCACCACCCTGAAGAAGGGACAGGCGCTGCGCTCGGTGGACGGGGTGCAGTGGGTGCGGATCGAGGACGGCACCGTCGAGTTGCCCGAGGGGGCGGACGGCGAGCTCACGGCGGGTGCGGACGTGTGCCTCACCGAGCGGGACTGGCTCGTCGCGAGCAGCGCCGCCACCGTGAGCGCCCGTTCGCTGCCCGAACTGCTCGACGGGGGCGAGCTGTGGGCACGGCTGCAGACGCACTGCGGCCGGCTGCTCTACACCGTGGACCGCCGGGTGGCGACCCGGCGCGCGGCCGAGACCGACCTGCTCGCCGCCCGCCGGGAGCGTGACGCCGGCACCCTGGCGCACTCCGCACGCGGCTTCGAGTCCATCCTGCACGACACGTCCTCACGGGTCCGCATCGGTGACGCCGCCGGCGACCCGCCGACCCTGGCGGCGGCCCGGCTGGTCGCCGGGCACCAGGGCTTCACCGTGAAGGCGCCGGTGGCGGCGGGCGGACACGACCGGCATCTGGACGAGCTCCAGGCCATCGCCCTCGCCTCGGGCGTCCGCACCCGTACCGTCCGGCTCGACGGCCGCTGGTGGCGCGGGGACCTCGGCCCCATGGTCGGCTACCGCAAGGTCGGCGGCGACGCGGTCGCGCTGCTGCCGGTGAGCGGCCGCTACGTCCTGGCCGAGAACGGCACGGTCACCCCGCTCACCCCCGAACTCGCCGGCGAGCTGCAGAACAAGGCGACGGTCCTCTACCGGCCGCTGCCGCTCACCGTGCGCACGGTCGGCGGGCTGCTGCGGTTCGGGATGCGCAACAACCGGCGCGACCTGTGGATGTTCGCGGGGATGGCCGTGATGGTCGCGGTGATCGGGCTGCTGGTCCCGGTGATGACGGGTGCGGTGCTCGGCACCTTCGTGGCCCACGCCCAGCGCAGCCTGATCACCGAGGGAGCGGTGGTGGTGATCGGGTCCGCGATGGCCGTCGCCGCGCTCTCCGTGGTGCAGAACATCGCCGTGCTGCGCATCGAGAGCCGTTCGACCGCCGCCATGCAGGTGGGGGTCTGGACCCGGCTGCTCTCGCTGCCCGCGTCGTTCTTCTCCGGCTACTCCACCGGGGAACTGGGGACGACCGTGCTGGGCGTCAGCGCGGCGCAGGAGACCCTGTCGGGGATGATGACCACCGCGACGCTCGGGTTGCTCACCGGCCTGGCCAACCTGGTGCTGGTCTACTTCTACGATCTGCGGCTGGCGGGCCTGGCGACCGCGCTGGTGCTGTTCGGCGCCGGTTTCGGGCTGCTCGCCGGGCGGCTGGAGCTGCGCTGGCAGCGGCGGCTGTACACGCACGAGCAGTCGATGTCCGCGCGTGTCTTCCAACTGCTCACCGCCGTACCGAAGTTGCGGGTGGCCGCGGCCGAGGACCGGGTGTTCGGGGTGTGGGCGGCGGAGTTCGGCAGGGGACGCGGCCTGGCCGCCTCCGCACGCCGGATCCAGAACGCGGTCACCACCTTCAACTCCGGCTTCCCCCTGGTGTGTTCGGTGGTCGTCTTCGGCGTGATCGCCGGCCCGCTGCACGGCGAGGTCCCGATCCCGGTCTTCCTCTCCTTCTTCACCGCGTTCAATCTGCTGATCGCCTCGAGCCTGCAGTTCACCTCGGCCGCCGTCACCGCCCTGGGCGTGGTGCCGATGCTGGAGCGGCTGCGGCCGATCCTTCAGGGCAGGCCGGAGGTGGACGACACCAAGGCGGACCCGGGTGACCTGTCCGGCCGGCTGGGCCTGAGCCATGTCACCTTCCGCTACGGCCAGGACGGCCCGGCCGCCCTGCAGGACGTCACCCTGACCATCGAGCCCGGCGAGTTCGTGGCGATCGTCGGACCGTCCGGCAGCGGCAAGTCGACGGTGCTGCGGCTGCTGCTCGGCTTCGAGCGGCCGGAGAGCGGGACGGTGCTCTACGACGGACAGGACCTGGGCGAGCTGGAGGTCTCGGCGGTGCGCCGGCAGTGCGGCGTGGTGCTGCAGCACGGGGCGCTGCTGGCCGGGGACATCAAGGCCAACATCGTCGGCAGCACCGACCACACCCTGGACGACGCCTGGGCGGCGGCCGAGATGGCCGGGATCGACAAGGACATCGCGGCCCTGCCGATGGGCATGAACACCGTGCTCTCGGAGGGCACCAGCACCCTCAGCGGCGGCCAGCGCCAGCGCCTGATGATCGCCCGCGCGCTGGTCTCCCGGCCCCGCATCGTCTTCTTCGACGAGGCCACCAGCGCACTGGACAACCCGACCCAGCGCCTGGTCACCGAGAGCACCCGGCGTCTGAACGCCACCCGGGTGGTGATCGCGCACCGGCTCTCCACGGTCGCCGAGGCCGACCGGATCATCGTCATGGACCAGGGCCGGGTCGTCCAGCAGGGCCGGTACGAAGAGTTGCTCGCCGACCGGGACGGGCTCTTCGCCCGCCTGGCGAGCCGTCAGATGTAGCCCGAGGGACAGGAGAGGAGACGACCATGGAATTCGCGCTGCTGGTCTTCGGGCAGGAGACGGACTGGGACCGGATGACCCCGCGGGAACGCGAGGAGCGCTTCACCGCCAACCGCGCGTACGGCCGCGCGATGGCGGAGGCCGGCGTCAGGATCGTCTACGGGGCGCGGCTCGCCCGCCCGGCCTGCGCCGAACAGGAGGGGCGCGCCGGTGAAGGGGTGCTGGAGGTCGGCGGGCTCTGGATCATCGACGTCCCCTCCGAGGAGGAGGCGCTGGGCTGGGCGCAACGGATGCCGCTCGGCGACGCGGGCCGGGTGGAGGTCCGCCGCTGCGACGGCCCACCCCGAAACCACGAACCGGCCCGAGGGCCCGCCTGACCGCTCCGGCCGAGCGAGCGGGGACACCCGGCGGTCAGGGCTCGTTCTCCCGCGCGCCGGGCCGCCGCTCCGGAAGCGGCCGGCCGGCTCGCCCACGGGTGGGCGGGCCGGCCCGCGTCAGCCCGACTGGGGTCGGGCCAGGCCGTGGTCGTAGGCGAAGATCACGGCCTGGATGCGGTCGCGGGCGCCGATCTTGGACAGGACGCGGCCGACGTGGGTCTTCACCGTGGACTCCGACAGGACGAAGTGCGCGGCGATCTCACCGTTGCTCCACCCCTTGCCGATGGCGACGAGGATCTCGCGTTCGCGGTCGGTGAGGGAGGCCAGTCGCGGGTCCTCGGCGGAGCCCTCACCCGCGGGTGGCACGAGACGGGCGAACTCGGTCAGGAGGCGGCGGGTGAGCGCGGGGGCGATCACGGCGTCTCCGACGGCCACCGCGCGGATGCCGGCCAGGAGTTCCTCGGGGCGGGCGTCCTTGAGGAGGAAGCCGCTGGCTCCGGCGCGCAGCGCGGCGTACACGTACTCGTCGATGTCGAAGGTGGTCAGGACGAGGACACGGGAACGATCGCCGGCGGCGACGATGCGGCGCGTGGCCTCGATGCCGTCCATGCCGGGCATCCGTACGTCCATGAGCACGACGTCCGGACGGAGTTCGGCGGCCTTGCGCACCGCTTCGGCGCCATGGGCCGCCTCCCCGACCACCTCGGTCCCGGGCACGGAGTCCAGGAGCATGCGGAAGCCGTACCGCTGCAGCGGCTGGTCGTCCACGACGAGCACGGTGGTCACCGGGCACCGTCCTCGGGAGTGAGGTCGAGGTCGGCCCGTACCGTCCAGCCCGCACCCGCGGGGCTCGCACTGACGTGCCCTCCGTAGAGCGCCGCTCGTTCCCGCATGCCCACCAGGCCGTGTCCTTCCTCGTTCGCCGTGCGGGGACGGCCGGCCGGGCCGAGCGGGCCGGAGTCCTGGACGGTGATGGTCAGCCGCGCGTCCTCCACGACGATCGCCAGGTTCGCACGCGCGCCGACCCCGGCGTGCTTGAGGGTGTTCGTCAGGGCCTCCTGCACGATGCGGTAGACCGTGAGCTGCACTCCGCTGTCGAGGGCGTCGGTGTCTCCGGCCGTACGGTAGACGACCTCCAGGCCGGCGGCGCGCACTCCCTCGCACAGCGCGTCGATGTCCGCGAGGCCGGGCTGCGGGCTCAGCTCGGGTTCGGCCGGCGGACCGTCCGCCTCACGCAGCACACCGAGCACCCGGCGCAGTTCGCCCAGAGCCTGGCGGCCGGTGTCCCCGATGAGGTGCAGGGCCTCCTCGCCCCGTTCCGGAGCGGCGCCGGCGGCATAGGCTCCCGCGTCGGCGAGGGTGATGATGACGGACAGGTTGTGGCCGACGATGTCGTGCATCTCCCGCGCCACCCGGGCCCGCTCGGCCGCGACGGCGAGCCTGCCCCGCTGGTCGCGTTCGATCTCCAGCCGGGCCGCGCGGTCCCGCAGCCCGGCCAGCTGCGCCCGCCTGATGCGGACCATCAGGCCGAGCGCGAGGGCCGCGGTCGCCGTGCTCAGCAGGAAGAAGAGCGCGTCCCAGACCGAGACCGCCGCCGAGACCCGCGCCGCGACCAGGCCCAGCGCACCCGCCATGACCACACAGGCCCAGGGCAGCTGCCGTAGCCGCCCGTGCAGGGTCAGGCTGTACAGGGCGACGAAGAGGGCCACGTCCGCACGGAGTGCGGCGCCGAGGGACCACTGGACGACGAACACGGCCGCGACGGCGCCGAAGGCCACCGCGGGCGCCCGCCGCCGCCACAGCAGCGGCAGCACCAGCCCGAGCTGCAGGGCCAGCATGCCGGCCACGGGCAGCTCGGTGAACGCCAGGCGGAAGCGGCGCCGGCCGTCGCCGTCCCCGCCGAACCCGTGGCCGTGCAGCAGGTCCGGCAGGCAGAACATCAGGAAGACCAGCACCACCACCGCGGTGTCCAGCACCCACGGGCGGGCCTGGTCGGCGTGCCGGAGCCGCTGGCCGGCCCGGCCGAGCCGGGCGACCAGCGGCCCCATCCCGCTGAGATCGTCGGTGGTCATGGAACTCACCCGTCCATGATGCGCGCCCGTGATGCGGGTGCCCTCGCTCAGACGTCGCTGCGCAGCAGCCGGTACGCCGCCCCGGCCAGCGCCAGTGCCGTCCAGCCGAGGAAGACCAGCAGTCCGGCGGAGGGCGACAGGGTGGTGGAGTCATGGGTCAGCGCGAAGATCGACTCGCCCGCGTGGCTCGGCAGGTAGGGGTCGATGTCGCCCTGCCACGAGGTGGGCAGCAGGGAGACCAGTCCGGGCACCAGCATGAGGGCGGCGACCAGCACCGAGATGCCGCCGGCCACGGACCGCAGCAGCGCGCCCAGGGCGGCGCCGATCACGCCGACCAGGCCCAGGTAGAGCCCGGCGCCCAGCAGGCTGCGTACGACGCCGGCGTGGGAGAGGCCCATCGCGGCGGGCGTGCCGGACACGATCGAGCTGCCGACGAGGAAGGCGACGAACGCGCCGGCGGTCGCGACCACCAGGGCGACCAGTCCGTACACGGCGGCCTTGGACCACAGCACGGGCAGCCGGCGCGGTACGGCCGCGAGGGTGGAGCGGATCATGCCGGTGGAGTACTCGCCCGCCGTGACCAGCACGCCGAGCACGCCGAGCGCGAGCTGGGCGAAGTTCGTGCCGAACAGGGACAGGCTCACGGCCGTCGCGGTGGCGAAGTCGCGGTCCATGTGCCGGCCGGAGTCGAGGTTGGACTTGTAGTGGCTCGCCGCGATGACGCCGAAGGCCACGAGGAACAGCAGGCCCAGGCCGAGGGTGATCCAGGTGGAGCGCAGGGACCAGAGCTTGGCCCACTCCGAGGCCAGCACGCGCCGTCCGGTCACCCGGTAGGCGGGGCGGGCCTCGGCCGCCGGGGCGGACTCGGGGGTCTCGGGTGTCGCCGTGAGGGTGCTCATGCCGCGCTCCCGGAGGTGTCGGCGCCGGTCGTGGAGCCGTGGTACTCCACGGCGTCCCTGGTCAGTTCCATGAATGCCTCCTCCAGCGACACCGCCTTCGTGGTCAGCTCGAACAGCGGAATCCCGTGCTCGGCCGCCTTCAGCCCGATCTCCCGGGCGGACGCCCCGGTGACCTGCAGTTCCTCCGTGCCGACGCGGCCGGTGATCTCCACGCCCGGCCCGGCCAGCACGTCCCGCAGCCGTGCGGGGTCGTCCGTCGCGACCTTGACGGTGTCGCCGCCCGCCTCGCGGACCAGGTCCCGTACGGTCGTGTCGGCCAGCAGCCGTCCCCGGCCGACGATGATCAGGTGGTCCGCGACCAGCGCCACCTCGCTCATCAGGTGCGAGGAGACGAACACCGTCCGTCCCTCGGCGGCGAGCGACGTCAGCAGATTGCGGATCCAGAGGACGCCCTCGGGGTCCAGTCCGTTCACGGGCTCGTCCAGCATCACCGTCTGCGGGTCGCCCAGCAGCGCGGCCGCGATGCCGAGCCGCTGTCCCATGCCGAGGGAGAAGGCACCCGCCCGCTTCTTCGCGACACTGCCGAGACCGGCGAGTTCGACGACCTCGTCGACCCGGCGGCGCGGAATGCCGTGGGTCAGCGCGAGGGCCCGGAGGTGGTTGTAGGCCGAGCGGCCCGGGTGGATCGACTTCGCCTCCAGGAGCGCGCCGACCTCCTGCAGCGGCGCCTGATGGCGGGCGTAGCGGTGGCCGTTCACCGTGACGGAGCCGCTCGTCGGCGCGTCGAGCCCGACGATCATGCGCATCGTCGTGGACTTGCCCGCTCCGTTGGGGCCGAGGAATCCGGTCACCGTACCCGGCTTCACGGTGAAGTCCAGGCCGTCGACGGCGGTCTTCTCCCCGTACCTCTTGGTGAGCTGCTGTGCCTCGATCATTCGCGTTCTCTCTCTCGGACTCCGGCGCCCGGCACGCCCGACGCCTCCTCCGCCACGCTAGGTCCGCGACCGCCCGGATCCGGTGGTACCGGGGACTGAACAGCGCGGGGCACGTGGTACCGGGGTACTACCCGGTCAGGGATCGACTCCGGCGGCCGGAAAGGGGTGGACCCTCCGCGCCGCGAAGGCCGATCGTGAGCACATGGACGATCACCGCACCGCGCCCGTCGACCCCGCCGAGGCCGATGAGGTCCGCCGTTTCTGGGGCCGGCTCGGTCTTCCCGGGCTCATCGACGTGCACACGCACTTCATGCCCGAGCGTGTCCTGCACAAGGTCTGGGAGTACTTCGACGCGAACGGGCCGCTGATCGGCGGGCTGGAGTGGCCGATCACCTACCGGCGGGAGGAGGCCGAACGCGCTTCGCTGCTCCGGGAGTTCGGCGTCCGGGCCTTCACCGCGATGCTCTACCCGCACAAGCCCGGCATGGCCCGCCGGCTGAACGACTGGGCGGTCGGGTTCGCCCGCCGCACCCCTGGCTGTCTGCACACCGCGACGCTCTACCCCGAGCCGGGTGCCGAGACTTACGTCCGCGAGGCGGTCGAGGCGGGCGCGCGCGTGTTCAAGGCGCATGTGCAGGTCGGGGACTACGATCCGGCCGACGAACTTCTCCAGCCGGTCTGGGGGCTGCTGGCCGAGGCGCGGATCCCCGTGGTGATCCACTGCGGCTCCGGGCCCGCGCCGGGCAAGCACACCGGTCCCGGGCCGATCGCGCGGGTGCTGGCCCGGCACCCGAGGCTGCGGCTGGTCGTCGCGCATCTGGGCATGCCCGAGTACGAGGAGTTCCTCGGCCTCGCCGAGCGGTACGACGAGGTGCGGCTGGACACGACGATGGCGTTCACCGACTTCACCGAGGCGTTCCTGCCGTTCCCGCGCCGGGCCCTGCCCCGGATCGCCGGGCTCGGCGACCGCATCCTGCTCGGCTCCGACTTCCCCAACATCCCCTACCGCTACGCGCACCAGCTGCACGCCCTGGAGCGCCTGGATCTCGGCCGGGAGTGGCTGCGGGCGGTGTGCCACGACAACGCGGCAGGGCTGTTCGGGCTGTGAACCGGGCCCGCCTCAGCTCCCAGTCGTCCTCGTCGTCCTAGTCGTCCTCGTCGCGCTCAGCCTGCTTGTGCTGCGCGCTCGACGACGGCTTGGCGAAGATGACCCGCCCGGGCGCGCCGTCCCTTCCCCTCGGGCCGCGACGACCTCTCCTGCCGGGATGGCCGTCATGCCCGTGCCGCCCCGGTCTGCCTGTCGGGCCGGTGGGGCCGGGCGGACCGGAGGGACCCGAGGGGCCGACCAGGCCGGGTGTGATGCCGTTCCCCTGGAGGTCGATGCGCCGGGCCTGGAGCTCGTCGAGCCGCTGCTGGTGGCCGATGAGTGCGGCTGCCTGCGCGGCCAGCAGGACAGTCAGCACCGCACCGAGCACAAGGCGGCGCCGCGGGCCACGCCGCGCCTCGTTTTCGCTGTTCACATCGCTCCTCATGCTGTGTGACGCCAAGGTGAAGGGGTGTTGTCCGCAACCGACGGAGGCGACTAGCTCGACGCCGGCGGGCAGACAGCGTCCTTGCCGTCCTTCCCGTCCTTGCCGGAACGACCCTCAGTCCCGTCTTTGCCGTCTTGCCCGTCCTTCCCGTCCTTCCCCGGCGGACCGATGGGGCCGGGAGGACCAGGGGGACCGGGCGGGCCGGACGGAGCGGCCTGGAGGCGCTCCTGGAGGCCGACGGGCTGTGCCTGCAGATCGTCGATCCGCATCTGCTGGGCGATGAGTACGGCTGACTGCACGACGAGCGCGACGGTCAGCACTGCGCCGAGCACAAGGGGGCGCCGCGGATTACGCAAAGCTTCAATCACGCTTCTCATATCATTTCCTCACACTGTGTGACGGGCGTGACCCTAGGCGAGGAAGCCTTCGAGGCGGCGGAACCCCGCGCGGTGCGGCGTCCGCACGTGCCCCGCTTGGCCGTACCCGTACACCCCTCCGGCCCACGCAAAGACCCCGGACCGGTCGCGGTCCGGGGCCTTCGGCATCCACTTCTCACATGAAGACAGCTAGCAATCCGTGAACTGCGCGCCTGGATTTCCCTCGCCGTTCAGCAAGTTGCCGGCGATGCCGTTGGCGATGCCCACCTCACCCAGGATGTCGATGCACCCGCCGCGATGCACGACCGCGCCTCGCGCGGTGGCGGCGGTGGCGGCGGTGGTGGCGGTGCCGGTGGCTATGAAGCTCACGCTAGCGATGACCGCAGCCGCCGCAGCGGCCTTGGAGAGCTGGCGCATGTGTCCTCCTTGGGTCGAGTGGAGCGCACCGTCGAAAGATCCATTTCGCGCTCCTTTCGGAGGCTAATCCGATATGCACCACAGCGCTCATCGGCAGCGCCATCCGGGGGCGCGCCCGCTCAGGTGAGAGGCCCCGGTGCATCCTGCTCCGGTCTCTGTGCCGCGTCTCTCCACACCGTGTGGAAAGCGAGCCGCAAACAGCCCGCCAGGGCCGGGTGTTCGATGAAGAGGGTGGTGGTGGAGTCGGTTCCGGCCACCGGGTCGGGCATGTCGCACAGGACGAGGGACGCGTCGGCGATGACGAGTTTCAGGGGGAGTTCGGGGGCGAAGCGGGCCTCCTCGCCCGCCGCGGCGAAACGCCGTACGTGGTCCACCGTCTCGGGATCGTCCAGAGCGTCGTCGAGGTAGATCGCGCGGACGGTGCCGCCCGACCGGTGGAGCCGGTGGACCACCGCCAGGCCGTCCGCGTTCTCGGTGGGGGCGACGAACGGCGGTTTGCAGAAGGTGAGCAGTTCGTGCCGGGCCTGCCGCTGGATGTCCGCGAAGCGTTCGGCGATCGCCTTCGGGTCGCGCAGGATCTCGATGTAGTCCAGCGGGTCGGTGTGGTCCCGCCCCTGGGACCACAGGGGTTGGAGGATGCCGGCCAAGTCCTGGGAGACGCGCTCCAGTCGGTCGACGGTCTCCCGTTGCGCGGCCATCAGGCGGGCGAGGGCCAGTTCGGGCGTGACGGCGGAGTACGTGGCCACCCGGCCGGGGCGGGTGGTGGCGAGTTGCCGTCGTACGAGCGCGTCCAGGACGTCGTACACGCGCTGGCGCGGCACGTCGGCCTCGCGGGCCACCTCGGCGGCCGTGTAAGAACCACGCCTGATGAGGGTCAGGTAGACCCGCGCCTCGTACCGGGCCAGACCCAGCGACATCAGGTCGTTGATGGTTCCGTCTTCAAGCTCCATGGCTGCACAACGTACCGGTCGCCGCCGAGGAGTTGAGGGCAAGGTTTTACCAACTGCCTCTGTTCTCTTCGGCAAATTCTCCATAACCTCGTACACAGCCACCACTGATCGTGGTGACAGCAACTGACAGCATGCCCGGAAGCGGCTCCACACGGCTACCCCCAACGGAAACCGCTTGTCATGTTCCTGATGACATACAGGTTTCCGGCCGCCGTCGTGGTGCCACCCATCCCCCCACGGAGGGCAGTTCTTTGCATTCCCATCGCAGAAGGAACCCGATACGCCGCAGCGCGCCCGTGCTCCTGTCTGCCGCAGCTCTGATCACCGGCGGCCTGGCCGTCGCCACCCAGTCGTCGGCCTTCGCCACGACCACCACCGCAGCGCACACGACGGCCGCCGCATCGACCACGACCTCCACGGTGCACACCCGCCCGCTGTGTTCCGAGCCGACCAAGCCCGGCTACATGGCCTGCCAGGCGGTCGTCCGCACCGACCTCGCGCCGCAGAAGTCCCTCGGCCGCCACGACACCCCCAAGGGCTTCGGGCCGGCCGACCTGCAGGCCGCCTACAACCTGCCCAAGGACGGCGGCAAGGGCGCCACCGTCGCGATCGTCGACGCGAACGACGACCCGAACGCCGAGAAGGACCTGGCGGCCTACCGGTCCCAGTACGGCCTGCCGGAGTGCAGCACGAGCAACGGCTGCTTCAAGAAGATCGACCAGGACGGCGGCACCAACTACCCGACCCCCGACTCCGGTTGGGCCGGTGAGATCTCCCTCGACGTCGACATGGTCAGCGCGGCCTGCCCGCAGTGCCACATCCTGCTCGTCGAGGCCAAGTCCGCGAACATGGACGACCTCGGCGCGGCCGTGAACCAGGCCGTCAAGCAGGGCGCCAAGTACGTCTCCAACAGCTACGGCGGCGGCGAGGAGGCCGCCGACACCCAGGCGGACGACAAGTACTTCAAGCACCCCGGCGTCGCCATCACCGTCAGCTCCGGCGACAACGGCTACGGCACCGAGTACCCGGCCGCCTCGCAGTACGTGACGGCCGTCGGCGGCACCTCGCTCAAGAAGGACAGCAGCACCCGCGGCTGGTCCGAGTCGGTGTGGGGCACGTCCGCCGGCGGCGAGGGAGCGGGCTCGGGCTGCTCGCAGTTCGACGCCAAGCCGTCCTGGCAGAAGGACACCGACTGCGCCAAGCGCGCCGTCGCGGACGTCGCGGCCGTCGCCGACCCGGCCACCGGTCTCGCCGTCTACGACACCTACCAGGCCAACGGCTGGAACGTGTACGGCGGCACCAGTGCCTCCGCGCCGTTCGTCGCCGGCGTCTACGCGCTCGCGGGCGCCCCGGGCTCCGGCGACACCCCGGCGTCCTACCCCTACGCCCACCCGGACAAGCTGAACGACGTCACCGACGGCTCCAACGGGTCCTGCAGCAACTACCTGTGCAAGGCGGGCAAGGGCTACGACGGACCGACGGGGCTCGGCACCCCGAACGGCGTCGCCGCCTTCACCAAGTAACCCGCGCAACCGGACAGTTCGCACCGCCCCGCCGGTCTTCCGGCGGGGCGGTGTGCTGTCAACGGCACTTGTGCGGGCGGCACTTGGTCCCGGTCGAGGGCGGCCCCGGTTTGGGGGCGGCCGTGGTGGTCGTCCGTTTGCCCGGTCTGCCGCCGGGGTGCTTGGCAGGGGCCCGGGTGGGCGAGGGTGAGGGGACTCCCGGCTCGTCGCTGCCGTGGCCGAGGGACGCCGGGGCCGGGAACGGGAGGTCGGGCAGCCCGGCCAGGGCATCGCGCATGTACCGGGTCCAGATCTCCGTCGGGATGTCCCCGCCGAACACCTTCTGCAGACCGCCGACACCGGCCAGGGACTGCAGCTGGGGGTGGGCCGGGTCCTCCTTGAACAGGACGACGGACGTGGCGAGTTGCCGGGTGTAGCCGATGAACCAGGCCGACCGGTAGTCGTCGGTGGTCCCGGTCTTGCCCGCCGCCGTACGGCCGAGGGCCCGTGCCCTGGTGCCGGTGCCCCGGGCGATGACGCCCCTGAGAACGTCGGTCACGTTGTCGGCGACCGCCGCCGGCAGGGCCCGTACCGGAGCGGGGACCGTGAATCCGGGCAGGACCGCCCCGTCGTGGGTCACCTCGGTCACCGAGTACGGCGTGGCCCGCATCCCGGACGCGGCGAACGTCGCGTAGGCGCCCGCCATGCGGATCGCGCTCGGGGTGGAGGTGCCGATGTAGAAGCCGGCGCTGGGCGCGGCGAGGCTCTCCGGGCGCAGGCCCAGGGTCTTCGCCGTACCGGCCACGTCGCCGTAGCCGACGTCCTCGCCCAGCTGCACGTACGGCGTGTTGACCGACTGCTCCATCGCCGTGCGCAGCGAGATGTACCCCCAGCGGTGCGAGGTGTCGTTGTGCTGGTGCAGGAGGCCGGTGGGGTCCTTGTCGTCGGTGACGTAGTTGCCCTGGCGGTCCTTGATCTGGATGCCGTCGTCGCCGTTGAACCTGCTCGCCGGGGTGATGGGCGCCGGCGTCGTGCCGGGTTTCAGGACGGCCCCGTACTGCAGCGCGGAGGCGAGGACGACCGGCTTGAAGGTCGAGCCCACCGGGACGCCCGAGGTGTCGGCGTTGTCCGCGTAGTGGGCCTGCTGGTAGCCGAGGCCGCCGTAGACGGCCACGATCCGGCCGGTCGCGGGGTCCACCGAGGCGGCGCCGGCCTGGACGTCCCGGTCGGCGGCCCGGTGGGCGGGGTCGAGGCGCTCGGCGCGCACCTGCGCGACGGCCTTGGCCAGTTCCGCCGTCTTCTTCCTGTCGAAGGTGGTGTGGATCTGGTAGCCGCCCCTGCTCAGGCCGCTGTCGGTGATGCCGGGGTCGTGGGCCTGGACGTACGACCGGGCCAGCTGGACCAGATAGCCGGCCTGGCCGGTGAGTCCCGAGCCGGGGGCCCACTTCCTGGGCGCCGGGAAGCCGGCCGCCGCGATGCGGGCGCGCTGCGCCTGCGTCAGGCTGCCCGTCGTGACCATCCGGTCGAGCACCCAGGACCAGCGGGCCTGCGCCTGCGACCGGGCCCGGGGGTCGGCGTCGGCGTACTGGAAGAGGCTCGGTTCGTTGACCGCGGCGGCGAGGAACGCGCCCTGGCTCACGGTGAGCTTCTCGACCGGGAGGCCGTAGTACACGCGGGCCGCGGCCTGGACGCCGTTGGCCTGGCGGCCGAAGTAGCAGGTGTTCAGATACCCCTGGAGGATCTGCTGCTTGCTCATGCTCGCGCCGATCTTGGCGGAGATCAGCAGTTCCCTGAACTTGCGGGAGAGCGTCTGCGACTGGTCGAGGTAGGTGTTCTTCACGAACTGCTGGGTGATGGTCGATCCGGACTGGACGTCGCCGCCCTCGGCCATGTGCACGAGGGCGCGCGCGATGCCCTGCGGGTCGATGCCCGGATCGGTGTAGAAGGAGGCGTTCTCGGCGGCGATGAAGTCCGCCTGCACGTCCTTGGGGACCTGTGCCAGGGTGACGTTCTCCCGGTTGACGCTGCCGTCGGTCGCCAGCACGGTGCCGTCGGACCAGTAGTAGACGTTGTTCTGCAGCAGCGTCGAGGGGTTCGGGTCGGGGATGGTGGTCGTGGCGTAGGCGTACCCGACGGCCGCGGCCAGTCCGCCGACGCAGAACAGCAGCGACGCGAGCACCTGCCGCCACGACGGCAGCCAGCGGCGCGGGCCGGTCCGGCCGGCGCGCGGATAGTCGATCCAACGTTTCTGCGTGCCGCTGCGACGCCTGCCGCGGGCGCCCGCCGCACGGCTGCCGGAGCCGGTGCGCCGCGGCGGTCGGCGCCGGGTTCCGCTCATGGGCTCGGATCACGTTCCTCTCAGTACCGGGCCGGCGGGGGCGACGGGGCCACCGGAGCCGACGGCAGGCTGCCGTAGCGCTCCATGCGCTGCCAGCGCAGGCGCGAGCCGGACACGGCGGTGAAGACGGACTGGATCACCACCAGATACATCAGCTGCCGGTAGACGAACTGCTGCAGCGGCAGGCTCCACAGCGGGCCGGGGCGCTCGCCGTCCAGGCGGAAGGCGTACAGGCCCATGCCGAGTTGCAGCAGCACGAAGGCCAGCCACAGGCCGGCGACCCGGGGCGGGTCGAGGAAGACCAGGCCGTACACGGCGAAGATGTCCACGACCGGCGCGAGCAGCGGCAGCAGGACCTGGAAGAGGAGGAGGTACCCCAGACCCCGGCGGCCCAGTTTGCCGGCGGCGCCGCGCTGCACCAGGGCGCCGCGGTGCTTCCACATCGCCTGCAGGGTGCCGTAGCACCAGCGGTAGCGCTGCCGCCACAGGGCGTTCAGGGACGCGGGTGCCTCGGTCCAGGCCACCGCGCCCTCCTCGTACACCACGCGCCAGCCGTCGCGGCACAGCGCCATGGTGAGGTCGGTGTCCTCGGCGAGGGTGACGTCGCTGACGCCGCCGAGGGCGAGCAGCGCCCGGCGGCGGAAGGCGCCGACCGCTCCGGGCACGGTCGGCATGCACTCGGCGAGGTCGAACAGCCGGCGGTCGAGGTTGAAGCCGACCACGTACTCGATGTGCTGCCAACGACCCAGCAGGCCACGGCGGTTGACGACCTTGGCGTTGCCCGAGACGGCGCCCACCCGCGGGTCGGCGAGGGGCTGGACGAGGGTGCGGACGGTGCCGGGTTCGAAGACCGTGTCGCCGTCGACCATGACCACCAGCTCGCAGGAGGCCGCGGCGAGCCCGGTGTTGAGCGCGGCCGGTTTGCCCGCGTTCTCCTGCCGGATCACCCGCACCCCCGGCAGCCGGAGCGACTCCACCAGGCCCGCGGTGCCGTCGGTGGAGCCGTCGTCCACCACGACGACCTCCACCGGATGGTCCGAGGCGATCAGCGACCGCACGGCCGCCTCGATTCCGGCGCTCTCGTTGTACGCGGGGACGATGACGCTGACCGGTTCGGTCACCTGCGGCCCCCAGGACCGGCCCCGGCGCCCCGTCCTCAGCTTTCGGTGCCGGCGGGCCGCGACGAGCAGGACCGCCGCGCGCAGCACGCTGATCGCTCCGGCCGCGTACATCAGCACGCCCAGCAGCCGTACGGCCCAGTCACCGGTCCGCAGCAGCGCGATGAGGGCCATCCCCTGGAGGTGGTCGCCGAGGCCGGCGCTCTGGACGGGCCCGGCCATGCCGACGGCGGCGCCGGCCGTGGCGAACCGGAAGCCCCGGGCCTTGAGCCGCGGGATCAGGGTGTTCAGCGCGGCGACGGTCTGGGAGCGGTCACCGCCGCCGTCGTGCATCAGCAGGATCTGCCCGGCGTGGCCGTGCGGGGTCGCGTTCGCGAGGATGCGGGCGATGCCGGGGCGCTGCCAGTCCTCGGCGTCCTGGGTGGAGAGCACCGTGACATAACCCGCCTGGTCGGCCTGCTTCAGGACGGACCAGTCGGCGTCGTCCAGCGCGGCGTTCGACGAGGAGTACGGCGGCCTCAGCAGTGCGGTGGTGACCCCGGCCGCGCCGGCCACCGCCAGTTCCGTCTCGCGCAGTTCCAGGGAACGCTGCCAGGGGGCGAGGCGGGACAGGTCGGGGTGGGTGAAGGTGTGGATGCCGATCTGGTGGCCGTCGGCGACCATCCGGCGGACCAGGTCCGGGTGGTCGACGACCTCGCTGCCGACGACGAAGAAGGTCGCGTGCACATGGTTGCGGCGCAGCACGTCGAGGATGCGCGGCGTCCAGACGGGGTCGGGGCCGTCGTCGAAGGTGAGGGCGATGGTGCGGTCCTTCACCCGGACGGTGTGCGCGGCGGAGGAGGCGTCCGCGATCACCGGGCCGCCGTGGGTCACCCGGGCGGGCACCGCGTCGCTCCGGCCGCGGGCACCGGTCACGTCGTCCGAGGTGATCCCGAACATGTGGTGGGTGTAGCCCTGCAGCAGCAGGGCCGTCGACAGGGTCACCGCGAGCACGCTCAGCAGGAGCCAGTGGGTGCGGGGGGTGATCCGGCGGGTGCGGCCGTGGCGGCGGACGGGGGCCTTGCGGCGTCGGCGGTCGGTCACGTCGGGGCCCCGGCTCACTTCACGGGCTTGTGGGCCGCGCCGAGGGCGCGTCCCTTCGAGGAGGGCGGGCGGGTGGCGGCGCGGGCCGTGGCGGTGGTCCCGGCATGCGTCGCGGTGGGGCCGGCCGTGGCCGCGGCGGTGGTCGGGGCCACGGTCTTCCGTACCGGGTTGCGGGGGTTCGCGCCCACCGCGGCGGGGTGCGCGCCGGCCGTCGGGCGGCCGGTGCCGGACGCGGAGTCGGGGGCGCTCAGGCGGGGCGTCGCCGGATGCGCGGGGTCCGGCTGCGGGACGAACGGCGCGCTGATGCCGGGGCCGCCCAGCAGGGTGCTGATCAGCAGGGCGACATAGCCGCCGGCGGGGATCATCAGCAGCCGGGAGGCGCGCAGCACGCGGCGCTGGCGTCGCCCCGAGGAGTCCACGAAGACGGGCCGCGCCGGCTCGCTCACCGGTACGTCCGGTGCCGCGTTCCGGTCCGGTTCCGGCACGGGGGGCAGGGGGTACGTCCACTGCGTCTGCCACGCGGCGTCCCAGGACAGCGTGGCCGTGTCGGTGACGGCGCCGCCGCCCTCGTGGCCGTGGGCATACGGATACCCGGCACCGCCGTACGGCTCCTCGCCGTAGGCTCCGCCGCTCTCGTCCATCCACTGCACGGGCCGTGTCCCCTGTCCTGGCCGACCGACTCGGTCGTCCGCATGGACAGAGCGCGGCGGCCCGGAACTGTTACACCTCACTCCTCGGGCACCCACTTCACCACCGCGTCTCCACATTCGGCGGTGCGTGTGTAGAACGCCGTCAGCTCCTGGTGCGCCACCGCGAACGCGCGCCATGTCCCGGGCTCCTCCCGCACGCCGCCGTAGCGGGGCAGCAGTGCGTCCCGGGCGAAATCCCACAGCGCGTCGAAATCGGCCCTCGCCAGGTACCGGGACACCCGGCGGACCTGGGCCGCGGTCAGCACCAGCAGCGGTGGTCGGTGCCGGTCCGCGCGGAACACCGGCCGGCCGCCGAGCACCACCTGGGTCTGGGGCCGGTTCTGGGCAGGGGGGTGCGGGCGGGCGCCGGTGTAGATGCGCTCCTGGTCCCGGTAGCGCCGGACGGTCTCCGAGTCGCCCTCGAAAAGCCGTTCCAGCCAGGTCGAGCTGTTGCGCAGTGCCGGCGGCGGCACCGCGCGCAGACGGAGGTACGCGCTCATGACCGAAGGAGCGCAGGGGGACGCCGAAGCATCACAGGGCGGGGACGGGGCGCTGCGCGCGGGGCGGCCGGGACCCTGGGCAGTGGTCGGGGTCCCCGGCCGCCCCAGCCCTCTCCGTGCCACCCAAGGGGGGAGAGGCGGGGACACGGAGAGGGGTCCGGGAAGGGCTGCGGCACCGGCGCCGGTGAGCGGCCGGCCGGCGCGGTACCGCACCCGGCACTCACCCAGCGCGCGGCCCGCGGGAAACGTCACCCGACCGCGGCCACCTGTCACCTGCGGCCCTCACCAGCGGCCCCTGGTACGTTGTGACACTTCTGTGCGGGCAGACGCTGAGCACCATGGGGCCGTCGATGCGACCGGTGCGCGACTGACGGCACGAACGGGCCACGAACGGGCCACGAACCGGCGTGAACGAGGACAATCTTGGGCCAGGTACGGCAACCCCGGCGCGTACAGGCGTACGACGGGGAACTGGGCGCGGCGGTCGCGCGGGCCCAGGAGGGCGACGAGGCCGCCTTCGCGGTCGCCTACCGGTTCGTGCAGCCCGGCCTGCTCGGCTATCTCCACGGCATCGTCGGCGACGACGCCGAGGACGTGGCTGCCGACGCCTGGCTGGACATAGCCCGCGACCTCGGACGCTTCAAGGGCGACGGCGCCGGCTTCCGCGGCTGGACCGCGACCATCGCCCGGCACCGGGCGCTGGACCATCTGCGCCGCCAGCGCGTGCGGCCCCGGGCGGGCGGGACCGAGCAGGACGTACTGGACCTGCCCGGTCCGCACAGCACCCATGAGCAGGCGCTGGAGTCCCTCTCCACCGAGCGGGCCCTGGAACTGGTCCGTGGCCTGCCGCAGGACCAGGCCGAGGCGGTGCTCCTGCGGGTCGTGGTCGGCCTCGACGGCCCCGCCGCCGCACGCGTCCTCGGCAAGCGCCCCGGAGCGGTGCGCACCGCGGCCCACCGAGGCCTGAAACGGCTCGCGCGCCAACTGGGCATCGGCGGCGAGACGGAGAAGGGTGTGACGGATGGGGCCTGCCGGACGCTGGGGGAGTCGACATGAACGACTCCTGCGACAGCGGCCGGCGGACCGGCAGCGGGGCGGGCGCACCGAAGGAACCGGTGCCCCGGACGACTTGGTGCACCGCACGCGACCTGGTGCACCGCACGAGACGAAACGGCCGGACAGGAACGGACGGGAACGGAAGACGGACATGGGTGAACGGCTGAGCGGCGACGGACGACCGGGCCGTCGACGTGGGCAGTCCGGCGCCGTGTCCAGCGCGCCGGACACGGCTGACGCCGCCGCGCTGGAGACGGCACTGGCCGCCGTCCTGCGCCCCGGCGATCTCGACCCCGGGGCCGAGCAGCGGGCCCTGGCGGCCTTCCGGGACGCCCGCGCCACGGGCGCGCACCACGCGCGTACCCGGCGGCGGGACGACTGGCGCCCGGCCGCGGAGCGGCGTACCCGACGGCCCCTGAAGATGACGTTCGGCGCGGTGTTCGCGAGCCTCGCGCTGGGTGGCGTCGCCGTCGCGGCCATCGGCTCCGTCGGCCCGTCGACGCACCGGACCGATGCCGGCTCGCAGGGCGGGCACCGCTCGGCGGTCGCCCCGGTCCGGCCGGGCGGTGCGGATCCGTCGGCTCCCCCCGGCGGCTCCCGGCGTTCGGGCCCCTCGGCCCACGCCCAGGACATCGAGGCCCACTGCCGTGCCTACGAGCAGGTCCAGGGCCGGGGCCGGGCGCTCGAGGCGCGCGCCTGGCAGCGGCTCCTCACGGCCGCCGGCGGCGAGGACAAGGTCGCCGCGTACTGCGCGGAGCAGCTGAAGCGGGCGGGCGCCGAGCCGAGCGCGCCGGCCCACAAGGGCAAGTCCGGGGCGAGCACGGGAGACGCCGGCAAGGGCACGGCGGGCGGCACCGGCACCTCGGGCCACGGCGCCTCCGGAACCGGCACCTCCGGAGACAACTCCGGCGGCACGGACGGCTCGGGCGGGAAGAGCAGGCCGAGCGGCGGAAAGAGCGGCGGGAAGCACTAGGTGTACTGGGCCCTGTCGTCGAACTCCCGCCGTCCGCCCGGAGGGCGGGCCTCGCGAGCCCCGCGATGGAGGTGCCCGGCCGAAGGCGCCGGCGGTGTGGGTGCCATGCGGCGGGGTCAGCCCCGTGCCGCGACCGTCGCGCCCGCCGCGGCCGGCTCCCGCACCACGCGGCGGCGCCGGGTCGGCATCCCGAAGGTCGGGTGGGCGACGCTCCAGGCCGCGCCCTTGCAGACCAGTTCCTTGTAGACGGCGGCGAGCCGTCCGGTCAGGGCCGCGCCGACGGCGCGGTCGTCGGCGGTGACGTACTGGATCAGGCCCTCCCTGCGGCCCAGCGAAATGCACTGGTTGTAGTAACGGATCGGTACGTTCGGGACCTTGCCGCCGGTCAGGCGGGCCGCGATGGCGTCCGCGGCCTGCCACGCGGTGAAGCCGCCCGAGGCGCACGACATCCGCAGCGGCTTGTCGCCGGGGCCCATCGCCATGGCCGCGTCGCCGACGGCGTACACATCCGGGTGCGAGACCGAGCGCATGGTCCCGTCGACCACGATCTGCCCCGTGCCGGTGACCTCCAGGGCGGTGGCCCGCGCGATCGGGTGGACGGCGAAGCCGGTGGTCCACACGGTGACCGCGGCAGGCACCCACGCACCGTCGGCGGTGGCCACGCGGTCGGCCTCGACGCCGGTGACCGCCGTGTGCTCGTGCACGGTGATGCCGAGCCGGTCGAAGACCTTCCGCAGGTGCCGGCGGCCCTTGGGCGAGAGCCAGTCGCCGAGGCCGCCCCGGGCGACGAGGGCGACGTCCAGGTCCGGACGGGCCTCGGCGATCTCGGTCGCGGCCTCCAGGCC
The DNA here is from genome assembly GCF_042891825.1 of Streptomyces sp. NPDC001852. Lineage (NCBI taxonomy): Bacteria > Bacillati > Actinomycetota > Actinomycetes > Kitasatosporales > Streptomycetaceae > Streptomyces > Streptomyces sp. NPDC001852. Next base: position 178,177 of record NZ_JBIATN010000014.1, read on the forward strand.
GGTGAGGCCGCCGCCGACCACGACCACCGGCTGCCCGGCGTCCAGGCGGGCCAGGCGCTCACCCAGCCGGAGCGCTCCGGAGCGGCTCGCGATCTGCTCGGCGTGCTCCGCGGCGCCGGGGACACCCTGGTCGTCCCAGCCGCTGCCGAGGGCGTACACGAGGGTGTCGTACGGCAGTTCCTCGGCTCCGTTCGCGCCGTCGACGGCGACGGCCCTGCGGTCGACGTCGACGCCGGTGACCCTCGCGAGCTTCAGCGCGACGCCGGTGCCCGCGAACATGTCGGCGAAAGGAAGGGACGTGAGGTCCTGGCCGACCGCGAGTTGGTGCATCCGGACGCGTTCGACGAAGTCCGGTTCGGCGTTGACGAGGGTGATGGCGACGTCTTCGCGGCGCAGCCGCCTGGCGAGGCGCCCGGCGGCGACGGCTCCGGTGTATCCGGCTCCGAGAACGACGATGCGGTGCTGCATGTCCCTGCTCCTGTCCTGTCTCCTGTCCTGCGCGGACTCGCCCCTTGAACCGGGCGGCCCGCCGTTTCCTGACAGGCAGGCGATGTGAAGCACCTCACATCGGGATCAGAAGGCCTCCTCGAGCAGGGGGTCGCCGTGGTCGGTGGCCGCCCACTGCCGGGTCGCGCGTTCCAGCTTGTCGGGGTTGACCTGGTTGCGGACGGCGGCGATGCCCTCGGCGGTGACCTCCAGGCACATGACGCCCACGACCCGGCCGCCGACGACGGCGACCAGGGCGGGGCCGCCGTTGGCGGTCGTGACGTAGACCTCGGACGGGCCGCCGACCAGACGGCGCTTGGCCTCGCTGGGCTTGAACAGCCCCCGCAGGAACTTCGCGACGGCGAGGGCGCCCTCGAACGCCTTGGCACGGGCCGGGACCTTCCCGCCGCCGTCGCCGACCGAGACGGCGTCCTGGGTGAGCAGCCGCACGAGCGGCTCGGTCCTTCCGCTGGTCGCGGCCGCGAGGAACTCCTCGACGACCCGCCGGGCGGCGGCCTCGTCGACCTCGGCGCGGGCCCTGCCGTCCGCCACGTGCCTCTTGGCCCGGTGGAAGATCTGCTGGCTGGCGGCCTCGGTGAGGTCGAGGATCCCGGCGATCTCCCGGTGCGAATAGCCGAAGGCCTCCCGCAGCACGTACACCGCCCGCTCGCCCGGGGACAGCCGCTCCAGCAGGGCGAGGACCGCGTACGACACCGACTCGCGCTGTTCGGCCGTGTCGGCCGGCCCGAGCATCGGGTCCCCGGCGAGCAGCGGCTCGGGCAGCCACTGGCCCACATAGGTCTCGCGCCGCGCGCGGGCCGAGGCGAGCTGGTTGAGGCACAGGTTGGTGAGCACCTTCGTCAGCCATGCCTCCGGCACCTCGATACGCCCGACGTCGGCACCCTGCCAGCGCAGAAACGCCTCCTGCACGGCGTCCTCGGCCTCACTCGCGGAACCCAGCAGCCGATAGGCGATGGCCTCCAGCCGCGGCCTGCACGCCTCGAAGCGGTCCACGTCGTCCACGGTGAGCACCATGCCCGCGATCCTAAGACCTGATCCGTGATTCACCAGAGGGTGAACAACGAGCCGTGCGCGCGTCGAACTCCTCTCGCGCGGCCCGGATCGCGGCGATGTTCGTCTGCGACCAGTCCGTGATCTGCTGGATCAACCCGCCCACCTCCCGGCCGAGTCCGGTCAGCCGGTACTCCACGCGCGGGGGCACGGTCGGATACAGGGTGCGGGTCAGCAGGCCCTCGCGTTCCAGGGCGCGCAGGGTCTGGGTGAGCACTTTCGGGGTGACGCCGTCCAGGCGGCGGCGCAGTTCGGCGAAGCGCATGGGACGGCCGTCCTCCAGCGCCACCAGCACCAGCATGGTCCATTTGCCGGCGATCAGTTCCAGCACGGCACGGGTGGGGCAGTCGCGCAGGAAGACGTCCACGCCACCGTGTTTCCTGAGGTCGAAGCCGGTATCCATGAGGAACCTCGATATCAGACAGGTGCGTTCTTCCGCAGGTGATCGCTCGGGCCGAGCATGGAACCACCGCGAACTGCGTTCCCCTGACGAGGAGTTCCGATGCCCGGCCGCCGCATGCACGCCATCGTCCAGTCCGCCTTCGGCGGTCCCGAGGTGCTCGCCCACACCGAGACCGACGTGCCCGAACCCGGCCCCGGGGAGGTGCTGCTGCGGGTCGCCGGCGCCGGGGTGAATCCGGGGGACGCCGTCATCCGGGCGGGCAGGGTGCCGGGACTGGTGGAACTGCCGTGGACGCCGGGCAACGACGTCTCCGGCGTCGTCGAGCGGCTCGGCGAGGGCGTGACCCGGTTCGCGCCGGGTGACAAGGTGTACGGCATGCTCCCGGTCGGGCGGCGCGGTCCGTACGCCGAGTTCACCGTGGCACCGGCCGGAGCGCTGGCTCCCGCGCCCGCCAACCTCGACCTGGTGCACGCGGGGGCCGTACCCCTGGTGGCGTTCACCGCCTGGCAGGCGCTCGCCGAGCTGGCGCGGGTCCGGCCCGGCGACCGGGTGCTGATCCATGCGGCGGCGGGCGGCGTGGGGCACGTCGCGGTGCAACTGGCCAAGGAACTCGGCGGGTACGTCATCGGCACCGCGCGTGCCGCCAACCACGGCCTGCTGCGCGAGCTGGGCGCCGACGAGCTGATCGACTACACGGCCGCCGACTTCCGGACCACCGTGGCTCCTGTGGACGTCGTCCTGGACCTGGTCGGCGGCGCCTACGGGCCGCGCTCCCTCGACGTGCTCCGGCCGGGCGGCCTGCTCATCGGTGCGTCGATCGACCCGGGCACGGACGAACGGGAGGCCGCCGCGCGGGGGCTGCGCTACGTCTGGGTCACCGCCGAGCCCTCGGGGGAAACGCTGGAGCACATCACCGAACGCATCGAGACGGGCCGGCTGCGGGTCCTGCTCCAGGGAACCTACCCGCTGTCCGAAGCCGCCGCGGCCCACCGCGCGATCGAGACCGGGCGCACCATCGGGAAGATCGTCCTCGTGCCCTGACCGGAGAGCGAGCACGGTCGGGTCGCCGGGGGCCGGGGTGTCCGCCGCGTAGGCGTACTCGGCCGGGCGCAGCGGACGTTACTTCCCCCGTCGGACGCGCCGGGGCGGTGCGGCGGGCGAGTCTGGTCGGGCGCCCGGACCCGGACCTGGAGGAAGCGAAGTGAGCCGTCGATTGTCGCCACGGGCCCGCAAGAGCTGGGTCGTCGTCCATGTGGTCGCCTCGGTCGGCTGGCTGGCGCTGATGCTCTGCCTGCTCACCCTGGGGGCGACGGCACTGGCGACGGACGACGCCGGCACGCTGCGGACGGCGTACCGGGCGATGGGGATGCTGGGCGACGCCCTGGTCGTCCCGCTGAGCCTGCTCACCCTGGTCAGCGGGGTGGTGCTGGGCCTCGGCACGCCCTGGGGCCTGTTCCGCCACTACTGGGTCGCCACCAAGTTCTGGCTGACCCTCGCGGCGACGGTGGCCTCGGTCTTCGCCCTCACCGCCCGGCTGCACGACGCGGTGCGCGCGGTCGACCGGCATCCGGCCGGATCGATCGCGGCCATGCACCTGGGGGCCGTCCGTTACAACACGGTGATCGTGCCGTCCGTCGCGCTGCTGCTGTATCTGGCGCTGGTCGTGCTGTCCGTCTTCAAGCCGTGGGGGCGGCGGGGCACCGGGAGCTGAAGGAGCCCGTGTCACGGCTGCCGCGGGTCCGGCCTGAGGACCGCGAAGACCGCCTGTGCCGGGTCCGCCAGCCAGGCGATGCGGCCGACGCCGGGGACGTTCGCCGTCGGCATCAGGACCGTGCCGCCGCTGCCGCCGACGCGTGCGACGATCGCGTCCGCGTCGGCCACGGCGAAGTACGGCACCCAGCGGGCGTCCTCCCGGTCGTCCCGCAGCGGGGCCACACCGCCGAAGGAGCCCTCCTGCTGGTCGCCCTCCCCGATGCTGAGCACCTGGTACGTCATGCCCGGCGCCTCCATCTCCTGCGACCGCCAGCCGAAAAGGCCGCGGTAGAAGCCGATGGCCGCCTTCGGGTCGGGGACGTGCAGCTCCACCCACACCAGCGCGTCGTCCTCGGACGCCCGCTGCAGACCCTGCCCGGACTGCAGCACCGCGAACTGCGCGCCCTGCGGGTCGGTGAACTGGGCGAAGGTGACCCCGCCCATGCTCACCGGCTCGGCGCGCAGCCTGCCGCCCGCGTCGGTCACGGCCCGGGCGGTGGCGCGGGCGTCGTCGGTGCGGAAGTACGTCATCCAGGCGGATCTCGCCCCCGGTTCGGTCAGCGGGCCGAGGCCGGCCACCGTGCCGCCGTTCTTCTGGAAGTACCCGTAACCGCCCGCTTCCGGACCGGCGGAGGCGAAACGCCAGCCGAAGACGGCGCCGTAGAAGTCCACGGCCTCCTGTGTGTCGGGGCTGCCGAGGTCGATCCAGATGGGCGATCCGGTGCGGAACTCTGTGCCGAGCATGCGTCTCCTCCTGCCGGTCCGGTGCGGAAGCCGCCCGCCACTATGCCGACGGAAACGGCCCGGACCCGCCCGGGACACGGGAAGAGGGACCCGCAAATCTGCGCAGGAGTGCCACACGGGCTGCACACAGCCTTTCGAAAGGCTCGTTAGCGTGACCGTGGCCCGCCCCCCTGGACTCAGGAAGACCACAGATGGACTACTGCTCCTCGTGCCGTCGGCACCTCAACGGCGCCCTGGTCTGTCCCGGGTGCGGTGCCTACGCCCCGGACATAGCCCCGCCCCGCACCGACACCGGTGGCACGGCCGCACCGCTCGCGGCCGGCAGCTGGTTCGGCACCGGGGAACCGCCCACCGAGCCGGCCGCCGGTCTCGCGGACACGGACGCGGCCACGGACGTACCGTCCGCCGACGTCACCGACGCCCCGCCCGCCCCGCAGGGACGCGCGGCCCGGCGCCGGCAGCGGGCCCGCTGGAAGAAGAGCCAGCGGCGGGCCGTGGTGGCGACCGCCGTCGCGCTGGTCGGCGGCGGCCTGACCCTCGCCTCGCTGGACCGCGGCAACGGCGACCGGGCCCAGGCGGCCGGCGCCCCGGACCACCACAGCATGAGCCTGACCCAGGACCCGTCGGCCGCGCCCAGCGGCCTCGCGTCCACACCGGCACCGCCCGCCGCGACGCACCGGCACACGCCCGCCCCGCCGACGGCACGGACGGCCGCCGTCGACGTCCCCCGCACGCAGACCCTCGCGCCCGCGTCCCGCACGGCCCGGTCCGCGGTCGCCCCGCACACCGCCGCGGCACCCGCGCACCCGGCCGCGACGGCCGCACCGGCGGCCCCGGCCGTCCCGCAGCCCGCAGGCACCCCGTCGACCTCCTCCGGCACGACCGGCACGACCGGTTCCAGCGGTACGGCACACACGCCCTCCACCGGCACGGGCAGCGGCACCTCCACCTCGTCGACGTCCCCGTCGTCGACCTCCCCCAACCAGCTCTGCCTGGTCGTGGTCTGCCTCGGCTGACCGCGACCCTCCTCTCACCGCTCCCGCGCACGCTCGATGGCCGACTCCACCGCCGCGATCCGGTCCGCCAGCAGCCCCAGCGCGGCCACCGCCCGGATCACGGGGTCCTCCTCGGGACCGCCGAGGGTGCGGGCGCGCACATGGGCCGACTTCACCTCGGCCCAGCGCGCCGCCCGCCCGGCGTCGAGCGTGCCGCGCAGCTCCGCCAGTTTCAGCAGGTTGGCCTCGGCCCCCGTGGTGAGGGTCTGGGCCTCGGCCGTGTAGTGGTCGTCGACGACGGCCTCGCGCTCGGTGTCGTTCATGACCGGGCGCAGCCGTCCGGCGATCCTGTTCATGTCGCGGTAGGAGCCCTGGAGGCGGAACGGGGGTTCCGTGCGGGCGGCCTCCGCCTGGGCGGCGGAGGCGATGTAGGCCTGGTTCACCTTCAGCACCGTCTCGCGGACCGCCATCACATGCCGCAGCACGGCCACCACGCCCTCCAGTTCGGCCGCCGGCATCGGGTGGGTCAGCCGGTCGGCGTGGGCGGGCGCAGCGAGATGGGGGTCCCCCCGGACGAGGTCCGGGGGAGGTTCGGCGGCGGCAAGCCGGATGAGGAGGTCCAGGTCGGCGCGGTCACGGGAGGCGAGCGGGGCCAGCACCGGGTTGGCGGTGAGGGCGTTCTCGACGAAGCTGAGCGCGAAGGCGTCCTCCTTGCCGGTGAGGACGTCGCCGAGGTTCCACACGTCGGCGCGGTTGGCGAGCATGTCGGGGACGCGGAAGCGCTCACCGGACTCGGTGTAGGGGTTGCCGGCCATGCAGACCGCGAACCGCTTGCCGCGCAGGTCGTAGGTGCGCGGCTCGCCGTCCCACACGCCGTCCACGCGCCGGGTGGAGTCGCACAGCGGGATGAACTTCTGCAGCAGCTCGGGCGAGGTGTGCTGGATGTCGTCCACGTACAGGAGCGTGTTGTTGCCGGCCGCCAGCGCGAAGTTGATCTTCTCGATCTCGCGGCGGGCGGTGGCGTCCGGGGCGTCCGCCGGGTCCAGTGAGGTGACGGTGTGGCCGAGCGCGGGCCCGCTGACCCTGACCAGCATCAGGCCGAGCCGGTCGGCGACGTACTCCATGAGCGTCGTCTTGCCGTATCCGGGCGGGGAGACGAGGAGGAGCAGGCCGCCGGTGTCGGTGCGCTTCGACTCGCCGGTGGTGCCGAGCTGCCGGGCCAGGCTGTCGCCGATCAGCGGCAGGTACACCTCGTCGACGAGGCGGCCCCGGACGAACGCCGGCATCACCCGGGGGCGGTGGTCGTCCAGGCGGAGCCGGTCGCGCTCGGCGGACACCAGGGCCGTACGGCGGCGCTGGTAGGCGCGGAAGGCGGGCACCTCGTCGGCCGCGAAGCGGGCGGTCCGGGACAGGAACTCGTCCAGGCGCAGCGTGAGTCGGCCGCCGGTCACCCGGGGGTGGGTGCCCAGCAGGCCCTCCGCCGTCGCGGTGAGCGGGGCGTCGCCGTCGTAGCGCGGCAGGCCGGGGCAGAGCTCGGCGGCGACCGCCTCGGCCAGTTCGCCGGGCCCGGCCTCGGTGCCGGTGGCGTTGGCGTACGCGGCGAGCCAGGCGTGCACAACCTGCCGGCGCGCGGGCAGGTCGGTCAGCCCCTCCAGATCCCTCCGGTAACTCCCGTCCGCGTGCCGGAACTTCTCCAGCAGGGTGCGCGCCGTGACCCCGAGGACGAAGCCCGCCGGGCCGCCGGTCAGCTCCTCGAAGAGGTACGCGGCGGCCGGCCCGCCCGCCGTCTGCGCGTCCCAGGCCTCGATCGCCCCGGCCAGCTCCCGCTGGAGCTCCCCGATGGCCGGTACGGCACCGAAGGCGTCCCGGGCGCGGGCCAGCGACACCGCCCGCCGGGACCAGGCCGTGCGGGCCTCGTCGGTCGTGCCGTGGGCCCAGAACAGCTGGGCGGCGGCGCGGGCGGCGGGCTCGTGGCGCAGCGTGCCGGCGCCCTCGTGGAGGGGCAGCAGGGCCTGGAGCACGAGCGTCGCGTCGTGGTCGTGGACCCCGCGCTCGTAGCCCTCGTCGTACGCCTCCTGCGCCGCCCGGCGGACCAGGTCCGGCAGGTCGTCGGCGGCGGCGAGGGCGGCCGGGCCGTGCTCGGCGAGCAGGCGGGCGGCGAGGTGCTCGGCGCGGTAGACCTCGGGGGACTCGGAGGGCAGGTGGCGGTCCCAGTAGGGGCGGTACGCGGCGAAGTCCGGGTCGGCGACCGGGGCGCGGTAGTCGGTGCCGGTGACCGCGAAGGCGAGGCCGTCGCCGTGCGGGACGAGGGTGAGGTCGAGCGGCTGGGTGTTGACGGCGAAGCGGTGGCCGCCGAGCAGCAGGGTGCGGCCGTCCTCGGCGTACAGGTCGGCGCGGTCGCGCAGGGCGCGGGCGGCCTCCTGGCGGGCGGACTTCAGCCGGCCGTCGAGCTCCTCGGCGCGCACGCTGTCGCCGAGGGCGCGCAGCTCGTCGGCGGTGCGGCGGACCTTGGCGACGAGCGGGTCGGAGGCGAAGTACGTGGTGATCGCGTCCGTGTCGGACAGGGTGGCGGCCCGGCGGGCGACCGTCTGCAGCATGCGCCCCGCCGAGAGGGCGAGCTGCTCGGCGCGGCGGGCGCGGGCGTCGGCGAGGGACTGCTTGCGGGCGGCGAACGCCTCGTAGATCTCGGTGCGCCGGTCGGCGAGGTCCGCGAGGAAGTCGTCGAACTCGGCGAACCGGCCGTCCAGGTCCTCCAACCGGGCCAGTACGGAGGTGAGTTGGTCGTCGCACTCCTCGGGCGTGCCGGACGCGGCGAGCGCGGCGGTGACGGCCTGGGCGAGCAGCGCGGTCTCGGCGCCGAACTCGGCCCGGCCCTCGCTGTCCTGGAGGCTGCGGCGGCGGGCGTCCAGGGTCGCCCGGGCCCGGTTGACGCCGCCCAGCACCTCGGCGATCCGCTCCAGCACGGCCGTACGGACGACCGCGTCGGCGATGTCGAGGCCGGTCACCACCTCGGTGACCGTGCGCAGCCCGTCGGCGAGCTCGTCGAGCCGGGCGGCGACGGGCGCGCCCTGGGCCACGGTCTCGACGGCCGCCGCCTGACCGACCAGCCGCTCGACCTCCTCCTGCTGCCCCGCGAAGGCGTCCTCGCGCGCCAGGAACTGCACCGCGCGCCGCCCGAAGGAGGCGAGGTCGTCCTCGGCGGCGGCCGCCAGCTCCGCCAGCCGGGCGGCATCGACGTACCGCAGCTCCCGCAGCGTGAGCAGGTGCCCGTGCGCGTGCCGGAGTTCGGTGAGCCCGCTCACCCAGGCGGCGGCCTCGCGCGGCGCCTCGCCGCGCAGCCGGCGCACCACGGCGGCGATCCGCGCCTCGGCCTCGCCGAGGGCGTCCGCGGCGTGCCGGGTCAGCTCGCGTACGGTCTCGAACTCGCCGAGCACCTGCTCGGCAGCGGTACGGACCTCGCCCAACGGATCGGCGAGGGCGCCGAGTTCGGGATCGGTGAGCCAGTGGTGGGCGTCGGCGGCGCGTACACAGGCGGCGGTGAGGGCCCGATAGCCCTCACCGGTCTCGATGCCGTCGGTGACCAGCCGGGCCACGGACAGGCAGTCGGCGAGTCCGCGCACGAGATCCGCGTTGCCGACCCGCGCGAACGCGCCGGTGCCGGTGCGCAGCGCGGCCGCATGCGTGTCGGAGACGTACGGCGAGGTCCACCACTGCACCGGATGCGTGTGCGCGGGCTCCTCGCCGCCGTCGCGCAGCACCGCGAGCGCGCCGTCCTCGAACAGCGCCCAGCCCCGGCACGGCAGCGGGTTCGCGACCTCCTTGCGCAGGGTGTTGTACGACAGCAGCAGCGTGCGCCCCCCGGTCCGGGACCGGAAGGCGTACAGCACGTCCTCGCCGTTCGGCGCGCGGACCTCCCGCTCGAACTCCAGCCCGCTGACGTCGAGTTCGTACGTCTTGTGGGTCCCGCCCGCCAGGCAGTACCCGCCGGGGAAGACGATCCCCTGCTCCTCGGGCAGCCGCCGGCAGGCCTGCCCGATGCCGTCCAGCCGGACGACGGTCCCGGACAGCGTGTCGAACACGAGGTACCGGTCGTCCTCCTCCTTGTACGGCCGTACCCGCAGCAGCACCAGCGGGCCCACGCGGGCGTGCGAGACACCGGCGTCGGCGAGCGCCTGCAGCGGCTCCTGCACGGGCTCGGCGTACAGCTCCTCCCCTTCCGGGGTGCGCACGGTGAGGGTGCCGCCGACGGTCGACACCCCGAGCCCGCCGGGGACGGCGACGTACGGCCTCCCGCGTTCGAGGACGTGGTCCTCGCGGGTGGTCTCCGCCCAGGTCACGTCCTGGGCCGGCGGGAAGACGTCGTCGCGGTCGCCGCGCGCGTCCAGGAACGCCACCCGGCCGTCCTCGGCGAGGCTCCAGCGCAGGACACGGACGTCCTCGGCCTTCTCGCCGGTGCGGAACACCGCCAGCAGCCGGCCGTCGACCCGGCGCAGCCGCAGCAGGCTCGCTTCGCGGTAGTAGCGGTGCAGCGCGCTGATCTCTTTTGCGAACGCCGGGTCGTCGAGGAGTCCGGGTACGGCGTCCTCGGGCAGCCGCGCGCCGTCACGGTCGTACAGCGCGAGGACGTCCGCGGCTGTGCCGGTCGCGCCGAAGAGGAGCGCGTTCCCCACGGCCACGATGTCGCTCGGCACGCACGCGTGCGGCGTCCCCAGCCGGGCAGTGGCGACGAGGTCCAGTTCGGCCGACCCGAACTCCTCGCTCCGCCGCGCGTTGAGTGCGTCCGCCCTCCGGGCGAGGTCGGCGGCGTGCGCGGCGAGCCGGTCGCGGAGCACCTCGTAGGTACCGGTCTCTACGGTTGCCTGCGGCGCCTCGGCGGTGGCCATCGGGTGTTTCCTTTCATGGCTGTGCGGCTGACGGCTCGGGGCTGCGAGTCGTAGGCCGGGTGCGGGTGCGTCGTGGCTGATCGCGCAGTTCCCCGCGCCCCTGGGGAGCTGCGGTGCCCGAGCCTGCGGGGCACCGCAGCCGCGCCCCGTCTCAGCTCCCCGCACCGCTCCCGTTCAGAGCTGCGAGGGGAGTGTCGGACAGGCCCAGTTCGCTCGCCCTGTCGAGGAGTTTCTGGAGCTGTCCCGCGTTCGGGCCGCCGCCCTTGATCTGCTTCATCAGCAGGGCCGACACCGTGAGGTTCCGCACGTCGGCCGAGCCGAGGGAGCCGAGAACGCGGCCCACGTCCTCCGTGAAGCTGCCCGTGCCGTCCAGCCAGGGTCCCGCGAGGGCCTGCGCGGTGTGGGAGTTGTCGACGAATCCGTCCACGCCCTTGCCGAGGGAGATGGCGGACACCAGCCGGTCGAAGAAGACGGACTCGCCGCCGACGATGTCGATGTCGGCGTTCTCCAGACCGGTCGCCAGGACCGTCGCCTGCGCCTCGGCCACCTGCCGCTGGGTCTCCAGGCCGGCCAGCCGGATCTCCTTCTCCGCCTGGAGACGCAGCCGGTACTCCTCGTGACCCCGCGAGGCCTCGTCCAGCGCGGCCATCGCCGCGGCCTTCTCGGTCAGACCGGCGGCCTCGGCCTTCAGCTTCTCGCCGATCGCGGTGGCCTCCGCGAGCGCCCTCGCCTTGGTGCCCTCCGCCTCGGCCAGGCCCTTGGCCCGCGCGCCCTCCGCCTCGGCCTTCAGCCGCGCCTCGGTGGCCTCCGCGGCCGCTCGTGCGCCCTCGGCCTCCGCGAGGCCCTTCGCCCGCGCGCCCTCGGCCTCCGCGAGCGCCTTGGCCTGGGCGCCCTCGGCCTCGGCCCGCAGCCGTGCCTCGGTGGCCTCCGCCGCCGCGCGCCCGGCCTTGACGGTGACCTCGGCCTCCTTGTCGCGGACCTGCACGGCGGCCAGACCCTCGGCGGCGGCCTCGGCCTGGACGCCCTCGGCGAGCCGCAGCTTGGCGCGGGCGTCCATGTCGGCGGTCTTCAACCGGGCCTCGGCGAGGGTGAGTTCCTCGGCGGCGCGGTGCGTGGCCGCCTGTTCCGCCGCCTCGGCGGCCTTGATGTCCTTGACCAGCTTCTCCTGCGCCTCCGCCTCGGCGGCGATGACGAGCGCCTGCCGCTCGCGCTCCGCCTCCTCCACCACGCGCAGCTTCTTGATGGACTCCTCCTGCTCGGCGACCGTACGGTCCACCGCCACCCGCTCCCGGATGACCTCGGCGATCTCCCGCTTCTCCGCCTCGACCTCCTTCTCGGCGGCGATCTTCGTCAGCTGGGTCTCCCGCTCCCGCGCGATGACCTCCAGCAGCCGGTCCTTCTCGATGCGCTCGTTCTCGACGGCGAGGACCCGCTCGCGGTTCTTCGCGGCGACGGCGATCTCGCGGGCCTGGTTCTCCCGCTGGACCCCCAACTGCTCCTCGGTGCGCAGGAAGGCGCCCTGGGCGCGCAGCCGTTCCTCCTCCACCACGCGGGCGGTCTCGGCCTCCTCACGGGCCCGGGAGGTCTCGATCTCCCGCTTCTGCTTGATCTCGGCGTCCGCCTGCCGGCGCTCCAGCTCCAGGATGGCCTCGCGGGCGTCGACGTCCTGGCGGGTGATCTCCTTCTGCTCGTTGCGCTTGGCCTCGTTGGTGCGCACGTGCTCGATCGCCGTCAGCTCGGTGATCTTGCGGATGCCCTCGGCGTCGAGGACGTTGGCCGGGTCCATCTGGGAGAGCGGGGTCTGCTCCAGGTAGTCGATCGCCGCGTCCTCGAGGTGGTAGCCGTTGAGGTCGATCCCGATCAACTCGATGATGTGGTACCGGAGTTCCTCGCGCTTGGTGTACAGGTCGGTGAAGTCCATCTGCTTGCCGACGGTCTTCAGCGCCTCGGAGAACTTCGCGTGGAAGAGCTCCTGCAGCGTGTCCTGGTGGCTGGCGCGCTCGGTGCCCACGGTCTGGGCGACCTTGATGACGTCCTCGACGGTCTTGTTGACCTTGACGAAGAACAGGATCCGGATGTCGGCGCGGATGTTGTCCCGGCAGATCAGGCCGTCCCGCCCCGAGCGGCTGATCTCGATGGTCTTCACCGAGATGTCCATGACCTCGGCCTTGTGCACGATCGGCAGCACGACCTGCCCGGTGAAGGACACGTCGACCCGCCGCGTCTTCGACACGATCAGGGCCTGGCTCTGGTCCACCTTGCGGTACAGCCGGGAGAACGCCAGCAGCGCGAGCAGCACGGCGAGGAGACAGGCGGCGGCGAGCACGCCGAGGACTTCCATGGCACACGTCCTTGCGTCAGACGATGAAGTACGGAGCCCCCCGGGATCGCGGTGCCGGACCATGTACCGGACCCCCGTACCGGTCCTTGACCCACCGGTCGTCCGCCGGTGTCCGGCACCGCGATCCTCCGTAGTGCTCCCCGCGGACGATGGTGCGACCGGGGCGTACACCTGCGCATTGCCGGTATCCGGCAGTGTTCACTAGGGTCTTGATGCCGGACAGGCGCTAGGAAAACGTCACCGGCGCGTCAAGATCGCGTGGCACGGGGGCACGCGGCACGGGGGACAGGGACGGGGGCCGGGGCCGGCTATGGGGGACAAGCACGACATACATGACGCGTCCGAACAGTATCTGGACGGTTTCACCCGGACCCTGGCCGAGGTCTCGGCCACCGGCCGGCGGCTGACCAGGGAGGAACTGAAGACCCGGCGGACGCTGGGCGAGCAGGCCGCCGAGGCCGGGCACGGACTGCGCGCGCTGATCGTGGCCCACCTGGCCGCCACCCGCGCCGCCTGGCCGGCCATGCCCGGCTCGGCGGAGAGCGGCCTGGCCACGCTGGCCGCCGTCGAGCAGGCGATCGACGCGTTCGCCGAGGGCTACGAACGCGCCCAGCGGCTCTCCGTGCGCCGCGAGGAGGCCGCGCGCCGGGAGTTCATCGACGACCTGCTCTACGGCCGCAGCGACCTGGGCCGCCTCGTCGAGCGCGCCGAACGCTTCGGCCTGCACCTGTCCCGGGCGCACGCGGTGGCCGTCGCCGAGGGCCCGTCCGCCTACGTCGAGGGCGGCACGATCGCCCGCCGGGTCGAGGCCGCCGTGCTCGCCCGCTTCGACTCGCGCAGCATCCTGCTCACCACCAAGAACGGCCGGCTGCTGTGTGTCGCGCCCGGCGACGAGGACGAGATCCTCCTGCACTTCGCCAAGCAGGCGTACGCGGCGACGGACGGCGTCCGGGTCGCCGTCGGCCGCCCGCAGCACGGCGCCGGCGGGGTCGTGCAGTCGTACGAGGAGGCCCTCGCCGCACTGGAGATGGCCGCCCGGCTGGGCCTCGCCGGGCCGGTGCTGCGCGCCGCCGACCTGCTCGTCTACCCGGTGCTGGCCCGGGACCGGCAGGCGCTGGTCGACCTGGTGACCCACACCCTCGGCCCGCTCACCAAGGCCCGCGGCGGAGCCCTGCCCCTGCTGGAGACACTCGACGCCTACTTCGACTCCGGCTGCGTGGCCGCCGAGACCGCCCGCCGGCTCTCCCTCAGCGTCCGCGCGCTCACCTACCGCCTGGAACGCATCCACAAACTCACCGGCGCCGACCCCGCCGACCCGGCCCAGCGCTACATGCTCCAGACGGCCGTGATCGGCGCCCGCCTGCTGGACTGGCCGAGCCAGCCACTCTGAAAGTACTTGCATTTACGGAAAGTACTGTCCATGATGACACCATGACCGAGGGGCGGACCGACCAACCGCCCCTCCCCATACCGGAGGTGCACACATGGACAGCACGGGGGAACCGATGGATGCCCGGCAGGCACGAGAGGCGCTCGCCGCCGCCCGTGCCGCTCGCACAGCGGCGCGCGCGGCGGGCGAGGCGAACGAGCGCAACCGGCCCCGCGGTTACGCCATCGGCCAGGGCCTGACCTTGGCAGCCGGCTTCACGGCGCTGGGCATGGCCGACCTCGAGCCGCAGTGGGGGATCTGGCTCACGATCGTCGCCCTGGTACTCCTGACCGGCTTCTTCGTGCTGGTGTGGCTCGGCGCGCACCACGGCGGAGTGACACGCTGGATCCGCCGGGACTGCGGGCCCGGCCGCCCCACCTGGCATGCCTGGGTAATACCCTTCATCCCCCTGGCCATCAGCCTCCCGGCCGCGATCGTGTACGGCACGCCCGGCTGGCTCGTCGCCTTCGGCCTGACCCACGGCGCGGACCACATCCTGCGCGCGACCTGGCAGGCGGACACCGCATGACCGGCCCCGCACGCGGCGAGCCCCCCGCCCTCGACCGCGAACTCCACCACCCGACCCGGCTGGCCCTCGCCGCCTACCTCTCCGCGTGCGGCGAGGCGGAGTTCGCCGTCCTGCGGGACTACTGCCAGGTCTCCGACTCCACGCTGAGCAAGACCCTCTCCGCGCTGGAGAAGACGGGGTACGTCAGCATCCGCAAGGGCCACCTCGGCAAGCGCCCGCGCACCTGGGCCGCGCTCACGCTCACCGGCCGCAGGGCGCTCGCCCGCCATCTGGCGGCGCTGGAGGAGATCGCGGCGACGGCCCGCCGGGCGGCCACCGAAGCCGACAGCGGCTGCGGCTGACCCCGGTCACCCCTCGTCGGCCTCGATCACCTGCCGGGTGCGGCCCGGCTCGGGCAGCGCGGCCGACTCGGCCCGCACGAGCAGGACGTCCCCGATGAAGAGGTCGTACACGACGATCCCGACCACGCCGCCGACCAGCGGCCCGACGATCGGGATCCACCAGTAGCCGCTGTACACGCCGGACACGCTGCCCGGGAAGGCGAGGCTGCCCCAGCCCTCCGCATAGGTGAGCAGGCGCGGCCCGAAGTCACGGGCCGGGTTGATGGCATAGCCGGCGTTGGCGCCGTAGGACATGCCGATGGCGGCGACGACGAAGCCCACGACCAGCGGCCCGAGGTTGGCCTGCACGGCCTGGTTGCGCACGTCGAGGACGGCGGCGATCAGCATCAGCAGGAACGCCGTACCGACGATCTGGTCGATGAGCGGACCCCAGATGCCGCCGTGGAAGTACGCCGCCGGGAAGGTGGCGAAGATCGAGAAGGTGGCGTTCGTGTGCCCGTTCACCTTCGGCGCGGGCGAGGCGTGGTCGTAGGCGCTGATCGCGTCGTGGTACACGAGATAGACCAGCGCCGCACCGGTGAGCGCGCCCGCGACCTGCGAGAACCAGTACGGCAGGACCTTGGCCCAGGAGAAGCCGCGGCGCACTGCCATGGCCAGGGTCACCGCCGGGTTGATGTGGGCACCGCTGACCCCGCCGGCCACGTACACGCCGAAGACGACGGCGAACGCCCAGCCCCACGTGATCAGCAGCCAGTCACCGGCCGCCAGGAAGATCGTGGTGGGCGTCGCGGCGCGGCCCGAACCGGGCAGCGCCGCGACCGCCATCGCGACCACGCCGCAGCCGAAGGCGATGAGCACGAGGGTCCCGAGGAACTCCGCGAGGCACTCACCCAGCAGTCCGCCCCGCCTCCTGAGCCGGGACGGCTTGATGAT
This sequence comes from Streptomyces sp. NPDC001852, assembly GCF_042891825.1. Taxonomy (NCBI): domain Bacteria; kingdom Bacillati; phylum Actinomycetota; class Actinomycetes; order Kitasatosporales; family Streptomycetaceae; genus Streptomyces; species Streptomyces sp. NPDC001852. Next base: position 194,084 of record NZ_JBIATN010000014.1, read on the forward strand.
CGCGGGGATTTCGACAGCCATGCCAGGCCCCCTAGAAGAGAGCAATACGGCCAACATCACCATGTTGGCGCACAAACCACCACCCCGCAGTCTGGCGGTGCCCCGTCAGACCCCGGGACCGCCGGCGGTCAGCTGTCGAGATCGTCGGCGAAGTGCCGGAAGCCGTGCCGGTCCCGGTGCATGCCCCACAGCGTCTCCGCCAGCACGGCCGGATCCTTGCGCGCGTGCCCCGGAGTGATCGCCCCCGGGATCACCAGCTGCGCGACATGGATCCCCTCACCGGCGAGCCGCTCGTGCAGCAGATGGCCGTACGCGCTCTCCGCGGCGAACGCGATGGACGTCCCGGCCCGCTCGGTGTGCGGCACGACGGCGGTCCCGCCGTTGACGAAGAGGATCGTGCCCCGCCCCAGCCGGCGCATCCCCGGCAGCACCTGCTGCACCGCGGCGACGGGACCGTACACGGAGAACTCGATGGGCCCGACCAGATCCCGGTACCGGGTCTCCAGCACGGGCCGCATGAAGTCCCGGTGCGGCACCGGACTGTACTGCAGCACCTCGACGGTCCCCACCTCGGCCGCCGCCCGCCCCAGGGCCGCGGCCAGTTCCTCCGGTCTGCGCACGTCGGCGACGAAACCCCGGGCCGCCACCCCGCTGTCCTCGAGCTCCCGCACCAGCGTGTCGAGCCGGTCCCGTTCCCGGGCGAACAGGGCCACCGCGAACCCCTCCCGCCCGAACCGCCGCGCGACGGCGGCCCCGAGCCCGGGCCCGGCGCCCACAATCGCGATACTGCTCATGCCAGACATCAGTACCGCGCCCTGCCACGCCCCACACACGGGGCCCGGCCGCTACACGGTCTCGGGCACCTGGGTGCCGGCCGTCCACTGCGCGCGGATCCGCTCCACCTGGGCGGCGGTGACGGCGTGCACGGCGAAGGCTCCGGCAACGGCAGCTGCCACGACGGCGGCGTCGGACAGCAGCAACGGCCACCCCTCGGTGTAGGCGCGCTCGATGATCCGGTCCGTGGAGTCGCGGGAGACGATCCCCACCCCGGTGATCATCCCGACCAGCCACAGTGCCCACCACACCTCGACCGAGCGGGGAAGCCTCCGCCCGGGCGCGCTGCTGCGGAACGCGTCGACGACGATCCCCCGCGGGAACCACAGATTGACCACGGGCACGACCCACCCGAGGAACACCCAGATCCCCGCGTACTTCGGCGTGTCACCCGACAGCGTCCGCGCGTTGTCCCGCAGTCTGAACAGCCAGGACAGAAAGAGCATGGCGCAGAGGAAGACCAGCACGCCGCCCGCGGACGTCACCAGGTGGTACGAGTCCTCCAGCGAGGTGAGCTGCCGGTGCACCCCGTTGCCCTGGTCCGGTGGCCCGGCGGCCGGCTCTCCGGCGACGGCGAGCCTGATCTCCCACACCCCTCGTACGACCCAGGCGAGCCCGGCGAGCAGCAGTCCCCCGACAGCCAGCTGCCCGGTCACCTGAACCGGCCGGTACGCGAGCGTACGGGCAGCCGACTGATCCATCCGTTCGGTCATCGCCCCATATTGTCGTACGAAGAGGCGCGCCACCAGCGTGAACGCGGTTGCGCCGTCCGTGTGCATCCCTCACGCGATCGGCCGCGTGTCGGCCGCTCGGGGCGTCCTGCGTCCTTGCCGCGCGGCGAGGATGGCGAGTAGCCGATGTCATGGCGTGCGCGGACCGCGAGCATCAGGAGACGGACGACTTGTGAGCATCCTCAACGAACCCCATGGTGCCGCCACGGCCGAGGACGCCTACGAGCGCGAGGTGCCGCTACGGGGCAGGCAGCCCGGCAGCGTGGTGGTGAAGTGGCTGACGACCACCGACCACAAGACGATCGGCACGCTCTATCTCGGGACGTCCTTCGCGTTCTTCCTGGCCGGTGGCGTCATGGCGCTGATCATGCGCGCCGAACTGGCCCGGCCGGGCCTGCAGATCGTCTCCAACGAACAGTTCAACCAGCTGTTCACGATGCACGGCACCGTGATGCTGCTGATGTTCGCGACACCGCTGTTCGCCGGGTTCACCAACTGGATCATGCCGCTGCAGATCGGGGCGCCGGACGTGGCGTTCCCCCGGCTGAACATGCTGGCCTACTGGCTGTACCTGTTCGGCTCGCTCATCGCGGTGGGCGGCTTCATCACCCCCGACGGCGCGGCCGCCTTCGGCTGGTTCGCCTACTCCCCGCTGACGGACGCGCAGCACTCGATCGGACTCGGCCCCGACCTGTGGATCATGGGGCTCGCCCTCTCCGGCTTCGGCACCATCCTCGGCTCGGTCAACTTCGTCACCACGATCATCTGCATGCGCGCCCCCGGCCTGACCATGTTCCGCATGCCGATCTTCGTGTGGAACGCGCTGCTGACCGCGGTCCTGGCCATCATGGTGTTCCCGGTGCTGGCCGCCGCCCTGTTCGCCCTGGAGGCGGACCGCCGGTTCGGCGCCCACGTCTTCGACGCGGCCAACGGCGGAGCCCTGCTGTGGCAGCACCTCTTCTGGTTCTTCGGCCACCCCGAGGTGTACATCATCGCGTTGCCGTTCTTCGGCATCGTCAGTGAGATCATCCCGGTGTTCGCCCGCAAACCGATGTTCGGCTACATGGGCCTGATCGCGGCCACCATCTCCATCGCCGGCCTGTCCGCGACGGTGTGGGCGCACCACATGTACGTGACGGGCGGCGTCCTGCTCCCCTTCTTCGCCTTCATGACCTTCCTGATCGCCGTGCCGACCGGGGTGAAGTTCTTCAACTGGATCGGCACGATGTGGAAGGGCAGTCTGTCCTTCGAGACACCCATGCTCTGGGCGGCCGGCTTCCTGGTCACGTTCCTCTTCGGCGGACTGACCGGCGTGATCCTCGCTTCCCCGCCGATGGACTTCCACGTCTCCGACTCGTACTTCGTGGTGGCCCACTTCCACTACGTGGTCTTCGGCACGGTCGTTTTCGCGATGTTCGCGGGATTCCACTACTGGTGGCCGAAGTGGACCGGCAAGATGCTGGACGAACGCCTCGGCAAGATGACCTTCTGGACCCTCTTCGTCGGCTTCCACACCACCTTCCTGGTCCAGCACTGGCTGGGCGCCGAGGGCATGCCGCGCCGGTACGCCGACTACCTGGCGGCCGACGGCTTCACCACCCTGAACACCGTCTCCACCATCGGCTCGTTCCTGCTCGGCCTGTCGATGCTGCCGTTCCTCTACAACGTCTGGAAGACGGCCAGGTACGGCAAGCCGGTCGCCGTCGACGACCCCTGGGGCTACGGCCGCTCCCTGGAGTGGGCGACCTCCTGCCCGCCCCCGCGGCACAACTTCGTCACCCTCCCCCGGATCCGTTCGGAATCCCCGGCGTTCGATCTGCACCACCCCGACATCGCGATGCAGGAGCACGAGCACGCGATCCCGGCGCGGCCCGACCGGGGACAGGGGTGAGCGGTCCGCCGAGGCAGGGGACCGAGGACGCGCTCGCCAACGAGGTCGAGGGCTACCTGCTCTGGCAGGCCCGCATCGCCGAGGCGGAGCAGCGCGCACGGGAGTTCACCGGGCCCCTGGAGTGGCTGACGACCGCGCAGCGCGAGGAGATCGAGCACCGCTACACCGCCGACGCCCTGGCCCGCTCCCGCGCCGACCTGGAACGCATCGCGGCCCGCTGCAGGTCCCTGCGCGCCGAGTACGAGGGCCGCTACCGGGAGCTGAAGCGCCGCTGCGTGGCCGTGGCCCTCGCGGTGTGCGCGGGCTGCACGGCCCTGGCGACGCTGCTGCTGCTCCTGTGAGCGTCCCTCACGCCATCCAGAAGAACACCGCCGTCATGCGCTTCTCCTCCAGCGTGCTGCCGCAGTAGTCCGTCGCGCTGTGGACGAGGTTGGCGTTGTAGAGGAGGAGGCGGTTGTACTTGTGGGGGACCCGGACGTCCTCCTCGAAATGGTCGGCGGGGACGAACCGCGTGCCGAGGGCCTCGACGAGGTTGTTGTGCGGGGCCTGGACGATGTTGCCGCCGAGCCGGCCGCCGGGCAGTGACTGGCGGTAGAAGGCGGTGCCGCAGTTCTTGGGGACACCGGGGTTCAGGTACAGCACGGCGGCGTACCGGCACAGCGCGCGGGAGTCGGTGTGCGGGCGGGGCTCGCTCTCGCCCGCGCCGACCACCTGCACGCAGTTGTGGTTCAACGTGCCGCCGCCGGGCGCCTGTTGCACCCAGAGCTCCTTCGCCCCCGTGGCCTTCTTCACCAGGCCCTCGATCACGGCGAGTTCGGCGGGTTCCAGGCCGGGCATGGCACGCAGACCGGGCCAGGTCTCGGAGGTGTACGGGTAGCCCTCGACCCAGTCGTCCTTGGCCAGGCACCGCTCCCGTACGGCGTCCACCTCGGGCAGGACGTCGTCGAAGACCCAGTAGTCGCGGCCCCTGGTGGGCTTGCGGTAGGGCAGGACGGGCAGCGCCGCGGGCATTCTCGGGGTGGGCTGTGGGGGCATGCGGCGAATCTATGCCAGCGTTTCGTCTCGCTTCTCCCCAGGAAGGGTCAACTCCTCTTTACCCGCTGCACAGATACAAATCTTTGCCCGCCGCACCGATACGAACGGCCCCCGCGTGCGTACTGCTGTGCGTCCGAACCGCCCTGCGCCGACGTCGTGGGCGGGATCCACGACCGGGCAGGAGGCACGGTGCGCTTTTCGCGGAACGCGACGGGAACGCTCTTCGTGGGTGGTGCGATGGCCATGACCCTCGCGGCACTCGCCTACCCGAGCATGCTCGGTCTGACCAAGGTCACCACCGCGCAGGACCGCGTCATCGCCAACACCCAGTGGGGGCCGCTCACCGAGCAGGACCGGGACTTCGTGGTGAAGGTGCGCGCCGCCGGCCTGTGGGAGTACCCGGTGGGGCAGATGGGCCTGCAGAAGGGCACCACACCGTCGGTGATCACGGCCAGCAAGCACCTGGTCGACGGGCACGCGGCCCTGGACACCACCTGCCGCAAGATCGCGCCGATGCTGAACATCACGCTGCCCAACCTGCCGAGCCCCCAGCAGCAGGGCTTCGTCAGCCAGTTGAAGGCCGACAGCGGCAGGAAGTTCGACAGCGACTTCGCCAACATCCTGCGGATGACGCACGGAGCGATCTTCAACACCATCTCGAAGATCCGCTCCACCACCAAGAACTCCCTGGTGCGTGCCCTCGCCGACCAGGCCAACGACACCGTGCTGGACCATATGACGGTGATGGAGAAGACCGGTCTGGTCGACTTCGACCAGACCATCTTCCAGCAGACGACCCCGCCCAAGCTGCCCGACTCCGACCTGACCCCGCCACCCCCGGCCGCCGGTCAGCCGGAGGTGGTGCTCACCCCGCCGCCGAACCCCACGTCGACACCCGTCGACCTCAGCGGGCTGACCGGCGGGGGCGGCGGCACGAACGCGAGTCCGGGGCCGAGCCCGACGGCGGGCTAGGCGAGCCAGACGGTCGTGTCCGGAGGCAGAGTCCGGCTGTCGGACAGCGGCGTACTGGCCAACAGCACCTCCCCCGGCGGCAGCGGCGCGGCCACCCCGCCGAGGTTGGTCACGCAGCGCCAGGCCTCCGCGCGGCGGAAGTCCAGGACACCGGCGGGGGCGTCCGGTGTCCAGGTCAGCGTCTCGCCCTCCAGCAGCTTGCGGCGCAGCCGCAGGGCCGTGCGGTACAGCTCCAGGGTCGAGCCGTCCGCCCCCGTCTGGGCCTCGACGGCGTACGACGCGAAGGACGGGGGCTGCGGCAGCCAGGCGGCGCCCGGCCCGAAGCCGTAACTGGGCCCGGTCGTCGTCCACGGCAGCGGCACCCGGCAGCCGTCGCGGCCCTTGCGGACATGGCCGGTCTGCTCCCAGATCGGGTCCTGGAGCACCTCGGTGGGCAGGTCGGCGACCTCGGGCAGTCCGAGTTCCTCGCCCTGGTAGAGGTACGAGGACCCGGGCAGCGCCAGCATGAGGAGGGTCGCGGCGCGGGCCCGGCCGAGACCCGTCCCGGGGTCGATCGCGGGGGCCCGGCCGCCGGAGAGCAGCCAGGCCCCCGGGTCGGTGCCCGGCGGGAGCATCAGGCGCGAGGCGTGGCGTACGACGTCGTGGTTGGACAGCACCCAGGTGGCGGTGGCGCCGGCGGCCCGGGCGGTGGCCAGCTCGTCGGTGATGACCCGGCGGAGCTCGTCGGCGTCCCAACGGGCCTCCAGGTACTCGAAGTTGAAGGCCTGTCCGAGTTCGTCGGGGCGGGCGTACAGCGCGCGGCGGGGGCCCGGGACCCAGGCCTCGGCGACGGCGGTGCGCGGCGGGCGGTAGGCGTCGAAGACCTTGCGCCAGTCCCGGTAGATCTCGTGGACCTCGTCGCGGTCCCAGTACGGGTGGCTGCCCGGCGCGACGAGCGGCAGGGCCTCCTCGCCGGTGGCGCCGATGTTCCCGATGTCCCGCAGGGGCTCGGCCAGGTCCTTGGCGAGGCCGTGGGCGACGTCGACGCGGAAGCCGTCGACGCCCCGGTCGGACCAGAAGCGCAGGGTGGTGCGGAAGTCGGCGCGGACGTCCTCGTCGTCCCAGTTGAGGTCGGGCTGTTCGGGGGCGAAGAGGTGCAGGTACCACTCGCCGTCCGGGGTCCGCTTCCAGGCGCTGCCGCCGAACACGGACTGCCAGTCGGTGGGCGGGAGTTCGCCGTGCGCTCCCCGGCCGGGGCGGAAGACGTAGCGCTCGCGGGCCCGGGAGCCGGGGGCGGAGCGCAGGGCCTCCTGGAACCAGGGGTGCTGGTGCGAGGTGTGGTTCGGGACGATGTCGACGAGGACCTTCAGCCCGAGCCGGTGCGCCTCGCCGACCAGGGCGTCGAAGTCGTCCAGGGTGCCGAGGCGGGGGTCGACGTCCCGGTGGTCGGCGACGTCGTAGCCGCCGTCGGCCAGTTCGGAGGGGTAGAAGGGGCTCAGCCACAGGGCGTCGACGCCGAGACCCGCGAGGTGGTCCAGGCGCTGGGTGATGCCGCGCAGATCCCCGAGTCCGTCGCCGTCGGCGTCGGCGAAGCTGCGGGGGTAGACCTGGTAGATGACGGCCTGGCGCCACCAGTCGGGGTTCCTGGAGGAGAGGTCCGGGGAGCGGTCAGCCATACGGGATCCCTTCGGGGGGTGGACGACGACACAGGGAATCTGTCCACATTGCCCGGAAAAGGAACCTTCAGCCGGTGCGCCGGACCCCGGCACGCCAGGTCCTGTCGTCACATTCCCGTCGTCCGCCCGGAGGGCGGGCCGCGCGGCGTCAGGTGCGTGCTCTCGGCATGCCGGGCCCTGACCCTCGTACTGGACGTACTTGGGTCTGGGGCCGGTGCGGCGAGAGTGCGTGCATGGCGTCGCGAGGCAGGCGGGAATGTGACGACAGGGCCTAGGGCCGCTCCACCGTCTCCAGGTACAGCTTCACGTAGCGGTCCACGTCGACCGCCAACGCCACGTCCACCAGGGCCTGTTGGCGTCTGCCCTCGTGGATCTCGGACTCGCCGGGGCGGGGCCGGCGGTCGACGACGGTCTGGCCCCGGGCCGGGCCGGGAGCCAGGACGACCTCGACCGGCAGCAGTCGGGTGGTGAGGCCGGCCGGGTCGGCGACCGCGCACACCGCGCCCGCGTCGCCGAGGCCGCCCGCCTCCTCCGCCTCCGGGGCCTCGCCCTGTGCGGCCGGCCGGTGGGCGAGGAGTTCGCCGGCCAGGCGGGTGCCTGGGTCGCGGCTCCGCCGCAGCCGGTGGACGTCCGGGGCGTCCACGACCACCTGCATGAAGACGTCGAGGCCGTACATGGTGAGGGGCACCCCGGCCGTGAGCAGGATCGCCGCCGCCTCCGGGTCGTGCCAGACGTTGAACTCGGCGACCGGCGTGGCGTTCCCGACGGCCACCGCGCCGCCCATGAAGACGATCCGCTCGATGTTGCGGGTCACCTCCGGGTGGGTGCGCAGCAGCAGGGCGATGTTGGTCAGGGGCGCGGTGGGGATCAGGGTGACCGGGCGGGGGGAGGCCAGGATCTCCCGGCGCAGGAGCGATACGGCGTCCAGCTCGGACGCCGTGCGCTTCGGTGCGGGCAGGCCCAGGTCGCCCATGCCGTCGGAGCCGTGCACGTGCTGCGCCGACCGGGCCGGTTCGAGCAGCGGGCGTTCGGCGCCCCGGCCCACCGGGATGTCCGGGGCGCCCGCCTGCTCCAGCACGGTCAGGGTGTTGCGGACCACGCCGTCGACGTCGGTGTTCCCGGCCACGCAGGTCACCGCCCGCAGATCGAGGCCCGGGTGGCGCACGGCGAGCAGCAGGGCGAGGGCGTCGTCGACCCCGGTGTCGCAGTCGATGATCACGGGGATGGGCTGACCGGTCACGGCGGACTCCTTCCGTCAGGCCGACCTTAGATCAGTGCAGAGCAGCACGGTCACTCCCACAGGGCGGTGCCGCGTGCGGCCACCCGTGCGGCGATACGGGACAGCAGCGCGGGCACCGGCAGTTCGCCCGGCCTACGGCCGTCCCGCAGCCGTACGGCGGCCAGGCCCGCCTCCGCCTCACGGGCGCCGATCACCGCCTGGTACGGCACCAGGCGGGCGGCGCGGATGCGGGCGCCGAGGGTGCCCTCGGCGGGACCGGCCAGTTCCGCCCGCAGGCCCAGCTCCAGGGCCTGCCGGACGACCGCCGCCGCCCGCTCCTCCTGCTCCTCGGCGACCGGCAGCACCACCAGCTGGACGGGCGCCAGCCAGGCCGGGAAGGCACCGGCGTGCGCCTCGATCAGGTGGGCGACGGCCCGCTCGACGCTGCCGATGATGCTGCGGTGCACCATGACCGGGCGGTGCCGGGCGCCGTCCGCGCCGATGTAGTGCAGGTCGAAGCGGGCCGGCTGGTGGAAGTCGATCTGCACGGTGGACAGGGTGGACTCGCGGCCGGCCGGGTCGGCGATCTGCACGTCGATCTTCGGGCCGTAGAAGGCGGCCTCGCCCTCCGCCTCCTCGTAGGCCACGCCGGAGGTGTCCAGGACCTCCCGCAGCAGTTCGGTGGCCCGGCGCCACAGCTCCGGATCGGCGACGTACTTCCCGCCCGCACCGGGCAGCGACAGCCGGTGCCGCACGGCCTCGATGCCGAGGTCGGCGTAGGCGCGGGCGATCAGCTCCAGCGCGGCGCGGGCCTCCTCCACGGCCTGATCCAGGGTGCAGAAGATGTGGGCGTCGTTGAGCTGGATGGCGCGGACGCGGGTCAGGCCGCCGAGGACGCCGGAGAGCTCGGCACGGTACATGCCGCCCAACTCGGCGATGCGCAGCGGCAGCTCACGGTAGCTGTGGGAGCGGGAGCGGTAGATCAGGGCGTGGTGGGGGCACAGGCTGGGCCGCAGCACGACCTCCTCGGAGTCCTCGCCGCCGGGTTTCATGGGCGGGTACATGTCGTCGCCGTAGTGGTCCCAGTGGCCGGAGATCTCGTACAGCTCCCGTTTGCCGAGCGCGGGCGAGTACACGTGCCGGTACCCGGCCCGGCGTTCGGCCTCGCGGATGTACTCCTCCAGGGTGTGCCGTACGACCGCGCCGTCCGGCAGCCAGTACGGCAGGCCCGCGCCCATCAGCGGGTCGGTGTCGAACAGGCCGAGCTCGCGGCCGAGGCGGCGGTGGTCGGGCAACGAGTCGTTCATGGCGGGTCTCCTCCGCTGCGGGAGGCGAACGCCCACGGCACGCGCAAGCCCCGGGGCGTTCGCCCCGGGGCTTCGATGCTGGTCAGGTGTCAGCGCGCCGGGACGGTCTCCGGCGTCGTCGTGCTCTTCGGGCACTGGTGGGCGCGCTGCATGGGCCGACCATAGCAACCGCCGAAGCACCGGGTCGAGGCGATTTCCGCGGGCCGCCGACCCGGGCCCGGCGGGCCGTTCACCCGGATCCGGCCGGCCGCTCACCCGGACCCTGCGGACCACTCACCCGGACGGACCGGAGCGCTGGTGGGCCGGTCGGGGCGGTGGTGCCGTGAGATCAGGCACTTCCTCAGCCGACCCCGACCAGCCCCCACCGGCCCGCAGCCCAGGAGGCACCCTCAGCCCAGGAGGCACCCTCATGACCGACGCGATACGCCCCCGCGGCCTCCGGCTCTGGCTCACCGTGGCCGGGCTCCTCGCCATGGGCGGCTGCGCGGCCCTCGGTCTGAGGCAGCCGGACACCGCGACCCCGCCCCTCCCGACGATCGACAAGCCGTCACCGACGTCGAAGGCGTCCCCGCGGGCCGACGGCTCCACCCTCACCGACGAACAGGCCCAGGCCGCACTCCTCAACGAGAACGACCTCGGCGCCCCCTGGACGGCGACGGGCGGGGCGGCCACCTGGCGGGACCAGTTGCTGAAGGCCACCACCTCGGCCGGTGCGTGCCAGCGGCTGCTGGACGCCCTGTACACCGACGAACTCCTCGGCGGCCCCGCCCGCGTCGCCGTCGGCCTGGACGACGCCGACAACGGCGCCCAGCTGCGCTACCAGATCGCCGCCCGCCGCCCCGCCGATGTGAACGCGGCGCTCGCCTGGCTGAAGACGATGCCGGCCGACTGCGCGCGGTTCACGGCCACCACGCAGACCGACATCACGGAGGACGTCCAGGTCGGCGACGCCCCGCTGCCGCAGGTCGGGGACGCGCGGCAGGGCCTGCGGGTCACCGTCGCCGCCACCGACCGCGACGGCCGGCACGCCCTGCTCACGCTGGACGTGGCCGCCGTCCGGGTCGGCCCGGACGCGTTCGCCCTCACCAACGGCGGCCTGGGCGACGTACCCAACGACGCGACCCAGGCCGCCGTCCAGATCGGCGCCCTGCGCCTGGCGGACATCCGCAGACAGGGAAGGGCGCAGGTCTGAGCCGCACGCCCGTCACAGCGGTGGCTGGGCCGGTGCCGGGCCCAGGGTCGTCGTGCCCGGGGTCGTGCGGTGGCCGAGGCCGGTGCGGTAGGCGTCCAGGGCGGCCTCGACACGGCCCGCGCGGCGCAGCAGGTCGCCGAGGAGGCGGCACAGGTCGGCCAGGTCTCCGGCGGCGCCCGCGCGTTCCAGCAGGCTGAGCGCGCGTACGTAGTGCTCCTCGGCGGCCTCGGTGTCCCGGGCGTCCTCGGCGATGATGCCGAGCAGGCGATGGGCCGCGGCGGCGTGGACCGCGCCGCGCTCGGAGGAGAAGTCGCCGAGGACGCCCTCCAGGAGTACGGCGGACTCCTCCGGCCTGCCCCGGCGGTGCAGCACGTCGGCCAGTTCCACGGCGGCCTGGCTGCGGTACAGGGCGGCCCGGCTCTCCGAGAGCATCGTGTACGCCTGGCGCAACTCGTGCTCGGCGCGCTCCAGTTCGCCGTTCTGGGCGCAGACGTAACCGCGCATCCAGTGGCAGTTGGCCAGCTCGGTGCGCAGGCTCAGCCGGCGGTACAGCTCGGCCGCCTTGGCGAGGGAGGCGTCTGCCTCGGCGACCCGGCCCTCGGCGATCAGGGTGCGGGCCACCGAGCGGTGCATCCGGGCGATCAGCGCGGGGTCGCCGGCCTGCGGCGCGAGCGCGAGGGCGAACTCGGCGGCCTGGGCGGCGCGGGCGTGCGCGCCCATGTCCATGTACGGGCCGATCACGCTGGCGTAGAGCAGCAGCAGGGCGTCGGGGTCGTGCAGTCCGCCCCGGTTCAGCTCGTCGAGGGTGGACTCCAGGAGGTAGACGGCGTACCGGAGTTCACCGGCGAGGTAGTGGGCGACGGCGCGGCCCCGGACGGCCGGTACGCGCACCGGGAGCGACTCGTCCGCGAGGTGCGCCTCGGCGCGCTCGAAGGACTCCCGGGCCCGCTCCAGCTCGCCCGTCTCCAGCGCGCATTCGCCGAGGCCGAGCAGCGCGGTGGCCTGCTCGGCGCGCAGCCCGTGGATCTCCGCCTCCGCGAGCAGCGCCGCGTACTGGCCGGCCGCCTCCTCGGCCCTGCCGTCGGCGAGGACCCGCTGGGCCTCGGTGAGGCGCAGGCGCAGTTCGGTGGCGAGGTGGGCGGGGCGGCCGACGGCCAGCTCCTCGAAGGCCACGCCGAGCCGGCCGGCGATGTGCCGCAGCGCCTCGTCGGAGGCCCGTACCCGGCCCGCCTCCACCGTGGAGATGTAGGCGGGCGTGTAGGCGGGCTCCGCCAACTGCCGCTGGGTGAGGCCACGTCGGGTGCGCAGCTGCTGCACGCGCCGCCCTATGACCGCAGGGTCGTCCCGTTCCCGCATGACCTAGGTCCCCCAACTCCCTTGGTGCCCCTTGCCGTTCGGCCCGTCCAGCCCCTAGGTTAAACGGCGGATTAAGTCTGCTTAACAGGTCGCTGTTGTGTTGCGAGGTCGCCGTGCCCGGACGTACATCCGCACCCTACGGAAACACCACCGCACGCAGGGCCGTCGCCGCCGCGGTGATCGCGGCGACAGCCCTGATCCTCGCGGCGAACGCGGGCCCGGCCCGGGCGGCGGAGCCCGGACCGGGCGCACGGGCACAGCAGGCGATCAGCATGTCCAGGTAGCCCGGATCGCCCCGGGATGCCCGAGGCACGCATCCGCCCTAAGCTCCTCATATGCCCCCCTCATCCCATCGAGGGGCTCCCCGGCCCCGGTGGGACGACGTCATCGCGCTGTTGACCGCGGCAGTGCTGGCACTCTCCCTGTCCGTCTGGGCGCCCGCACGGGCCGCAGCGCGGCCTCCTGGCGGTTCCGTGGACTGCCGTAAGGCGAAGTGCGTGGCTCTCACCTTCGACGACTCACCGAGCGCGCGCACCCCGCAGCTCCTGGACATCCTGCACCGCTACCGCGTGCACGCCACGTTCTTCACCCTGGGCGAGCACCACGTCGTGAGATATCCGGGGACGGTCAGGAGGATGGCCGCCGAAGGCCACGAACTGGAGACCCTCACCTGGTCCCACCGGATCCTCACCCGCATCAGCCCGGCCGACGTGCGCAAGGAGATCGTCCAGGGCCGCGACGCCGTGGCGAAGGTCATCGGCCGCCGACCGGTCCTGCTGCGCCCACCGCAGGGCCGCACCGATCCGGCCGTCACCGCCATCTGCCGGAAGCTCGGCACGGCGCAGGTCCTGTGGAGCGCCGGCGCGTCCGACTACCGGACGACCGACTCCGCGCTGATCACCGCCCGGATCCTGGACCAGACCCGTCCCGGCGGGATCATCCTGCTGCACGACCTGGTGGACCCCACGAACCGCGGGTACAACGGAACGATTCCCGCGGTCCCCCGCATCATCTTCGCCCTCCAGGACCGCGGCTACACCTTCGTCACGGTCACCCAGCTCCTCGCCCCGGCGAAGCCCCGGCCGGGCGCGATCTACAGGTGAGCGGCGCCCAGGCCACGGACGGCCACGTGGGTTCAGCCGTGCAGCCAGGAGCAACGACCAGGCTCCGCACAGGTGGGGGTGCCGGCGAAACCACCGGAGGCCTACGCTCCCGCCATGACCTCTGCCGCCGCCCGCACCGCCCTGGACCTGACCTCCGACCTCCCGGTGCCGGACCTGGAGGACCTCTACCGCGACCTGCACCGCAACCCCGAACTGTCCCTGCGCGAGCACCGCACTGCCGGGAAGCTCGCCGAGCGGCTGGAGCGGGCCGGGTTCGAGACCGCCCAGGGCGTCGGCGGTACCGGGGTCGTGGGCCGGCTGGCCAACGGCGACGGGCCGACCGTGCTGCTGCGGGCCGACATGGACGCGCTGCCGGTCCAGGAGGCCACCGGGCTGGCGTACGCCTCGCAGGCCGACGGGGTCATGCACGCGTGCGGGCACGATCTGCACGTCACCTGGCTGACCGGCGCCGCCGGGGCACTGGCCGCCGGGCGGGATACCTGGCGGGGCACCCTGCTGGTGGTGGGCCAGCCCGCCGAGGAGAGCGGCCAGGGCGCGGCCCGGATGGTCGCGGACGGGCTGTACGACCGCTACGGCCGGCCGGACGTGCTGCTCGGGCAGCATGCCGCGCCCGGCCCGGCGGGCCTGTACCCGCACTCCCCGGGGCTGATCATGTCCGCCGCGACCGACGTGGACATCGTGGTGCACGGCCGGGGCGGGCACGGTTCGCGTCCGGAGGCGACCGTGGACCCCGTGGTGACCGCCGCCTACCTGGTCACCCGCCTGCAGACGGTCGTCTCCCGGGAGGTCGCCGCCGGTGAGTCCGCCGTCCTCACCGTCGGCCGGATCGAGGCCGGCACCCGGCACAACATCATCCCGTCCGAGGCCCGCGTCGCGCTGAACCTGCGCACCCAGTCCGAGGAGGTACGGCAGCGGATGCTGGCCGCGATCCGGCGCATCGCGCTCGGCGAGTGCCTGGCCGCCGGCTGCCCGCGGGAACCCGGCATCACCATCGGCAACACCTTCCCGGTGACCGTGAACGACGCGCCCACCGACGCCACGGTGGCCGCCGTGCACGGCGAGGTCTTCGGCGCGGGCACGGTGTTCGACCCGGGCCCGGCGATGGGCAGCGAGGACTTCCCCATGCTGGCCCTCGACGGCGCCATCCCGTACTCGTACTGGTTCGTGACGACCACCCCGGCCGAGGTGTGGGACAACGCCCCCGGCGACACCTTCCCGGAGAAGTTCGCGGCCGTGCCGAGCAACCACAGCCCGCACTTCGCGCCGGACCTGTCGGTGATCGCCCCCGGCGTCCGCACGCTCGTCTCCGGGGCCCTCGCGCTGTTGCCGGCGGCGTGACCCGAACGCCTACGGGGCCGCCTGGAGCTGGCGCAGCTGCCGCTGGACGTTCTCCAGCGCGCCCCGCTGGCGGCCCGGCACCCGCAGCCGCAACTCCGCGAGCGCGGAGCCGAGTTCGCGGGCCTGCGCCGCGTCCGTGATCCGGCCCCACTGGTGGTGCGCCCGGTCCACGGCCGCCTCGACGGCCGGTGAGTCCGCGGCCTGCCCCGCAGCCAGCCGTACCCCGGCCACCGCGAGCCAGGCCCGGCAGCTGCGCACCGCGTCCCCCGCGAACATCGCGAGGTCCGCCCGTACTTCGGCCCAGTGCAGGGCCGCGTCGGAGGCCGGCCCCTGGGCACCCACGGCAAGCTGCTCCTGCTGAGCGGCCAGCGCATCGGCCTCCCCGTGCCGCCCGTCCTGCACCGCGGCGCTGATGGCGGCGTGGGGGTCCTGGCCGACGAGCACGGAGTCCCGCCTGCCGGCGGAGGGCTGCTGTCCGAGGCCGGGCAGGGCCTGCCGGACGGGCTGCGAAAGAGGCTGGTCGGTGGGGAACGGGGGTCTGGGGGCGGAGCCCCCGGCAATGGCCAGCACCAGGTCCCGGCCCGCACTCGCCTCCGCGATCCGAGTCATCGCCTGCTCGTGCAACTGCGCGAGCGGCGGCCTGTGCCCGCTCCTCAACAACGTGGCCACGGCCTTCATGTACGCCGGCTCGGCCACCCCCCGCCGCCCGGCCCCCGGCGCGACACGACCGTAGACGGCGGCGTTCGCACCGCAGTCCAGCCCGCGCTCGGCGACGTACTGCCACGCCTCCGCATCCCCGTGCAGGTCCAGGACCAGCGCCGTGTCCGCGGCGGAGCGCAACCGCAGTTCCTCGCGCACCCAGTGCCAGGGCAGCGCGGTGTAGCGGACCGTCGCCGCGGTGGTGCGCGCCAGCGCCAGATGCGGCAGCCGCTGCCGCCGGTCCAGCTGCAGCTGGCCGGCGATGTACAGGGTCAGCGGCCCCGGCGCGGCCGCGGCGGCGCGCAGCCGGGTCAGTACGGCCTGCGGCTCCAGCGGGTCGGCGAGTTCGACGACGTTCGCGGTGTCGGTGCCGGACAGCACGGCGGGGGCGACGGCCGCCAGCACCGGCAGCACACCGGCCGCGTCCACCAGGCGCCCCCGGCCCAGCGGCGAGGCCGCGAGCAGCAGCACGGTTCCGGGCACAGGTCCTCCCCCTCTAGCCTCTCCAGCCAGCACCGTAACCGCTGCGGCTGCAAACGCGCGCCTCAGGACGGCACAGGAAGGGGTCAGAACCGCAAACGTCCCCCTTCGTCGTCTTGGTCGTCTTCGCCCGCCGCCTGCGGCATCCGCCGCACGGCGAACACCGTGGTGTCGTCGACCAGTCGGCCGTCGCAGTGCCGCAGGACGCCGTCGCGGATCGTCCGGACCAGCAGCCAGGGGTCGGCGGGGCCCGCCCCGGCGGCGACCGCGGGCCCGAGCTCGTCGGCCAGCGGATAGAAGCCGCCCCGCCGGTCGCGGGCCTCGGTCACCCCGTCGGTGACCAGCAGCAGCGTCTCGTCGGCGGCGAACGGCACCCGGTGCACGGGCGGCAGGCCGCCCCCGAGCTCGCCGAAGCCGAGCGGCAGCCCGTCGCCGCTGGGCAGCTCGCGGACTCCGCGCGGGCCGACGGCGAGCGGGGCCTCGTGGCCGAAGTTGACGACCTCGATGGTCTCGGGGGAGTCCTCGGGGAAGCCGATCAGCACGGCGGTGGCGAACCGGTCGCCGTCGTCGCGGCCGAGGGCGGTGGTGTGCCGGCGGTGCCGCAGCATCCGGGTCTCCAGGCGGTCGGCGACGGTGGCGAGGTCCTTCTCGTGGTAGCCGGCCTCGCGGAAGGTGCCGAGCAGCGCGGCGGCGGTCTCCACCGCCCCGAGCCCCTTGCCCTGCACATCGCCGACGAACAGGCGGGTGCCGTGCAGGCCGGGCTGGATGTCGTAGAAGTCGCCGCCGACCCGGGCCTCGACGTCGGCGGCCAGATACACCCCGGCGTGCTCGAGCCCGGCCCAGCGCGGCGGCAGCGGGCGCAGCACGGTACGACGGGTGGTCTCGGCGATGTCCTGGATGTGCAGGGTCTGCCGCTCCTTGCGCAGGCGCGCGGCGCAGGCCACCACGGCCAGCGTGCCGCCGAGGGCGACCAGCACGAAGTCGCCGAGTCCGGCCTGGTACTGGCCCGGCCAGGCGCTGTCGACGACGACGTACGTCACCACCGCCAGCACGGCGAAGACGGCCGTCGTCCACACCCCGCAGATCGCGGCGGCCGTGCCGGGGACCAGCACGATCCAGGTGATGATGCGGAACCGTTCGGTCGTGTTGAGGTCCAGCAGCACGATGCCGACGAGCAGCAGCAGGGGCGGTACCCAGGCGACGTTCCGGCCCCGCGCGCGCAGCAGCTGGCGCCGCCGGCCGTACTCCATGTCCGTCACGGCGGGCAGCCCTCCAGGTCTCTCGGCGTCTCCCAGCGAAACACGGGAGAGAACCCGCCGCATCCGGGCACCCGTCACCCTCCTGGCCGACTTGCCGGGCCCTGCCCGCAGGTGTGCTCTGGAAGGCGGGGGCGAGGAGCGAGAGGAGTGCTCTCATGGCTCAAGCGGCACCCGCGCCCGGCGGCATGGCCCGCCCCGGTGGCAGGGAGATCGGAACACGGACCGCCGGTGGGCGGGCCCGTCCGCCCGACGTCTTCGACGCGCGCACCCACCGCGTCGCCCACTTCGCCGTCCCGGTCGTACTGGGCCTGATCTACGGCTACTGGGTCGCGGCCGACGCCCGCCAGGGCGGCCCCATCACCGGCGGGAACCTGCTGCTCGGCTGGCTCAGCGCGCTGGTGTTCGCGGTGGTGTCCATCGCCCTGCTGAGGCTGGCGCCGCGGATGCCGCGGGAGCTGCACGCGCTGCTGTGGTCGGCGTTCGCCGGCATCGCGTTCGGCTTCCTGTACATCCAGACACCGCACTCGGTCTGGCGGGCCGTGATGATGTCGCTGCTCATCGCGGGGTGCACCTTCGGCGCGTTCTTCTACCGCTATTACACGCGCGAGGACGCCTTCGGGCACCGGGTCCGCTGACCCGCGTCGGAACCGGGCCGGAGAGCGGAAGCAGGGGCAGGCGTGGGCGTGGGTCCCGGGCGGGCCGGGGCCCACGCCTCCCCCGTGTTCCCCACTTCCCTCACCCCGGCCCTCCTCCCCCAACACCAGGAAACACCCGTTCGGGTGAACCCTCCACCGGAGGTCGCGGTCCCCGGTTCCGCCCAGGAGTGCCCCAGTTCCGCCAACGGGCGCGGGCCTTCGCCCGAATGCACCCGCCCCGCTCGCGTCCGCGCCCCGCAGGCCGTTGCCTGGAAGCGTGCCCCCACGTCTCAGGAGCGCCCTGTCGGCCGTACTGCTCGCCCTGACCTGCCTGCTCGTGCCGTTCGGCGCGCTGGCGGCCTGGGCGGCGTACGGCCTTCTCGACACGGGCCGGTACGTCACCACGATGGCACCGCTGGCCGCCGACCCGAACGTGCGGGAGGCCGTCGCGGACACGGTCGGTGACGGCATCCTGCGCGCGGTGGACCAGCATCTGCACGTCCGCCCGGCTGGGGGCACCCCCTTCGCGGGAGGATCCGTCCGCCCGTTCGTGCGCGACGTGGTCCGCTCCTTCACCCAGACCGAGGCCTTCCGGCTGGCCTGGGACACCGGCAACCGGGTCACCCACGACGCGGTCCTGCGCGCCCTGCGCGAGAAGGGGGACGACGGTGCGGCCGGGCGGCCGGTCACGGTCGACTTCGCCCCCGTCGCCGACCAGGTCAAGCGTCAGCTGGCCCGGGACCATGTGCCGCTCGCCGCGCGCATCCCGGTGGAGCACACCGCGGTCTCCGTGCTCCCGGCCGGCCAACTGGCCTCCTTCCGGAAGGGTTTCCACGTGCTCGAACTCGCCCGTTTCTGGCTGCCGGTGGCGGCCGTCGCCTTCGCCGCCACCGGGATCGCCCTCGCCGTCCACCGCCGCCGCGCCGTCGCCGCGACCGCGCTGGGCACGGCCCTGGGCGGCGCACTGCTCGCCCTCGCGGTGACGGTCGGCCGCGGCCTGACCCTCGCCGGCCTCCCCGCCGACGTCCCCCACCCGGCGGCCCGCGCGGTCTACGACGCCCTCACCGGCACCCTGCGCACGGCGGCCTGGCTGCTGCTCGGCCTGGGCCTCACGGTGGCGCTGACCGCATGGCTGACCCACCGCCTGCGCCCGATCCGCCCCGCCGCCCCGCCCGGTGCCGGCCCCGGCCCGGACCCCGACCCGGGCCCACGTCCGACGCGCATCCGGGCTACCACCGCCGTCGTCCGTCCCCAGCCTGTGGATGACGGCGCGGGTTGAGCGGGGCCGCGGGCCGTCCGTGCCGCACCCTTCAACGACACGCCCCCTTCCGCTCAGCCCGAACCCCTCCACCGCCGCTGGCCTCGGGCCGGCCGGAACGAACCGGTGATAATGGCCGCATGGCGCGCGAGTTCCCCATCGGCCTCACCCCTCCCGACTGGCTGGTCCGGAACCTCCGCCCCCAGCAGGCCCCCGTCAACAAGGCCGCCGCCGCCCGTGCCGCCGTCGCGATGGCCCTCCCCCTGGCGGTCGGCCTCGCCACCGGCTACCCGGCGTACGGCGCCCTCGCCTCCATGGGCGCCCTGTCCGGCGTCATCGGCGACACCGCCGACGCCTACCGCATGCGCATCCTCAACATCGCCGTCCCGCAGCTCTTCGGCGCGGTCGGTGTGACGCTGGGCGCGCTGGTGTACGGCCACGGCTGGTACGCGGTGGCCACGGTGACCGGCATCGCCCTGCTCTCCGGCATGATCTCGACGATCGGCGCGGTGGCCTCGGTCTCGGGTCTGCTCCTGCTGCTGAACTGCGTGGTGGGCGCGGGCCTCCCCCTGCCGCGCCCCTGGTGGCTGGCCCCCGCCCTGATGACCGGCGGCGGCCTCCTGGTCCTCCTCCTCGCCCTGCTGGCCTGGCCGTTGCGCTCGGGCGTGCCCGAACGCGCGGCGGTGGCGGCCACGTACCGCACGGTCGCCGCCCTCCTCGCCGTCTCCGGCACGGACCGGACCGAGGCCTACGACGAGGCCCGCCACTCGGTCACCCAGTCCCTCAACCAGTCCTACGACCTGATCCTGGCCCGGCGCGCCCGCCACCACGGCCGCAGCCGCGAACTCACCCGACTGCTGGCCCAGTTGAACGCCATCACCCCGGTGGTGGAGGCGGCCCCCGCGGCCCACCTGGCGCGCCGCCCCCTGCCGGACCGGATCCCGGAGGCGGTCCACCACCTGGCCCGTGCGGTCGAAACGGGCCGCGCGGACCCGGTGGCCCTGGACCTCCCCGTGCCGACGACGGAGACGGCCCGAGCGGTGGACCACGCCCTGCGCCACACCGCCGAGGTGGTGACGGCCCCCGACGTGGATCCCCGCGGCATCGACGACCGCCTGGGCCGCCCGGCGGCGCTGGGCATCCGTACGGCTCGAGCGGCCCGCAACGTCGTACTCTCCGCCAACTCCTGGCGCTACGGCCTGCGCCTGGCGGTCTGCATCGGCATCGCGCAGGCCCTGGTCTCGCTCATCCCCGTCCCCCGCTCCTACTGGGTGGCCCTGACGATCACCTTCGTCCTGAAGCCCGACTTCGGCTCGGTCTTCTCCCGCGCCCTGCTGCGCGCCCTGGGCACGGTCGCGGGGCTGGTGATCGCGGCGGTGGTCCTGGCGGAGGTCCCGCTGGGCTGGTGGGACGTCCTCGCGATGCTGCTCCTGGCCCCGCTGATCCCGGTGCTGACCCCCCGCGGCTACGGCTACCAGACCGCAGCCATCACCCCGGTGATCCTCCTCCTCTCGGACATCCTGAACCACCAGGGAACGGCCCTGCTCCTGCCCCGCCTGACGGACTCGCTCCTCGGCTGCGCGATCGCCCTGACCGCCGGCTACCTGCTCTGGCCGGAGAGCTGGCGCACCAGGGTCGGCGACCGCCTGGCCGACGCGGTGGCGGACACGGCGCGCTATGTGGAGACGACGTTCGCCGCCGACGGGGACCCCGCCGCCCGGGCCCGCATGCGCCGCCGCCTCTACCGCGACCTGTCGGTGATCCGTACGGAGTTCCAGCGGGCCCTGACCGAACCCCCGCCGACCGGCCGACGCGCCGCCGCGTGGTGGCCGCTGGTCGTGGCGGTGGAACGTATCGTCGACGCGACGACGGCCGCCCGCGTCCGTGTGCGGCACGGGGCACCGCCCCCGGCCCAGGCCGAGATCGCCCAGGTCGTCCTGCAGCTCAGGGAGCTGTCGGAGGGCGTCCGGGACGCGGAAACCCTCACGCCGGTCCGCACGGATCTCACCGGCCCCGCGGGCAGCGTCCTGGAGCCCCTGCGACAGGAGGTCGCGGCGGCCCGGGCGATCGCTTCCCCCCACTGAGCGCTTCGCTAACCTTACGTGTCCGTCCTGGCCAGGGATCGACGTGGATCAACTCACGCGAAGGGTTGCACACATGGGCATTCTCACTCTCCTGCGGAACGCATTCAGCCGCTCCCGCAAGGGGCGCGCCACCGAGGCGGAGGGTGCGGACCGCCTGCCGGCACAACCCGAAACCCCTCTTCCCACGCCCCCCGCAGCCGACCCCACCGTCCCCGAACCCCGCCACTCCACCTCCGACGAGCACGACCTGGTGGCAGCGGCCTTCAACAACATCAAGGTCCCCCACCCGTCCAAGCCGACGGAGGAACAGCCGCCCCCGGAGACCACGGAGAAGGCCGAGGCCAAGCCCGAGCAGCAGGCCGCCCCGGAAGCTGAGGCACAGGCCGAGCCCGAGGCCGCGGAGCCGGCCGAGCCCCAGGCCGCAGAGCCGGCCGAGCCCACGGCTGAGGCGCAGGCCGAGCCCCAGGCCGCAGAGCCGGCCGAGCCCGAGGCCGCGGAGACGCCTGAGGCCGAGACGCCCACGGAGCCGGAGGCTGAGGCGCAGGAGGTCGTGGAGGTGGTGCCGGTGACGGTGGAGGAGACCGCCGCACCGACCGACGAGACGACCACCGCCCCGCAGGCCGCCGACGGCGAGGACACCCCACAGGGGCCACCCGCACCCGACGACGAAAGCCGCACGGGTGGTGCGGGTGGGAACCCGGAGGCCGAAGGCGAAGCAGAGGACTCCCACGCCGAAGCCGAAGCCCCGCAGGAAACCCACGCCGAAGCCGAGGACTCCCACGCCGAAGCTCCGCAGGAACCCGAGTCCAAGAAGACCCCCGCCACCACCCTCGCCAAGGTCAGGTCCCGCACCCCCTCCCTCACCGCCGCCTACAAGGCCGCCACAGCCGCCCTGAAGAAGACCGACCTCACCGGCACCCGCGCCAAGATCTACCTCGTGCTCGACCGCTCCGCGAGCATGCGGCCGTACTACAAGGACGGCTCCGCCCAGGCCCTCGCCGACCAGACCCTCGCCCTTGCCGCCCACCTGGACCCCGAGGCCACGGTCCACACCGTCTTCTTCTCCACGGAGATCGACGGCACCACCGACCTCACCCTCACCCCGGACCACGAGACGAAGATCGACGACGTGCACGCCGGCCTCGGCCGCATGGGCCGTACCAGCTACCACGCCGCCGTAGAGGCCGTACTCGCCCACTACGAGCAGTACGAGAAGGACACCACCCCCGCCACCCCCGCCCTCGTCGTCTTCCAGACCGACGGCGCCCCGGACGCGAAGACCCCCGCCACCCAGGCCCTCACCACGGCGGCGGACAACCACCCCGCCGTCTTCTTCTCCTTCGTCGCCTTCGGGGAGCACGACAACAAGGCCTTCGACTACCTCCGCAAGCTGAAGACCCCGAACACGTCCTTCTTCCACGCGGGCCCCACCCCCCGCGAGCTGACCGACGCCGAGCTCTACGAGGGCGTGCTCGCCACCTGGCGCCCGTAACGGAGGGTAACCACCCGTCGTCCCCGAGGCCGCTCCTTCCCACCCTGCAAAACGGGAAGCGGGCGGCCCACCCATGTCGGCTACGATTTCAAGGTTCGAAACCGCAGAAAAGCAGCGACCTGGGAGCAGCCACGATGGCTCGACACCTCATCACCAGCGCCCTTCCGTACATCAACGGGATCAAGCACCTGGGCAACATGGTGGGGTCCATGCTCCCGGCGGACGTGTACTCCCGGTACCTCCGCCAGCGCGGCCACGACGTCCTGTACATCTGCGCCACCGACGAGCACGGCACCCCGGCCGAGCTGGCCGCGAAGGAGCAGGGCCTACCGGTCGCCGAGTTCTGCGCGCAGGCGCACGACGCGCAGAAGGCGGTCTACGACGGCTTCCAGCTGGCCTTCGACTACTTCGGCCGCAGCTCCTCCCCGGAGAACCGCGAGATCACCCAGCACTTCGCCCGCAAGCTGCACGAGAACGGCTTCATCGAGGAGCGGGCGATCCGCCAGGTGTACTCGCCGGCCGACGGCCGCTTCCTCCCGGACCGCTACGTCGAGGGCACCTGCCCCCACTGCGGCTACGACAAGGCCCGCGGCGACCAGTGCGAGAACTGCACCCGCGTGCTGGACCCGACCGACCTGATCAACCCGCGCTCCGCCATCTCCGGCTCGACCGACCTCGAGGTCCGCGAGACCAAGCACCTCTTCCTCCTCCAGTCCAAGCTGGAGAACGAGGTCCGCGAGTGGGTCGCCCGGCACGACAGGGACTGGCCGCAGCTCGCCTCCTCCATCGCCCACAAGTGGCTGACCGAGGGCCTGCACGACCGCGCGATCACCCGCGACCTGGACTGGGGCGTCCCGGTCCCGGCCGACACCTGGCCGGAGCTGGCCGCCGAGGGCAAGGTCTTCTACGTCTGGTTCGACGCCCCGATCGAGTACATCGGCGCGACGAAGGAGTGGGCCGACCAGGACCCGGACAACCGCGACTGGCAGTCCTGGTGGTACGACGCCGACGAGACCGTGCGCTACACCGAGTTCATGGCCAAGGACAACGTCCCCTTCCACACGGTGATGTTCCCGGCCACCGAGCTGGGCGTGCGCGAGCCGTGGAAGAAGGTCGACTACGTCAAGGCCTTCAACTGGCTGACGTACTACGGCGGCAAGTTCTCCACCAGCCAGAAGCGCGGTGTCTTCACCGACCAGGCCCTGGACATCCTCCCGGCCGACTACTGGCGCTACTTCCTCATCGCCAACGCCCCCGAGTCGGACGACTCGTCCTTCACCTGGGAGCACTTCACCGCCACGGTCAACAAGGACCTCGCCGACACCCTCGGCAACTTCGTCAACCGCGTGCTGTCCTTCTCGAAGAAGCGCTTCGGCGAGGAGGTCCCGGCCGGCGGCGAGCCCGGTGAGGCGGAGGCGCGCCTCGGTACGGAGATCGCCCGCCTCCTCGGCGAGTACGAGGAGCACATGGAGGCCTTGCAGTTCCGCAAGGCCGCCGCGGCCCTGCGGGCCCTGTGGTCGGCGGGCAACTCCTACCTGGAGGAGAAGGCCCCCTGGCTGCAGATCAAGACCGACAAGGACGCCGCGGCCCTCACCCTGCGCACGGCGATGAACCTGATCCACCTGTACGCGGTGGTCTCCGAGCCGCTGATCCCGTCCACGGCGAAGGCGATGCGCGAGGCGTTCTCGCTGGCCGACGACACCGCGACCTGGGTCACCGCCGAAGAGGCCAAGGCCCTCGCCTCGGTCCCGGCCGGCACCCCCTTCACGGTCCCGCCGGTCCTGTTCGCCAAGCTGACCGACGAGGACCTGGCGACGTACAAGGAGCGCTTCGGCGGCGAGGAAGGCTGACGCCTCCGACACGGCTCCGACAGCGTGGGCGGGCCCGGGAAGAGACGCTCTTCCCGGGCCCGCCGTGCGTGTGCCGGGTTACTTCACGTGGGAGAGAGCAGCCACGGAGGAGTCCTCAGGGGTGTGCCGTACATGCCTTACGACTCCTCAGTGGCCGCCGTGGACACGGAAGTTGCCGCGCGGGAGGTTTTCTTCAGGCGACGTGTCCGAGCACGAGCGCGCCGACCACCGGTGCGGCGTAGACGAGCGGGAAGGGGATGTGGGAGTACCAGCGGGCGCGGGCCACGGTGACGGCGGCCCCGAGGAAGTAGAGCACCAGCCCGATCCCGGCCAGCACCCCGATCACCGGCACGAACAGTCCGACGACCAGTCCCACCGCCCCGGCGGCCTTGGCCAGCCCGAGCAGGGTCCACCACGACTGCGGCACCGAGTAGTCGGTGAGCGCCTTGACGATCCACTGGGCCCGCATGAGCAGCACGGCGCCGGAGAAACCGGCCATCAGCGCGGCGATCAGGGTGACGACGATGTGGGCGGTGTGCATGAGGGGCTCCCGTGGAGGTGCGATCGGAGTCGGACATCTCTCTGACACCGCGGCGCGGAAGTGTGTGACAGCACCCCGAAAGAATCTCCGAGAACCTCCGAGAACGAAGAACGTTTCTGCGCCACTCGAAAGACTGAACGCATCCGCATCACCGCCCCGACCGGCCCTCCGACGCCCATACGTTGCGCACATGGTCACATCCACCCACGAGGCCTCCCACCGGATCTTCCAGGACCGGCCGGAGATCCTCACCCCGGTCTTCGACCTCTTGGGAGTCCCGATGTCCGCCAAGGCATCGGTGGCGGTCCTCAGCGCCGACGTGACGGAGATCCAGCCGCTGGAGAGACGCGTGGACACCGTCCTGCGCGTCGAACCGTCCGACGGGGACCACTTCCTGCTCGCCGTCGAGACATAGCTGAAGCGCGACGAGCGCAAGACGACGAGCTGGCCGTACTACGTGACGTACTTGCAGGAGAAGTTCTGCCTGCCGGTCCTGCTCCTCGTCACCTGCACGGACCGGCGCACCGCGCGCTGGGCGACCGGACCGTTCACCTGCGAGGCCCGCGGCTGGACCACCCACAGCACCCAGCCCCTGGTCCTGGGCCCGGACAACGTACCGAAGATCACCGACCAGCGCACGGCCGCCAGGAACCCCGCCATGGCGGTGTTCTCGGCCATCACGCATGGCCGGGATCCGGAGGCCCCGGCCATACTGGAGGCCACGGCCGGCGCCCTGAAAGCAATGGAGAACAGCCAGGCCGCCGAGCACCTCGGCGGCCTGTTGGAGATCGGCCTGGGGGACACTCCGGCCCGTGAGACATGGAGAGAGCTGATGGGTTTCACCAACTTCTTCCCCGGCCGCGGCACCATGTTTGAGGAGGTCTACCTCGACGGTGAGGCCAAGGGCGAGGCGAAGGGCGAGGCCAGGGCCATCCTCCGCTTCCTGGAGGCGCGCGGCATCACCGTCCCCGAGGAGGCCCGTGAACGCATCGCCGGCTGCACGGACTTGGACCTCCTCAACCGCTGGCTGGACCGGACGCCCCACGTACAGTGCGTCCACGACCTCTTCGCCGAGGAGCCGGAGGACACCGACGCGGCGTCGGCCTGAGTGAACCGGGGGCGGGGCAGCCGTGTGCTCCGCCCCCGGTCTGGCAAAGTACCGGTCTCGTGAACCTCCCCGAACCCCACCGGCGTCTCCTCGCCGACGTCGTCACCGCGGGCGGCCCGTACGGGCTGGTGCTCGCCGGCGGATACGCCCTCCAGGCGCACGGACTGCTGCAACGTCCGCACGCCAACCTGGACTTCGCCACGGAGAGTCCCGAGGGCATGGACCGGATCGCCGCCGCGGTCGGCGCGGCCCTGGAGGCGCGGAGCCGGCAGGTGCGGACCGGAGCGGTCGCGGCGCTCACCGCGCAGCTGACCGTCACCGACCCGCCGACCGGTGAGAGTTGCGCCCTCGCGCTGCACAAGGAGGCCTTCTGGCAGGCGCCGGTGCTCACCGCGTACGGCCCGGCGCTGGACCTGGAGGACGCCGTCGGGACGAAGATCCGTGCGCTGTACGACCGGGGCGCGGCCGTCGACCTGATCGACGCGCGGGCCGCCGCGGGCCGTTTCTCCCTGCCCGATCTGGAGGAACTGGGCCGCAGGCACGCCCATGACCCCTTCGACCTGCCCACGCTGCAGTCCCGGCTGACGGGTACGGACTTCTATTCCGACGTGGACTTCCTCCGGTACGGGCTGACGGAGGAGCAGGTCATGGCCCTGCGCGCCTGGGCCCAGCGCTGGTCCGACGACATCGCCGAGCGCCTCCTGGAAGACGGCGCGTCCCCCGACATCGAGCCGGAGACGGACTCCGGCCCCGACGCGGGGGACTGACGAACGGCGCCGTACTACGGCCGTACTACTTCGGCTGCGGCTTCCTGATGTTCAGGTGCAGCTCGCGCAGGCGGGCCTCCTCCAGCTCGGTGGGGGCGCCCATCATCAGGTCCTGGGCGTTGCCGTTGAGCGGGAAGGCGATCGTCTCGCGGATGTTGGGCTCGTCCGCGAGGAGCATGACGATGCGGTCCACACCGGGGGCGATGCCGCCGTGCGGCGGGGCGCCGAAGCGGAACGCGCGGAGCATGCCGGCGAACTTCTCCTCGACGGTCTCGCGGTCGTAGCCCGCGATCTCGAAGGCCTTGAGCATGATCTCCGGCTCGTGGTTCCGGATGGCGCCGGAGGACAGCTCGACGCCGTTGCAGACGATGTCGTACTGCCAGCCCAGGATGTCCAGCGGGTCCTGGGTCTCCAGTGCCTCAAGACCGCCCTGCGGCATGGAGAAGGGGTTGTGCGAGAAGTCGATCGCGCCGGTCTCCTCGTCCTTCTCGTACATCGGGAAGTCGACGATCCAGCAGAAGCGGAAGACGCCCTCCTCGAAGTGGCCGGCGCGACGAGCGGCCTCCACCCGCACCGCGCCCATGACCTTCGAGACCTCGTCGAACTCGCCCGCGCCGAAGAAGACCGCGTGGCCGGGGGCCAGCGACAGGCGCTTGGTCAGCTCGGCGACGTTCTCCTCGGTGAGGAACTTCGCGATCGGGCCGGACAGCGCGCCGTCCTCGCCCACGCGGACCCAGGCCAGGCCCTTGGCGCCGAGCGACACGGCGAACTCGCCGAGCTGGTCGAAGAACTTGCGCGGCTGGTCCTGGACGGCCGGGACGGGCAGCGCGCGCACGTGCTTGCCGGCGAACGCCTTGAACTCCGAGCCCTCGAAGACATCGGTGATGTCGACCAGCTCCAGCTTGGCGCGCAGGTCCGGCTTGTCGGAGCCGTACTTCAGCATCGCCTCACGGAACGGGATCCGCGGGAAGGGGGAGGTGACGTGCCGGCCGCCGCCGAACTCCTCGAACAGCTCGGTCATGAGCTTCTCGATCGGCTGGAAGACGTCCTCCTGCTCGACGAAGCTCATCTCGACGTCGAGCTGGTAGAACTCGCCGGGCGAGCGGTCGGCACGGGCGTCCTCGTCGCGGAAGCACGGCGCGATCTGGAAGTAGCGGTCGAAGCCGGAGATCATCAGCAGCTGCTTGAACTGCTGCGGGGCCTGCGGCAGCGCGTAGAACTTGCCGGGGTGCAGGCGCGAGGGGACCACGAAGTCGCGCGCGCCCTCGGGGGAGGTGGCGGACAGGATCGGCGTCGCCATCTCGTTGAAGCCCATCGCGGCCATCTTGTGCCGGATCGCCGAGATGACCTGGGTGCGCAGCATGATGTTGCGGTGCATGCGCTCGCGGCGCAGGTCCAGGAAGCGGTACTCCAGGCGCCGCTCCTCGTTGACCCCGTCCTCGGTGTTGATCGTGAACGGCAGCGGGGCGGCGGCGCCCAGCAGCTCGACCTCGGCGACCTCGACCTCGACCTCACCGGTGGGCAGGTCGGGGTTGATGTTCTCGGTTCCACGTGAAACAACGCGGCCGTCGATGCGGACCGTGGACTCCTTGGAGATCTTGTCCAGGGCCTCGTACGCGGGCGTGCCGGGGCGGGCGACCAGCTGCGTGATGCCGTAGTGATCGCGCAGATCGATGAAGAGGATGCCGCCCAGGTCGCGCCGATTGTGCAGCCAGCCGCTCAGCCGGACGTCGGTGCCGACGTCAGAGGCGCGGAGCTGGCCGCAGGTGTGGGACCTGTACCGATGCATCGTCGTTCATCGTCCTTCGAGAAGAGTTGGCGTCTGCCGGGTTTGCCGCCCCGGCAAGAACGGGCACGGGGCCCGGACCCATCAAGGGTACCGGGCACCCCAAGCTCGGCTCCCCACCATTTGGCGTGCCTCCGCACTGGAGGATCCTCCGAGCCGTAGGGGGTCGGGATCCTCTGTTCCTACGGTGGCAGCTATCGGTCAGACCTTCCTAAAGTGGGCGAATGCGCACAGGCGAGCCCCTCCCGTCCGTCGGGGACGTCCTCGCCGCCCTCGCGACCGGGCTGTGGCACTGGGACACAGCCGCCCAACTGGTCACCGTGGACGCGGAGGCGGCGCGGCTGCTCGGGCTGCCCGCGGAGGCGACCACCCTCACGGAGGTCCAGACCCGGGCCCGGCTGCACCCCGAGGACTGGAACGAGATCACCGCGGTGGTCCCGCTGGCGGTCGACGAGGGCACGCTCGCCGAGGTGCGCATCCGGATCATGGACGAGCAGGGGAACGTCCTGCGCGTCGTCCGCAGCCGGTCCAAGCCGTCCTTCGATCCCGAGCGGCGGGCGTACGAGCTGATCGGCACCCTCCAGGAGGTCACCGAGCCGACCCCGGGCACCCGGGCCGCCCGCAGCGCGGTCACCGGTGACTGGCGGCGCTCGCGGGAGGCGTTCCTGCTGGACGCGGGCCGGGCGCTGGCGGAGGCACGGTCCACGGCCGAGGTACTGAGGGTGGCCGGCGGCCTGTCGATGCCGGGGTTCTCCCCGGACGGGCTCGTGGTGTTCGGGGCGGAGGGCGACCGGCTGACGATCACCGGCGAGCACGGCCACCAGCCCGGCGCCATGAACCCCTTCTCGAACATGCCGCTGACCACCGACTATCCGGCGGCCGAGGTCGTCCGCACCGGCCGCGCGGTGTATCTGTCCTCCCCCGCGGAGTACAAGGCCCGCTATCCGGCGACCTGGCCGCTCGCCCGGCACTTCGGCCGCCGCTCCTGGGCCTTCCTGCCGCTGACGGTGGCCGGCCGCACGATGGGCGCCTGGCTGGCGGCCTTCGCCTATCCGGTGTCGTTCACGCCCGACGAGCGCGCCGTCCTGACGACGGTGGCCCGGATGCTCGCCCAGGCGCTGTCCCGGGCCGGCGCCGAGGAGTCCGAGCGGGAGCTGACCGAGGGCCTGCAGCGCTCCATGCTGCCCTCGCTCGGCCCGGAGATCCCCGGGATGCAGGTGGCCGCCCGGTACATCCCGACCGGCGGCGGCCTCCAGGTCGGCGGCGACTGGTACGACATGATCCCGCTGCCCTCCGGCCGCTTCGCGCTGGCCATGGGGGACGTCCAGGGTCACGACGTACGCGCCGCGGGCCTCATGGGCCAGCTGCGCATAGCCCTGCGCGCCTACGCCGCCGAGGGCCACCGCCCCGACGCCGTGCTCACCCGCGCCTCCCGGTTCCTGCACGGCATCACCCATGACGACCAGATGACCGACCTCCGCTTCGCGACCTGCGTGTACGTGGAGGCCGACCCGGCGACCGGGATGCTGGAGATCGCCCGTGCCGGGCATCCGGACCCGGCGATCCGGATGGCCGACGGCACGGTGATGATGCGGCCGACGGCGGGCGGGCTGCCGCTGGGCGTCGACCCGGACCCGGACTATCCGACGACCCGGTTCACCCTGGAACCCGGCGAGACCCTGATGCTCTGCACCGACGGCCTGCTGGAGACCGGCGGACACGACCTCGACAGCGGCTGGCGCCGGCTGCGCGCGATCCTGGAGGCGCATCCGGGAGATGCCGGGGCCGGGGCCGATGCCGCGGCCGATGACGGGGTCGATGCCGGGGTCGACCTGGAGTCGCTGGCCGACGCGCTGGTCCAGGGCGTGCACGGACCGTCCTCGCACCACACCACCGGTCCCCTGGCCGACCGGCGCGAGGACGACATCGCGCTGCTGCTGCTCTGCCGGCAGCTGGCGGGCGCGGCCCGGCCCGCCATACGGCGCACCCTGCTGTCGGTGGCGCAGGACGAGCCGGACCGGATCGCCGAGGCCCGCCGGCACCTGCGCGAGCTGCTGCACGACTGGGCCTCGCCCGAGCAGGTCGACTCGGCGGTGCTGCTGGTCTCCGAGATGGTCACCAACGTCCTCGTCCACACCGACGCCGACGCGCTGCTGCTCGCCGAGGTGACCGGCGAGGCCGGCACGCGCGGACTGCGGGTGGAGGTCACCGACGCGGGCGACGACCTCCCGCACAAGCGCCGCCCCGGCGAACTGGCGTCCTCCGGCCGCGGCCTGATGCTCGTCGAACTCCTCGCGGACGCCTGGGGGGTGAACCCACGGGGCGAGGGCAAGAGCATCTGGTTCGAGCTGTACGAGTCGGGGGGCGCGACGGCCGCCGAGCCGAAGTGGGACACGCCGGGGGACGGCTCGGGCGGGATGCCGGAGGACGACTTGGGCGGCGGCTCGAGCGGCGATTCGGGCCGCATGTCGAGGCGTGACCCGGACGGCGCGTCGCAGGACGGTCCCGGCGCGGCGCGGGAGGCCGGTGCGTTCGGCTACGGCGCCCTGGACGATGGCGGCGCCTCGGAGGACGGCGCTTCGGAGGAGGGCGGCGCCTCGGAGGATCCCGCTTCGGAGGGCGTCGCGTAACGCGTTCGCAGTTCCTGTACGACCCCGAAGGCGGCCGCGGTCAGGGGGACCGCGAGCAGCATGCCGAGGATGCCCGCGACGGACGCACCGGCGGTGATGGCGACCATCACCACGGCCGGGTGCATCTGCACGGTCCGGCTCTGGATGGCCGGCTGCAGCACATGCCCCTCCAGCACCTGCACGGCGAGGACGAGCCCGAGCGCCCACAGCGCGATGACGAAGCCGCGGTCGGCGAGGGCGACCAGGACGGCCACCGCGCCGGAGATGAAGGCGCCGAGGTAGGGGATGTAGGCGCCGACGAAGACGAGCGCGCCGAGCCCGACCGCGCCGGGCACCCGCAGGATCAGCAGGCCGACGGTGATGCACACGGCGTCGATGAGAGCGATGAGGGTCGTCCCGCGCATGAACCCCTCGACCGCCTCGAAGGCGCGCCGGGCGACGGCCTCCACGGTGTCCGCCGTACCGCCGGGCGCGACGGCCCGCAGGGTGTCCATGGCCCGGTGGGAGTCGCGCAGGAAGAAGAAGACGAGCAGCAGGGCGAGCACGGCCATCGCGAGGGACTCGCCGACGATGCTGACCCCGCTGATGACGTTGGACGCGGCGGTGTCTCCGAACCTGCTCAGCAGTTTGCGGGAGTTGGCGGCGAGGTCGTCCAGGCCGGTGCCCGCGGCCCCGAAATGCTGCGAGACACCCTTGGCGGCGTCCCGCAGCGAGGCGATGATCTGGTCGCCGTTCCTGACGAGCGCGGCGACGACGATGTACACGGCACCGCCGACGACGGCCACGACGGCGACACAGGTGAGCCCGGCCGCCACCGAGGCCTGCACCCCGGCCCGCACGAGCCGCCGGTACAGCGGGCCGAGCAGCGCGGTGCCGAGCAGGGCGAGCAGCACCGGCGTGACGGCGGTACGGAACTCCTCGCACAGCCGCACCCCGACCCATCCCACCCCGGCGACGAGCAGCAGCACGGCACACCAGGCGCCGAGTCGGCGAACGGGGTCGGGCAACAGCTGCACGCGTCCAGCGGATCATGAGCGCCGACCGGTGTCCTGCCGCGCGGGCCCGGCAGAGTGAGGCGCCGGGGCGGTTCACTCCGCGTGTGCGTTCGGGATGCAGTCCGTGACGATCTGGGCAAGCCTGAGGGCATTCCCCCAAGACACACGTCTTGCCGGAGGACCCAGGAAGGAATCGTTCACCATGCGACACATTGCCGCGTTCTTCGCCGCTGCGCTCCTCACCGTTCTCGCGGCCCCGGCCGCCTCCGCGGGAGAGGGCGGAAACGGAATCTGCGACACCCACACGATCAGCTCACTGTGCTGGTGACCTCTCCGTGAAGGTGACCTCTCTGTGAAGGTCACCCCCTTGTGAACGGGGACAGGCCGTCGGACCCGAGATCCGCGGCCTGTCCCCCTTCATATGGCCTGAGGGGGCTTCCCTTGGCCTGAGGGGGCTTCCTTCACTGTCCCGTTCAGCCCCGCGGGCCGCTCTCCGCCATGCCGTGCACGGCCGGGATCGTGCCCAGGCGGCCCTTCTGGAAGTCCTCGAAGGCCTGCATCAGCTCTTCCTTGGTGTTCATGACGAACGGGCCGTAGTGCGCCATGGGCTCCCGGATGGGCTGTCCGCCGAGCAGGACGACCTCCAGGTCCGGGGTGTGGGAGTCCTGCTTCTCGTCCGCCCGGACGGTCAGCGCGGACCCGGCGCCGAACACGGCGGTCTGGCCGAGGTGGATCGGCCGGCGCTCCGCACCGACGCTGCCGCGGCCCGCGAGGACGTAGGCAAGGCCGTTGAAGTCCTCCCGCCAGGGCAGGGTGACCTCGGCGCCCGGGGCGACGGTCGCGTGGATCATCGTGATCGGGGTGTGCGTGATGCCGGGACCGGCGTGGCCGTCCAGCTCACCGGCGATGACGCGCAGAAGCGCGCCGCCGTCCGGCGACGTCAGCAGCTGGACGTTGCCGCCGCGGATGTCCTGGTAGCGCGGCGCCATCATCTTGTCCCTGGCCGGGAGGTTCACCCACAGCTGCAGGCCGTGGAAGAGGCCGCCGGACACGACGAGGGCCTCCGGCGGGGCCTCGATGTGCAGGAGGCCGGAGCCGGCCGTCATCCACTGGGTGTCGCCGTTGGTGATGGTGCCGCCACCGCCGTTGGAGTCCTGGTGGTCGAATATCCCGTCGATGATGTAGGTGACGGTCTCGAAGCCGCGGTGCGGGTGCCAGGGGGTGCCCTTGGGCTCGCCGGGCGCGTATTCCACCTCGCCCATCTGGTCCATCATGATGAACGGGTCGAGGTAGCGGTAGTTGATCCCCGCGAACGCCCGGCGCACCGGGAAGCCCTCGCCCTCGAATCCGCTCGGAGCGGTCGAGACGGCCAGCACCGGACGCGCCACGGCGTCGGCGGGAGCGGTCACTCGGGGCAGCGTCAACGGGTTCTCGACGGTCACTGCAGGCATGGGTCGGACCTCCTTGGGCGTTCACTTTAGTTGAGCATTGAACTTTCTGCCACCCCTAACGGAACGAGCCCGGAGGGAATTCCCTCCGGGCTCCGGGCGACGGGCGTCACATGTGCTGGCTAGCCGTACATCCGGCGCATCGCGAAGTCGACCATCTGCTCGACGGCCTTCGCGTCGAAGACCATCCGGTGCTCGCCCTCCATGTCCAGGACGAAGCCGTAGCCGGTCGGCAGGAGGTCGATGACCTCCGCCCCCGTGATCACGAAGTACTTGGACTCCTTGCCCGCGTACCGGCGCAGCTCCTTGAGCGAGGTGAACATCGGGATCACCGGCTGCTGGGTGTTGTGCAGGGCGAGGAAGCCGGGGGTGTCGCCGCGCGGGCAGTACACCTTCGACGTGGCGAAGATCTGCTGGAAGTCCTCGGCGGACATCTGCCCGGTGGTGAAGGCGCGCACCGCGTCGGCGAGGGACGGCGGGGACGGCTCGGGATACAGCGGCGGCTGCTGCCCGTAGCCGCCGGCCATCGGCTGCTGGGGTGCGGCGTACTGCTGCTGAGCACCGACGTTCTGGTCGTAGCCGTACATGGGCGCAAGAGTACCGAGCGGGAGCGGCACGATGGCGCCGGGGAAAATATGTAGCGGTCGTTAGCTCATGCTCCCGTCCCGCCCCACCCCTCTCCGACGGACCGGCCGACCGCGATGCACACGGCGATCGGCGCCGACCGTCCGGGCACGGGCAGCACCCCGCGCACCTCCAGCCACTCGAACCGGACGAGCCCCCCGCCCAGTTGGCGGCCATCGCGGACGCGCAGGGCGGTCGCCCCGCCGGCCGGCGACCGCCTGATCCCGCCCCCGGCTGCACCGTGCGGTGACGGCGTGGGCGCCCCGGTGCCCGACCGGTGCAGATACCGGGCGGTCACCCGGTGGAGATACCGGGCGGCCGCCCGGCTTTCGTCGGGCAGCCGGACCGGTGGGCGGTGCTGCTCACGGGCCCGTTGCCGGACAATGAAGAAGTAGACCCTTCTCACACTTGCACCGACCGGGGTTGCTTCTTATTACCGACGGGTAGCATCATGCGTAGCTACTTGTTGGTACGTGAACTAGGTGCGAGGAGTCAGTGCCTCGCCGATCCCTCAACGGAGCCGTCGCCATGGGGCACTACAAGTCGAATCTCCGCGACATCGAGTTCAACCTCTTCGAAGTACTGGGGCGCGACAAGGTGTACGGCACCGGCCCGTTCGAGGAGATGGACGTCGACACCGCCAAGAGCGTCCTGGAGGAGCTGACCCGCCTCTCCGAGAACGAGCTGGCCGAGTCCTTCGCCGACGCCGACCGCAACCCGCCGGTCTTCGACCCGGAGACCAACACCGCGCCGATACCGGCGTCCTTCAAGAAGAGCTACCAGGCCTTCATGGACTCCGAGTACTGGCGGCTCGGCCTGCCCGAGGAGATCGGCGGCACCACCTCGCCGCGCTCCCTGATCTGGGCCTACGCCGAGCTGATCCTGGGCGCCAACCCGGCCGTGTGGATGTACTCCTCGGGCCCGGCGTTCGCCGGCATCCTCTTCGAGGAGGGCAACGAGGTCCAGAAGCACATCGCCAAGATCGCGGTCGAGAAGCAGTGGGGCTCCACCATGGTCCTCACCGAGCCCGACGCGGGCTCCGACGTGGGCGCCGGACGCACCAAGGCGATCCAGCAGGAGGACGGCTCCTGGCACATCGAGGGCGTGAAGCGCTTCATCACCTCCGGTGAGCACGACATGTCCGAGAACATCCTCCACTACGTGCTCGCGCGCCCCGAGGGCGCCGGCCCGGGCACCAAGGGCCTGTCCCTCTTCCTCGTCCCGAAGTACAACTTCGACTTCGAGACCGGCGAGCTGGGCGAGCGCAACGGCGTCTACGCCACCAACGTCGAGCACAAGATGGGCCTGAAGGCCTCCAACACCTGCGAGATGACCTTCGGCGACCAGCACCCCGCCAAGGGCTGGCTCATCGGCGACAAGCACGACGGCATCCGCCAGATGTTCCGCATCATCGAGTTCGCCCGCATGATGGTCGGCACGAAGGCGATCTCCACGCTCTCCACCGGCTACCTCAACGCGCTGGAGTACGCCAAGGAGCGCGTCCAGGGCCCGGACCTGGCCAACTTCATGGACAAGACCGCGCCCAAGGTCACCATCACCCACCACCCCGACGTGCGCCGCTCGCTGATCACGCAGAAGGCGTACGCGGAGGGCATGCGCGCGCTCGTCCTCTACACCGCCTCGGTCCAGGACGCGATCCAGATCAAGGAGGCGAACGGCGAGGACGCCTCGGCGGAGAACGCGCTGAACGACCTGCTGCTGCCCATCGTCAAGGGCTACGGCTCCGAGAAGGGCTACGAGCAGCTCGCCCAGTCGCTGCAGACCTTCGGCGGCTCCGGCTTCCTGCAGGAGTACCCGATCGAGCAGTACATCCGGGACTCCAAGATCGACACCCTGTACGAGGGCACCACCGCGATCCAGGGCCAGGACTTCTTCTTCCGGAAGATCGTCCGCAACCAGGGCGCCGCGCTGAACTCCCTCGCCGAGGACATCAAGAAGTTCCTGGCGCTCGGCACCGGCGGCGAGGAGCTGGCCGGCGCCCGCGAGCACCTGGCCAAGGCGGCCGTGGAGCTCGAGGCGATCGTCGGCCTGATGCTGACCGACCTCGCCGCCACCGAGCAGGACACCAAGAACATCTACAAGGTGGGCCTGAACACCACCCGCCTGCTCATGGCCTCCGGTGACGTCGTCGTCGGCTACCTGCTGCTCAAGGGCGCCGCGATCGCCGCCGAGAAGCTCGCCACGGCCTCCGCCAAGGACCAGGCGTTCTACACCGGCAAGATCGCCGCGGCGAAGTTCTTCGCGGCGAACGTCCTGCCGGGCGTCACCCTGGCCCGCAAGGTCGCCTCCGGTGTCGAGCTGGACCTGATGGAGCTGGACGAGGCCGCCTTCTAGAAGGTCTTGCAGATTCCCTGTGCGGGCCCGCTCCCTTTCCGGGAGCGGGCCCGTGCACGTCGTTAAGGTGAAACCCATGAGCGCAGCAGCCCGCTTCGACCGCGGCCACACCGACGACCTGATGTCCTTCCTGGCGGCGAGCCCGTCGCCGTACCACGCCGTGGCGAACACCGCCGAACGGCTGGAGAAGGCGGGCTTCAGGCAGGTCGCCGAGACGGACGCCTGGGACGGTTCGAGCGGTGGCAAGTACGTGCTGCGCGGCGGCGCGATCGTCGCCTGGTACGTCCCCGAGGACGCCGAGGCGCACACGCCGTTCCACATCGTCGGCGCGCACACCGACTCCCCGAACCTCAGGATCAAGCCGCGCCCGGACAGCGGGTCGCACGGCTGGCGCCAGGTCGCCGTCGAGATCTACGGCGGCCCGCTGATGAACTCCTGGCTGGACCGCGACCTGGGCCTGGCCGGCCGGCTGAGCCTGCGCGACGGCTCCTCGGTCCTGGTCAACGTGGACCGGCCACTGCTGCGCGTGCCCCAGCTCGCCATCCATCTGGACCGCTCGGTCAGCAGCGAGGGGCTCAAGCTCGACAAGCAGCGCCATCTGCAGCCGGTCTGGGGCCTCGGCGACGAGGTGCGCGACGGCGACCTGATCGCCTTCCTGGAGCAGGAGGCGGGCATCGCGGCCGGCTCGGTCACCGGCTGGGACCTGATGACCCATCCGGTGGAGGCCCCGGCCTACCTCGGCCGGGACCGGGACCTGCTCGCCGGTCCACGCATGGACAACCTGCTGTCGGTGCACGCGGCCGCCGCCGCCCTCGCCGCCGTGGCGACCTCCGGCGCCCCGCTCACCCGCATCCCCGTGCTGGCCGCCTTCGACCACGAGGAGAACGGCTCCCAGTCCGACACCGGCGCGGACGGCCCGCTGCTCGGCAGCGTGCTGGAGCGCTCGGTCTTCGCGCGCGGCGGCTCCTACGAGGACCGGGCCCGCGCCTTCGCCGGCACGGTCTGCCTGTCCTCCGACACGGGCCACGCCGTCCACCCCAACTACGCCGAGCGGCACGACCCGACGCACCACCCCCGGGTCAACGGCGGCCCGATCCTCAAGGTCAACGTCAACAACCGCTACGCCACGGACGGTTCGGGCCGCGCGATCTTCGCCGCGGCCTGCGAGAAGGCGAACGTGCCCTTCCAGTCGTTCGTCTCCAACAACTCCATGCCGTGCGGCACGACGATCGGCCCCATCACCGCGGCCCGCCACGGTATCCGCACGGTCGACATCGGCGTGGCGATCCTCTCCATGCACAGCGTGCGCGAACTGTGCGGCGCCGACGACCCGTTCCTGCTGGCGAACGCCCTCACGGCTTTTCTCCAGGGCTAGGCCCGAGTCCGCCGGGTACCCGGCCGGTACCGGAGAGTCCGGTAACCGGAAGGGGAGGTGAGGCCTCATGGGACTCGGCGGATGCATCATCCTCATCGCCGTGGGCGCCATCCTCACGTTCGCCACCGACTGGCACATGAAGGGGGTCGACCTCACGGTCGTCGGTGTGATCCTCATGGCCGTCGGACTGATCGGCACCGCGACGTTCAGCGGCATCGCACGCCGCCGCCGGGTCGTGATGCCGCCGACGCCGGTGGTGGAGGAGGAACCACGCCACCACCACCACGTCGACGGCTACACGGACGGCTACGGCGTCTGAGAACCGCCCTCCTGCTCGTCCATCCCCGCGAGGACGAGCGGCAGGCGGTCCGTCGCACCCTCGGTGAGGCGGACCGGGACGCCCCAGTCCTGCTGATGGACGTGACAGGCGGGGTATGCGTTCTCGGGGTCGTCGTCACAGCTCGCCGCCATCGCAGAGACGTGCAGGACGCCCTGGGTGACGGCCGGGTTCAGTTCCAGCTCGCGGCTCAGGTCCGTGTCCGCTCCCTCGCCCTTGAGCAGCAGCTCGGGCGGGGTGGAGGAAACCAGCAGCCGGGTCGAGGGGCCGTATCTGGTGTCCAGCTTCTGGCCCGCGGGGGCCTGGAAGATCACGTCCAGACGCAGGCGGCCGGGAGCGACCTCCGTGGCCGCGCGCCGGGTGCGGTGGGCCACGGACTCCACCCGCACCGCCTCCTCGGGCAGCCGCAGCCGGGTCAGCCGGTGCCGGGCCGACTCCACGACCACGATGTCCTCGCCGACGAGCACGGCGTCGCTGGGCTCGCGCAGATCGGTGGCCAGCGTGGTGACCTCGCCGGTCGCCGGGTCGTAGCGGCGCAGGGCGTGGTTGTAGGTGTCGGCGACCGCGACCGAGCCGTCCGGCA
This sequence comes from Streptomyces sp. NPDC001852, assembly GCF_042891825.1. Lineage (NCBI taxonomy): Bacteria > Bacillati > Actinomycetota > Actinomycetes > Kitasatosporales > Streptomycetaceae > Streptomyces > Streptomyces sp. NPDC001852. Next base: position 233,044 of record NZ_JBIATN010000014.1, read on the forward strand.
GGGCGGTGACCCCCAGCGGGTGCTGGAACAGTGCCTGGCCGGCTGCGCCGTCCCGGTGGCCGAAGTCGAACAGGCCGGTGCCGACGGCGGTGTGGACGTGCCCGTCCAGGTCCACCCAGCGCAGGGCGCTCGTCTCGGAGTCGGCGAGCCACAGCCGCTCGGCGGTCGCGGCGAGACCGGAGGGCTGGGCGAACCATGCCTCCGCGCCGGGGCCGTCGACCAGGCCCTCGTTGGTGGTGCCCGCCGCCACGGCGACCGTGCCCGCCGCGGGGTCGTACGTCCACAGCTGGTGGACGCCCGCCATGGCGATCCACACCCTGCCGCCGAAGACCGCCACGTCCCAGGGGGAGGACAGATCCACCTCGCGAGCCGCACCGGAGGTCGCCGAACCCTGCCACCACTGCTTCCCGGTGCCGGCCAGGGTGGTCACCTCGCCGGAGACCGGATCCAGGCGGCGCAGGGCGTGGTTGACGGTGTCGGCGACGACCACCGAGCCGTCCTCCAGCAGGGCCAGACCCTGGGGCTCGTTGAAGCAGGCCCGCTCGGGGCCGCCGTCGGAGAATCCGCGCGTGCCGGAGCCGATGCGCCGTACGACGGTCTCGGCGTCCTCGGCGAGCTCCACCAGCTGGTGCCGGGTGGTGTCGCTGACCAGGAGGTTCCCCGACGGCAGCAGCAGCGCCTTCCCCGGGAAGCGCAGGGTCGTCGGCTCGGGCTCCGGCGGCACGTACGGACCGTCGCCGCGCCGCAGGGTGCCCTTCGCCGCGTGCTCGGCCTCCAGCTCCTCGACCAGCCGCTCGATCGCGTGCGCGTGCCCCTCGCCCGCGTGCTGGGCGACGACATAGCCCTCCGGGTCGATCACGACGAGGGTCGGCCACGCCCGCACCGCGTACTGCTTCCAGGTCGCGAGCTCGGGATCGTCCAGCACCGGATGCTCGACCCCATATCGCTCCACGGCGTCCACGACGGCCTGATGCCCGGCCTCGTGCACGAACTTCGGGGAGTGCACGCCGATGACCACCACCGTGTCCCGGTGCTTCTCCTCCAACGCGCGCAGTTCGTCCAGGACATGCAGACAGTTGATGCAGCAGAAAGTCCAGAAATCCAGGACGACGATGCGTCCGCGCAGGTCGGCGAGGGTGTACTGCTTCTCGCCCGTGTTCAGCCAGCCGCCCTTGCCGATCAGCTCGGGGGCGCGGACGCGGGCGCGTCGGGGTGCGGAGTCGGTCATGGGTCCAAGAGTGCCACCCGACTCCGACAGCCGTTCGGGCGCCTGTGGACAACCGGCCGGAGCCGTTCGGACGCCTGTGGAGAACTCGCTCTCGGTCCGGTCAGGACAGCGCGTGGCCCGTGGTCACGTCGACGTGGTCGGGGACCTCCTCGTGCCGGTCGCCGACCGAGAGGGTGCCGGTGGGCTCGAAGAGGAGGACTTCGGCGCGCCCGGGAGCGGACGGCTTGTGATACGTGCCGCGCGGGACGGTGAACACCGAGCCACGGGCCAGGACGACCGTGCGCTCGCCGTCCGGCTCGCGCAGGCCGAGGTGCACCTCGCCCTCGAGGACCAGGAAGAACTCGTCGGTGTCCTCGTGCACGTGCCAGACGTGCTCGCCCTCGAACCTGGCGATCCGGACGTCGTAGTCGTTGACGGTGGTGACGATGCGCGGGCTCCAGCACTCGGTGAAGGAGGCGAGCGCCTTGTCCAGGGAGATCGGTTCGCTGCTCATGCCGTCATCCTCGGGCCGGCCCGCCCGGCGCACGAGTGCTAGGAATCGCATATGCCGCAAGGATCCTCTCAGTCACCCCGCCGGACCGTGCCACCGCACCGGGTCGTCGTGATCGTGGACGCGGGCACCAACCCCTTCGAGGTCGGCGTCGCGACCGAACTGTTCGGACTGCCCAGGCCCGAACTGGGCGACCGGGGCCCGCTGTACACGGTGACGCTGTGCACGCCCACCCCGCGGATCCGGATGAACCACGGCTTCTTCACCCTGACCGGCGTACCCGGCCTGGAGGCGGTGGCAGAGGCCGACACCCTCGTCGTACCGGGCCGCCCCGACAACGTCGTGCCGCGCGGCGCCGACGTCCTGGACGCCATCCGGCGCACGCACGCGCGCGGGGCGCGCATCGTCAGCTTCTGCACCGGCAGTTTCGCCCTCGCCGAGGCCGGACTGCTCGACGGGCGCCGGGCCACCACCCACTGGATGTGGGCGGACACCTTCCGGGACCTGCATCCCACGGTGCTGCTCGAACCGGACGTCCTCTTCGTGGACGAGGGCGACATCCTCACCGCCGCCGGCAGCGCGGCCGCGCTCGACCTCGGGCTGCACCTCTGGCGCCGCGACCACGGCGCCGAGTTCGCCAACGCCGTCTCCCGGCGGCTGGTCTTCGCCTCCCACCGCGACGGCGGCCAACGGCAGTTCGTGGAGCGCCCGGTGCCCGACGTGCCCGACGAGTCGCTCGGTCCGCTGCTGGCCTGGGCGCAGGAGCGGCTGGGTGAGCCGCTGACCGTGGCGGACCTCGCCGCCCGCGCGGCCGTCAGCCCCGCCACCCTCCACCGCCGCTTCCGCGCCCAGCTGGGTACGACCCCGCTGGCGTGGCTCACCGGGGAACGGGTGGCGCTGGCCTGCCGGCTGATCGAGCGGGGCGAGGAGCGCCTGGAGGTCGTCGCGGCGCGCTGCGGCCTCGGTACGGCCGCCAACCTGCGGGCCCGGCTGCGCCGGGAGACGGGGCTGAGCCCGTCGGCGTACCGGAGGAGGTTCGGTCCGGCGGTTCCCGATGAGCACCACCCGCGGGCGCTTCGGCCGACCGGGCCGTGACGATCCGCGCGCGGCGGGGAACGGTACCCCCATGAGACTCCTCGTACACGACCGGCTGCTCGGCATCGGCGACGACTACTGGATCGAGGACGAGCACGGCCGCAAGGTCTTCCTCGTCGACGGCAAGGCCCTGCGCCTGCGGGACACCTTCCAGCTGAAGGACGCCCACGGGCGCGTGCTGATCGACATCCACCAGAAGATGTTCGCGCTGCGCGACACCATGGTGATCGAGCGGGACGGCGAGGGCCTGGCCACGATCAGGCGCAAGCGGCTGTCCCTGCTGCGCCACCACTACCGGGTGTCCCTGGTCGACGGCACCGTGCTGGACGTCAGCGGCAGGATCCTCGACCACGAGTTCGCCATCGAGTACGACGGCGAACTGCTGGCCGTGATCTCCCGCCGCTTCCTGTCCCTCCGGGACACCTACGGTGTCGACATCGTGCGCGAGGACGCGGACCCGGCGCTGCTGATCGCGGTGGCGGTGTGTGTGATCCACCTGGCGCAGAAGGAGCGGGAAGAGGACTGACCGCGGGTCAGCGCTGGTGCCGGGGCGGCTCCAGGCCCATGACGCGGTCCTTCAGCGCCGGGAACTGCTCGCGGGTGGTCGCCACCCTCGCCAGGTCGAAGTCGACGGTGAGGACCTCCTCGTCCGGGCCGGCCTCGGCGAGCACCTCGCCCCACGGATCCACCACGATCGAGTGACCCGCCTGCGGAACTCCCGCGTGGGTCCCGGCCGTTCCACAGGCAAGCACGAACGCCTGGTTCTCCACCGCCCGCGCCCGGGCCAGCAGCGTCCAGTGCGCGCGTCGCCGCTCGGGCCAGCCCGCCGGGAGCACCAGCACCTCGGCGCCGGCGTCGACGAGTCCGCGGAAGAGTTCGGGGAAACGGAGGTCGTAGCAGGTGGCCACGCCGAGCGTGGTCCCGGGCAGCCGGACCGTCACCAGGTCACGCCCGGCGCCCATCAGCACGGCCTCGCCCTTGTCGAAGCCGAAGCGATGGATCTTGCGGTAGGCGGCGGTCAGCTCGCCGGAGGGGGAGAAGATGAGAGAGGTGTTGTAGAGGGGGCCGTCGGGGTCCCGCTCGGGGATGGAACCCGCGTGGAGCCACACGCCCGTGTCACTCGCCGCCTTGGCCATGACCTCGTACGTCGGCCCTTCGAGCGGCTCGGCCTCGCGGCCGAACTCCTCGTAGGCGAAGGCCCCGGTGGTCCACAGCTCGGGCAGGACCACGAGATCGGCCCCGGCCTGCTCCCGGACCAGCGCGGCCACCCGCTGCCGCCGGGTGTCGACCGATTCGTCCTCGTTCACGGCGATCTGGATCAGCGAGGCGCGCACACTACCACCGTCCTGGCAATCGAGTCGTCCAGACAGGCCTACGATCGTCACACGAAAGCACTGCCGGGGTGCCTGCAGGCAGCGTAACTTAGCCTCCCAGACACCCGCCGAAGTGCCGCCGACGCCCGCTGGCAACGCCGCCACAACCTGCCCGTGTACCGACCGCCGAGGGGTCCCGTTCCGTGAGTCTGCATCCCACCCTCCAGCCCTACGCCGACGCCTGGACGCACTCCATCGAAGCGATATCCGAGATGGTCCAGTCGCTCGCGGAGGGCGAGTGGAACCGGCGGACCCCGTGCCCCGGCTGGTCGGTCCGGGACATCGTGTCGCATGTCATCGGCATGGACTGCGAGATGCTCGGCGACCCGCGCCCGATCCACTCCCTGCCCCGTGACCTCTTCCACGTCACGACCGAGCACCAGCGGTACATGGAGATGCAGGTCGACGTCCGCCGCCACCACACGGCGCCGGAGATGACGGCCGAGCTGGAGTACACGGTCATCCGCCGCAACCGCCAGCTGCGCAACGAGTCCCGTGACCCCGGCACCACGGTCCGCGGCCCGCTGGGCACCGAGATCACGGTGGAACAGGCCTACCGCACCCGTGCCTTCGACGTGTGGGTGCACGAGCAGGACCTGCGTACGGCCCTCGGCCGCCCCGGCAACCTGGACTCGCCGGGGGCGTACGTGGTCCGGGACGTCCTCCTGGAGGCACTGCCCAAGGTCGTCGCGAAGGACGCGGACGCGCCGCGCAGTTCGGCCATCGTCTTCGACGTGCACGGCCCGGTGGAGTTCCTGCGCACCATCCGCGTCGACATCCAGGGCCGCGGCACCCTGGAAACCGCCCCGGCCCTCGGCCCCGCCGCCACCCTCACCCTCGACTGGGAGACCTACGTCCGCCTCGCCTGCGGCCGGGTGACGCCGGAGGCGGTGACGGACCGCCTGAAGACCGAGGGCGACCCGGACGTGACGGCGGCCATCCTGCGCCACTTCGCGGTGACGCCGTAGTCCCGGTGAGGGTTGTCGGCCCGTCTGGGGGTGCCCCCTCTGGGGGAGCTTGAGCACGAGGCCCGTTGAGGGCCGAGCGGGGGTCTGGGGGCGGGCAGCCCCCAGTGAGGCCCGCACCGGCACAGGGCACCGTCACGCAGGCACGTGCACCGTCTCCACCCGGCTCGCCACCGACCGCTCACGCTCACGCCGGGCGGCCCGCCCCCGAAGCCGCAGGATCTGGCTGACACCCAGCGCCTGCAGGACGAACACCGCGCTGAACGCCACGGCGTAGTCGTCCCCGGTGGCATCCAGCAGCACCCCCACCGCGAACAACGTCGTCATCGAGGCGACGAACCCGCCCATGTTGGTGATGCCCGACGCCGTCCCCTGCCGCTCGGGCGGGTTGGCCGGCCGCGCGAAGTCGAACCCGAGCATCGAGGCCGGCCCACACGCCCCCAGCACCGCGCACAACACCACCAGCAGCCACATCGGTGCATGCGCACCGGGATACAGCAGCGTCGAAGCCCACAGCAGCGCCGTCGCCCCGACCGTGCCCAGCGCCAGCGGCAGCCGCGCCGCGTGGTGCCGGGCGACGATCTGGCCGTAGACCAGCCCGATCACCATGTTGGACAGCACGACCAGGGTGAGCAGCTCACCGGCCGTCGCCCGGCTCAGCCCCTGCGCCTGCACCAGGAACGGCAGGCCCCACAGCAGCAGGAACACCATCGCCGGGAACTGGGTGGTGAAGTGCACCCACAGCCCGAGGCGCGTGCCCGGCTCCCGCCAGGCCGCCGCGATCTGCCGGCGGACGTAGGCCGCGCCCTGGTGCGGCGCGGGACCGGGCTCGTGCCCCTCGGGGTGGTCCTTCAGGAACAGCAGTGTCAGCACGAGGACGACGACACCCGCGAGCGCGCTGCCGGCGAACGCCGGCGTCCAGCCGACGCCGTGCAGCAGCCGGGCGAGCACCAGCGTGGAGACCAGGTTGCCCGCCATGCCGACCAGCCCCGCGAGCTGCGCGACCAGCGGCCCGCGGCGGGCCGGGAACCAGCGGGTGCCGAGCCGCAGCACACTGATGAAGGTCATCGCGTCCCCGCAGCCCAGCAGGGCGCGGGAGGCGAGCGCGGTGCCGTACGAGGGGGAGAAGGCGAAGCCCAGCTGCCCGGCCGTGAACAGCACGGCGCCGATGCTCAGCACCTTCTTGGTGCCGAGCCGGTCGACCAGCAGGCCGACGGGTATCTGCATGCCGGCGTAGACCAGCAGCTGGAGGATGGAGAACGTCGACAGGGCGGACGCGTTCACATGGAAGCGGTCGGCCGCGTCCAGCCCCGCCACACCCAGTGACGTACGGAAGATGACGGCGACGAAGTAGACGGCGACGCCTATGGACCACACGGCGACGGCGCGTCGGCCGCCCGGAGGGTCACCCGGAAGGGTGACGTTCCGCGCCGGAGCGCTCATCGGACCTCACCCCGCGCGAGGTGCTCGAACCAGGTCACATGGCGGTGCACGAGTCCGACGGCCGCCTCCGCGTCCCCGGCGCGCAGTGCCTGGAGGATCTCCTCGTGCTCGGCGAGCGTCTTGGCGATCCGGTCGGGGTGGGAGTGCATGACGGCGACGCCCATCCGCAGCTGCCGGTCGCGCAACTGGTCGTAGAGCCGGGACAGGATCTCGTTGCCGCCACTGCGCACGATCTCGGCGTGGAAGCAGCGGTCGGTGACCGCGGCCGCGGCCAGGTCACCGGCGGCGGCCTGCTCCTTCTGCAGCTCCAGCAGCTCGCTCAGCCGCTCGAGCAGACCGGGCGGGGCGGGTACGGCCTTGCGGGCGGCGTGCTCCTCGACCAGCTGGCGGGTCTCCACCACGTCCGCGATCTCCTGCGCCGAGACCGGCAGGACCAGCGCGCCCTTCTTCGGGTAGAGCCGGATCAGGCCCTCGACCTCCAGCCGCAGCAGCGCCTCGCGCACGGGCGTGCGGGAGACACCCACGGCCTCGGCCAGCTCACCCTCGGTGAGCAGGGTGCCGCCCTCGTAGCGACGGTCGAGAACGCCCTGCTTGACGTGGGCGTACACGCGGTCGGCGGCGGGCGGCGGCTTGGGGTCTCGGCGGGCGGGCTGCTGTACGGCCGTCTTCATGCCCACAGGATAGATACAACACGTACGCATGGGGCAGCGCCGTCCAGCATCCGGACGTGACGCAACTCCCACCCGGCGGCCGCACAACCTTCTGTGCTACTTACGTGTCTCACACGTGCGGCCCTCTGCTCTTGCCAGCACAATTCGGCCGCATCCAGGGGCATTTACGACAATCGGGGTACATCACTTTGATTACCGGCATTAAAGGCACGCGCAGCCCGCGCATCCGCAGAGCCGCCGCCGTCGCCGTCACCTCCGGCGCGCTGCTCGCCACCGGTGCCCTCACCGCGGCGCCCGCTCAGGCGGTCACGACGCCCTCGATCGTGGCCAAGGGCGGCTACGTGATGAACAACGCGAGCGGTACGACGCTCTACACCAAGGCGGCGGACACCCAGCGCTCCACCGGCTCCACCACCAAGATCATGACCGCCAAGGTCGTGCTCGCGCAGTCGAACCTCAACCTCGACAAGCAGGTGACGATCCAGAAGGCGTACAGCGACTACGTCGTCCAGAACAACGCCTCCCAGGCGCACCTGATCGTCGGCGACAAGGTCACCGTCCGCCAGCTGCTGTACGGCCTGATGCTGCCGTCCGGCTGTGACGCCGCCTACGCGCTCGCCGACACCTACGGCTCCGGCTCCACCCGCGCCGCCCGCGTCAGCAGCTTCATCGGCAAGATGAACACCGCCGCCAAGAACCTGGGTCTGAAGAACACCCACTTCGACTCCTTCGACGGCATCGGCAACGGCAACAACTACTCGACGCCGCGCGACCTGACGAAAATCGCCAGCAGCGCGATGCAGAACTCCACGTTCCGCGCGATCGTCAAGACGAAGTCGTACACCGCGAAGACGATCACCAAGACGGGCAGCACCCGCACGATGGCCCCCTGGACCAACACCAACGGGCTCCTCAGCAGCTACAGCGGCACCATCGGTGTGAAGACGGGCTCCGGCCCGGAGGCCGGCTACTGCCTGGTCTTCGCCGCCACCCGCAACGGCAAGACGGTCATCGGCACCGTCCTCGCCTCCACCTCCATCCCGCAGCGTGAGTCGGACGCGAAGAAGCTCCTGGACTACGGCTTCGCCAAGCTCGGCTGACGCACCACCGGACAGCGGAACGGGCCCGCCGCCCGCAAGCGGCGGGCCCGTGTGCTGTCCGGGCCCAGGTCGCGGCGGCGCTCCGGACCGCACCAGCCGCGGCACCTGCCGGATCAGCCCGCCGGCCCGCGATACGACGGTCCCGGGTGGCAGGGGCGACGTCGGCGCGCTCACCGGCACAGGGCATGGTGGTCGAACGCCGCCCGCCGCCGACCGGTCGAGGCGCAAAAGTCGTTTGTGCGTACGGTTTCCCGCCGTCTACCGTCGCCCCATCGGCGTGTAGCTCAGCAGCAGAGCACCGGGCTCCTAACCCGGAGGGCGCAGGGGCGGAACCTGCCACGTCGGCCAGGAACGACGACGTGTAGCTCAGCAGCAGAGCACCGGGCTGTGGTCCCGGAGGGCGCGGGGGCGGGACCCGCCACGTCGGCTATGAACGACGACGCTGAGCAGCAGCACCTCGCACAGGCGAACCCCGGGTACGCGGCCGGTCAGCTGGCCGCCGCGTTCCGTACGGCCGCCGCACACCCGGACCCGGAGACCCGCCGACGCGGCGAGGAACGCGGCCGCAGGTGGCGTGCCGTCCTGGACGGGATGGCGGACGGACTGCTGAAGATCGGTTCCCGCACGCCCGTCGCCGGGCTGCCCGCGTGGGTCACGCCGGAGGTCCTCCGGGGCGGCTTCGCCACCGGCGAGCCGAGCGCGGGCGGCGCCTTGCTCGACTTCGAGGTCGCGACCGCGCGCCGGGCCGGTGTGCCCGAGGAGCGTCGGGCGCTGTTCGGTCACTTCCTGTCCGAGGACGGGCTCGCCCGTCTCCACGACCTGCTCGACAGCGGTCGTTACGAGGTGACCGTCCCCGAGGAGGCCGCCCTGCTCACCGTGGCCTGGCTGGTCCGGGCCGGGGAGCCGGACGCCGCCCTGGATCTGGTCGAGGAGCTGGCGCCGTTCGCCGACCGGCTGCGGTTCAGCCCGCGGCCGGCCGAGCGGCCCGCGCCCCGGCCCGACGCCGTACACCGCTCCACCGTCGGCGACGCCTCCGCGGCGCTCGCGCGCCGACGTCCCAGCACGGCCGTCGAGACCCAGCGCGAGGCCCTGGCCGTCTGGCAGCCCTTCGGCGACGAACTGCTGCTGCACTGGCTGGAGGTGACGGACGAGGAGGGACACGTCCGTGTCCCCGGCCCCGCCGACGACCGCGCCTGGCACGTCCGCTCCGCCGAACTGCTGCGCCGTTACCGCGACCTGGCCCGGCGCCACACCCACTGCACCAAGCACCTCAGGCCCAAGGAGAACCTGGGCATCCTGCGCGGCGCGCTGGAGGAGGCGGTTGCCGGACGGGACCTGGAACCGCGGCGGCTCGGACTGCTGCGGCACGCCGTCGCCTCCATGGTCCGGCGGCGAGGCCGGCCCGGCTCCGCGACGCACACCGCGCTGCGCCGGGATCAGGCTGCCCAGGCCGCGCTGCCCTCGCACCACGCGCTGGCCGGCGTGGTGCTGGCGCGGCTCTCCGCCCTGCCGCAGGACGGCGGGGTGACCGAGACCGCGCCGGTCGTCGCGCCGGTGAGCGCAAAGGAGGCCGACGAGAGCGGGGTGCCCGCGGGCGCGGCGATCCCGCCCGCAGTACGCCGGCCCGTCGAGGCGGCACTCAGCGCATCCGTCGGCACGCTCGTGGAGCGCGGCGTCGTCCCTTCGGCGGAGGTCCTGGCCGAGCTGGTCCCCCAGCTCGTCGCCGCCGCCACCGCCGCGGCCCACCCCGAGCCGGCCCTGCGCTCACTGGCCGCCGCGAACTACCGCGCGTTCCGCAACCGCCGCTCCCTGCTGCTGTTCAACCTCCAGCGGCAGGTGCGGGTGGAGGAGCTGCCGTGGGTGCGTGCCGTCGCCGCCCACCGCGTCGACGCGGGGGCGGAGGAGGTGGCGGCCGGCGTGCTGCGGGAGCTGGGCGGGCTCGCGGTACGCGCCTTCCCCGGCACGATCCTGCCCAACCCGCTGATCCGCGAACTGTCCGTACTGGCCCGGCAGGCCGAGCTGGGGGCGCCCTTCGTCGAGGAACTCGCGGCGGACATCTTCATGGGCACGTTCACCCCGAAGTTCCTGACGGCCGCCCGTGTCGCGGCCGAACTCCTCGGCGGCGGCTCGCTCTACGAGCGGTACTACGCCATCGACTACCGGGCGGTGCGCAACCTCGCCGTCGTCGAGGCGGGGGACGCGGCACTCCGGTCCCACGGTGTGCGTACATCGCCCGGGTTCGCCGCGCTGTGCCGGCAGCGGGCCGCCGAATTCGCGCCGGGCACAGACGCGGGCACGTCCGGCTCCTGGGTCGCCGGGAACGGCACGGTGATCGAGCAGGCGCAGATCCTCACCACCCACAACCTGGCCACCCTTGTCCACGGGGTCGGCATCCAGCCCGGCGCCGGCTGGGACGAGGCGGCGTTGCGCTGCTTCGACACCGTGTGCCTGCTGACCGGGCGCGTGCACCGCAACCCGCGGCCGCTCGGCACCATCAAGGACGTCGCCTACGCCTGGCGCCAGATGGTGTTCCACCTGTCGCTGTGCGCGCCGCAGGAACAGCGGCGCGTCCTGGACCTCATGACCGAGGAAACCGCCCGTCGCCCCTGGCACATCGCCGGCCGTCTCGCTCCGGCCCTCACCGGGCTCCGCCAGGTCATGGACGGCGCCCCGGCGGACGCCGGCGCGGGCCGTCGTCTGCTGGGCTGGAGCACCGGGGGCCACTGGTTCCGTGCGGACCCCGGCCCGTCTGCAAGAGGAACTGCCGTGCTACGACGTTGAGTTCCCCTGTCTGGTCTTTTCAGCAAACTTCACCCTCAATCGTGAACATCACCTTTGCAGCTGGCATATTCGAATTCCTCCGCTCTACGTTCCGCAGCGGAGGTGGTTCACATGAGCGAACCCAGCAAGCGACCCGACTCGCCCGCACGGCACGAGGCGATCGACATCAGCGACTTCGTGTACGCGGCCACAGGCGCCCGCGTGCGCCGGCTGACCATGCCGGACGGGAGCCATTGGTTTCCGGCGGTGGATGTGTGCAAGGAACTCGGGCACACGAACCCGCAAAAGGCACTCTCCGACCATGTGCCGGCCGGCCATCGAGAGTCGCTCGAGACCCTAACTGGAGGTTACGGTCTCAGCGTTCCCGCAGGTAGGGAATGGCGCCGAGACTTGAATGTCATTTCCCTCCAAGGTCTCATCCTCCTCGTCAACGCATGCACAAAACCCACCTGCGCCCCCTTCAAACAATGGGTCGCCGAGGTGATCGAGACAGTTCAGCGAGACGGTTCCTACACCCTGGAGGAAGCCGAGGTTCAGCCCGCCGGACCGGGCGCCCCGATCGCCTACGCCATGCCCGAGCAGGTGGCCGAGGCCATCGTCCGCCTGGAGGCTCACAACCTCCAGCTGGACGAGGAGTTGGCGAAGGGGCAGCGCACATCGATCGAGCTGCAGCAGGAAACGCTGGGCGTGCAACGGGAATCACTGACCCTGCAGCGGGAGATGCTGGCCACGCAGAAGGCCACCCTCGCCGTGCAGCAGGCCATGGTCCGGGCGATGGAACGGATCGCGGACCGGCTCGACGCCCTCGTGCTGGACCGCCGGAGGCCTGTCGAAGGGCTCAGGGCCCTGCCCACCACGGAAACCGTACTGGCCGACTGGCGGCAACGCCTCTCCGTGACAGAGGACGTGTGGACCGTGGCTGTGGTCATCGCCCCTGTCCTCGTCGAACAGGGCGAGCTGCGCGAGCCGCCGGCATCCATCGCGGCGCGTACGGGCCTCTCGGTGCACCGCGTCGACGAATGTCTGCGGCTGCTGCACAAGCACGCCTGCATCCGCTCCCGAGGCGGAGCCGAGGACGGGGCGCCGGTGTACGTGCTGAACCGGTCCTGAACGAACCCGAAACAGAGGGGGCGGCCGCAAGAAGAAGTTGCGGCCGACCCCTCAGGCTTTCCAACGCTACCGGTCCCGGACCGTCACGCCCAGGTGATCAGCCTCTTCGGCTGCTCCAGAATCGCCGCCACGTCCGCCAGTACCTTCGAGCCCAGCTCCCCGTCGACCAGGCGGTGGTCGAAGCTCAGCGCCAGGGTCGTCACCTGACGCGGCTTGACCTTGCCCTTGTGGACCCACGGCTGTAGCTTGATCGCGCCGACCGCCAGGATCGCCGACTCGCCGGGGTTGAGGATCGGCGTGCCCGTGTCGACGCCGAAGACGCCGACATTGGTGATCGTCACCGTGCCGCCCTGCATGGCCGCGGGGGTGGTCTTGCCCTCCCTCGCCGTCGACACCAGCTCGCCGAGCGCAGCGGCCAGCTGCGGGAGCGTCTTGTCGTGCGCGTCCTTGATGTTCGGCACAATCAGACCGCGCGGAGTGGCCGCGGCGATGCCCAGGTTGACGTAGTGCTTCTGCACGATCTCCTGGTTGGCCTCGTCCCAGGAGGCGTTGATCTCCGGGTTGCGCCTGATGGCGACCAGCAGGGCCTTGGCGATGAGGAGCAGCGGGTTGACCCGCAGGCCCTGCATCTCCTTGTCCTGCTTCAGCTCCTCGACCAGCTTCATCGTGCGGGTCACGTCGACCGTCACGAACTCGGTGACATGCGGCGCCGTGAACGCCGAGCCGACCATCGCCGCCGCCGTGGCCTTGCGGACGCCCTTGACCGGGATACGGGTCTCGCGCGTGCCGTCGTAGGACGCGACCGGGGCCGGCGTCACCGGAGCCGCAGCGACCGCGGCCGGGGCCGGCTCGGCCGGCTTCGGCGTGGCCGCCGCGTGGACGTCGTCGCGGGTGATGACGCCGTCCGGGCCGGACGGGGTGATCGTGGCCAGGTCGACGCCGAGGTCCTTGGCCAGCTTGCGCACCGGCGGCTTGGCCAGCGGGCGGGGCTTCTCGGCGACCGTGCCGTGACCATGGCCGTTCAGCTCGGTCTGGATCGCCTGGGCCGGCGCCGGGACGGTGACCTCGGGGCCCTTGCGGGGGCGGCGCTTGGTGGAGGACGTCGACACGCCGTAGCCGACCAGGACCGGCTGGCGGGCCTGCGGCTTGGCCTCGGGCTCCGGCTCCTCGGGTGCCGCCTCGGGCTGCTCGGCCGGGGCCTCGGCGGGTGCCGCGCCGGCCACCTCCACCGCGATGATGGACGTGCCCACGTCGACCGTGGTGCCCTCGGGGAAGTGGAGTTCGCGGACCACGCCGTCGTAGGGGATGGGCAGTTCGACGGCCGCCTTGGCGGTCTCGACCTCGCACACCACCTGGCCGTCGGTGACCGTGTCACCCGGCTGGACGTACCACTTGAGGATCTCGGCCTCGGTGAGTCCCTCGCCGACGTCCGGCATCTTGAACTCGCGTACGGACGCTTGCGTCATCGTCGTCACGACCCTCTCCTCAGTACGCCAGCGAGCGGTCGACGGCGTCGAGCACGCGGTCCAGGTCCGGCAGGTACTCCTCCTCCAGGCGGGCCGGCGGGTAGGGGGCGTGGTAGCCGCCGACCCGGAGCACGGGGGCTTCGAGGTGGTAGAAGCAGCGCTCGGTGATCCTCGCGGCGATCTCCGCGCCGGAGCCGAAGAACACCGGTGCCTCGTGGACCACGACCAGACGGCGGGTCTTCTCCACCGAGGCCTGGATGGCGTCGAAGTCCAGCGGGGAGACCGACCGGAGGTCCAGGACCTCCAGGTTCTTGCCCTCCTCGGCCGCGGCCGCCGCGACCTCCTGGCACAGCTTCACCATCGGGCCGTAGGCCGCCAGGGTGAGGTCGGTGCCCTCGCGGACGACCTGGGCCCTGTGCAGCGGGGCGGGGATCGCCTCGACGTCCACCTCGGCCTTGTCCCAGTAGCGCCGCTTCGGCTCGAAGTAGATCACCGGGTCGTCGCTCTGGATGGCCTGCTGCATCATCCAGTACGCGTCGGAGGCGTTGGAGGGGCTGACGATCTTCAGGCCCGCCACGTGCGCGAACAGGGCCTCGGGGGACTCCGAGTGGTGCTCGACCGCGCCGATGCCGCCGCCGTAGGGGATGCGGACGACGACCGGCATCTTGACCTTGCCCAGCGAGCGCGCGTGCATCTTCGCGAGCTGGGTGACGATCTGGTCGTAGGCCGGGAAGACGAAGCCGTCGAACTGGATCTCCACCACCGGGCGGTAGCCGCGCAGGGCGAGACCGATCGCGGTGCCGACGATGCCGGACTCCGCCAGCGGGGTGTCGATGACGCGGCTCTCGCCGAAGTCCTTCTGAAGGCCGTCCGTCACCCGGAACACGCCGCCGAGCTTGCCGACGTCCTCGCCCATGACCAGGACCTTGGGGTCCTCCTCCAGGGCGCGGCGCAGCGACTCGTTGATGGCCTTCGCCATCGCCATCTTCTCGGCCATCTCAGCGACCCCCTTCAGCGTCCGCGAACGACGCCTGGTAGGCGGCGAACTGCGCTCGTTCCTCGTCGACGAGCGCGTGCCCGTCCGCGTACACGTTCTCGAAGATGGCGAAGTGGTCCGGGTCGGGCATGGCACGGACCGCTTCGCGCACTCGTTTGCCCAACGCTTCGGACTCGGTCTCGAGTTCCGCGAAGAATCCCTCGTCCGCGTGGTTTGAGGCCTCCAGGTACCGGCGAAGGCGCAGGATCGGGTCCTTGGCCTCCCAGGCGAGGCGCTCGTCGTCGCCGCGGTAGCGGGTGGGGTCGTCGGAGGTGGTGTGGGCGCCCATGCGGTAGGTGTAGGCCTCGACCAGGGTCGGGCCCTCGCCGTTGCGGGCGCGCTCCAGGGCCCACTTGGTGACCGCGAGGCAGGCCAGCACGTCGTTGCCGTCCACGCGTACGCCCGGGAAGCCGAAGCCCTGCGCGCGCTGGTAGAGCGGAACGCGGGTCTGCTTCTCGGTGGGCTCGGAGATCGCCCACTGGTTGTTCTGGCAGAAGAACACGACGGGGGCGTTGTAGACCGCGGAGAAGGTGAACGATTCGGCGACGTCGCCCTGGCTGCTCGCGCCGTCACCGAAATAGGCGATGACCGCGCTGTCGGCGCCGTCCTTGGACACGCCCATGGCGTAGCCGGTGGCGTGCAGCGTCTGGGAGCCGATGACGATCGTGTACAGGTGGAAGTTGTTGCTGTTGGGGTCCCAGCCGCCGTTGTTCACGCCGCGGAACATGCCGAGCAGGTTGGTCGGGTCGACGTCGCGGCACCAGGCGACGCCGTGCTCCCGGTAGGTCGGGAAGACGTAGTCGTCGTCGCGCAGCGCGCGGCCGGAGCCGATCTGGGCGGCCTCCTGGCCGAGCAGGGAGGCCCACAGGCCCAGCTCGCCCTGGCGCTGCAGGGCGGTGGCCTCGGCGTCGAAGCGGCGGGTGAGCACCATGTCGCGGTACAGGCCGCGCAGGTCTTCGGGGGTGATGCCGGCGACGTAGGCGTCGTACTCGGCGTTCTTGACCCGCTTGCCCTCGGGCGTCAGCAGCTGTACGAGCTCCGGTTCGGTGTTCTTCTTCGCGCGCGTGGCGCGCCCGGCGGTGCTGCGGGTGCCGGTCTTGGTGCCGGTGGTGCCGGCCTTGCCTGCGGCGCTGCGTCGCGGCTGGCGCGCGGCACTGCTGTCCACGGTCACGTGTGCTCCTCCGTCGTTCCGGCCCCCGGGGTTGCCGGTAGGCCAGTGCGGCTCACCTGTTTCGACCACCGGGCACGGGGTGGGTGCCACTCGGCCGGGAACAGGCGTGACAGGTGCCCCGGCGAGCGCCCTGCAACCATCACGTTACCCAGTGCTCCACATTTCTGTGAAACCCCACCTGACCTGCGTTTTTGCTTGGATTTCCAAGTAAATCGAGGAGGTGGTCAAGCGTGCTGGTCACAGCCTTGCGGAAGGCCGGAGCACCCGCACGTTATCCCGCTGACCCAGGTGACGGGAAGAGTTTGTTTGCAAGACCGGCCTCGTGCGCGCGGCCGTAAATTCCGCCTAAGGAGATCACGAGTTCCCGAAGATTTCGCGACAGGTCCTTCTCAGCGCGGGCGCAGCGGTCCGGCGACCCGTTCCGCCTCGGAGCGCGGCGTGGGCCTGAGCTGCTCGGTGAAGGCGTGCACGTACGGCCACATGACCGGCTCGCGCGCGTGGACGGCCGGAGTCTGTGCCCACACCACGCCGTTGCGGTCGATCCACTGCGGCCAGTGGAAGGCGGCACCCGCGGCCACGTCGGCGCCCAGGCGCGCGACCAGGCCGTCGGGCACCCGGGCGACCCGGGGCGGCGGGGGACGCCAGTCGGGCAGCGGGCCGCGGAAGCCGACCCCGTGGCGCCGGCGCAGCAGCCAGACCTCGATCCCGGCCGTGATCGTCACGCCCACCGGACCGGCGTACAGGGCCACCCAGTAGGCGGGCAGCGGCCGGGAGCCCGGGTACGCCTGGACCGCGTCGACCAGGACGAAGTGCGCGATCGCCGTGAGCCACACCAGCGGAACACCGGCCAGCGGCCGGACCAGGGGATGGCCGCCGGTACCGAAGCTGTTGCGGTGGATCAGGAAGAGCACGGAGCCGAAGAAGACCAGGAGCCAGGGCCCGACGAACACCCCCAGGAGCACCCCGGTCACACCGTTCGGCAGATAGTCGTAGCGGCGGCTCATCCAGTACAGGAAGAGAGCGCAGAAAGCGGCCGTGACCAGCGCGGTCAGCAGCGGGCGGAGACACAGTCGCAGTACGCACGCGCGCGTGCCGGGACGGGCCAGGGCGACGAGCAGTGCGCAGGCCAGGAGCAGCGCCACCGGGCCCGTGCCGAGCATCAGCAGCGCGTCGGTGAAACCCTGCTCGACGGGTTCGAGCAGGCCGTTGCCGGTGAACAGACCGACGACGAAGGCGAGTACGCCGAGGCAGAGAAGGGTCCGGGGCAGCAGGAGCCGTTCGATGAGCGGGTCGGCAGCCTGCTCGGCCAGCGCGGACACCACCGGCCGCCCGTACGGCCCGAGGCCGCCCGCGCCCGGACCGGCGAGGCCGAGGGCGTCGCCCGCGCTGAACCGGAACATCCGGAAGGGCCCGTAGATCCGCCGGGCCAGCCGCCAGGGCAGCAGCACGTCCAGGGCCCACGCACCGGCACCGCTCAGCCCCGCGGACGCGGCAGGGACGCGGTACGGCGGCCGGTCATAGGCGTCGCTCGCGCTCATGGCGGCTCTCGCTCCCCCGAGGACGGCTTCATGATCGGAACGCGATCATCCTGGCAGGAACACCGCCAACAGCCAACGTCGGGACCCGAGTTGATATGGCGTCGAAGGTCTGCCGGATCGAGGGGAACGTGCGTCCCGGACCGTCGCGTGACCGAAAGCGACCGACGACGACTGCCTGTGACACCGCCCAGCTCACAGCCGCTTTGCGTGCCCTAACATCTGCGGCGTGCCGCGCTCATGTGTACCACCCCCTGTGCCCCAAGCGCCCCCTCTGGGCGCCTTGCTGCGCCTGTACGCCGCCGGTACCGCCCTCACCTGCGAGCCCGTCGACCAGGGCCTGCTGAACCGCGGTTACCGGCTGTGCACCACCCGCGGCCGCTACTTCCTCAAGCACCACTTCGACCCCGACACCGCCGACCCGGCCGCCATCGAACGCCGGCACCGCGCCACCCAGCGCCTGGCCGACCTCGGCGTCCCCGTCGCCGTACCGCTCGCGCACCGCGAGGGCCGTACGGTCGCCGTCGTCGGCGGCCACGCCTACGCCCTGCACCCCTGGATCGACGGCAGGCACCGGCACGGCGGACAGCTCACGCCCGGGGAGAGCGCGCGCCTCGGGGCGCTGCTGGGCGCCGTGCACGCCTGCCTGGAGCGCGTAATGCCACCCAAGGGGCGCACGCGCCCGGCCACGAGCCCTCACCCCGTGGAGAGCGCCGACCCCGCCGACACCTTCGCGCTCATCGACGACCTGCTCGCCCATGTGCGCCGGCACCGGCCCGCCGACGCCTTCGACGAGCTGGCCCGGCACCGGCTGCTGGAACGCCGGGCGCTCCTGGAGCAGCACGCGGACCGGCGCCCGCCGCGCGGCGGCTCGGTGGGCTGGGTGCACGGCGACTTCCACCCGTTCAACGTGCTCTACAAGGACGACGCCCCGGCGGCCATCGTCGACTGGGACCGGCTCGGCGTGCAGCCCCGCGCCGAGGAGGCCGTACGCGCCGCGGCGATCTTCTTCGTACGCCCCGTCGGCGCCCTGGACCTGCCGAAGGTACGCGCGTACGCGCGCGCGTACCGGCGCGCGGCCGACGCCACGCCCTCCGAGCTGGCGGCGGCCGTGCGCCGGGTGTGGTGGGAGCGGCTGAACGACTTCTGGATGCTGCGCTGGCACTACGAACGCGGTGACACGCGCGCGGACTGCCAGTTCCCGGCCGCGTCCGCGCTCGTGGTGTGGTGGACCCGTGAGTACGACGCGGTGTGCGCCGCGTTCACGGAGTGACAGCGCCCGCGCTGCCCGTACGTGCTCGAGGGACGGCGTGAAGGCCGATGCCGGGGTCCGTCAGCCGGTGGTGCCGCCGGGGTCGAGGCCGCCGTCCGCCGTGGTGCCCGCGTTCGTGCCGCCGTTCGCCGCGGTGCCCGCGTTCGTGCCGCCGGTGTTCGTGCCCCCGGTGTTCGTACCCCCGGTGTTCGTGCCCCCGGTGTTCGTACCGCCGTTCGTCGTGCCACCGGTCGTCGTGCCACCGGTCGTGCTGCCCGAGGACTGCGACGGCGAGGTCGACGGGTCCGACGGCTGGTCCGTCGGGCTCGTGCTCTGCGACTGCGAGGTCTGCGGGTCCGACGGGGTGTAGTCGGACCCGCCCGAGGTCGATCCCGAGCCGTTGTCGGTTGTCGTGTCCGAGGGCTGGTCCGTGGTGCTGTCCGACGGGGTCGGTGAATTCGAGTCGTCCTTGGTGCTCTGGGAGTGCGCCGTCGGCGGTGTGGTGTGGGTCCCCGTACCGCTGCCACCGGTGTTGTGCTTCAGCGCGAACGCGACGCCCGCCGCGATGGCGATGACCGCGAGGACGGCGAGGATCCACAGCTTGCCACGGCCGCTGCCCCTGTTGCCGTGGCCCTCGAAACCGCCGTCGTCGCCTCCGTAGCGCTGCGGCAGGATCGGCTGGGGGATCTGCGCGGTCCCGGCGCCGAAGTCGCCCGGGTGCTGCATCGCGGTCGTCCCCGTGAAGCCGCCCGGCGGGGTGTGCCGGCCGTCGTGCGGCGCCACCGGGCCGGTGTTCCACGTGCCGGTGTGCCCGCCCTGCTCGTAGAGCATCTGCAGGCCGTACTGGACCAGGCCGCGCATCTCCTCGGCCGTCTGGAACCGGTCGTCCGGCTCCTTGGCGAGCGAACGCATGACCAGGCCGTCCAGCTCCGGCGGGCATCCGTCGGCGACCTCCGAGGGCGGGGTCGGGATGTCCTGGACGTGCTGGTAGACCACCGACAGCGGGGTCTCGCCGGTGAACGGCGGCCGCAGGGCGAGCAGTTCGTAGAGCAGGCAGCCGGTCGCGTACAGGTCGGAGCGGTGGTCCACGGCCTTGCCGAGCGCCTGTTCCGGGGACAGGTACTGCGGCGTGCCCATGACCATGCCGGTCTGTGTCATCGTTGTCGACGCGCCGTGCAGGGCGCGCGCGATGCCGAAGTCCATCACCTTGACGGCGCCGCTGTTCGTGATGATCACGTTGGCGGGCTTGATGTCGCGGTGCACGATGCCGTGCTGGTGCGAGTAGGCGAGCGCGTCCAGCACCCCGGAGACGATGATCAGGGCCTGCTCGGGGCCCGGCGCCTCGGCGTTCAGCAGCAGGTCGCGGATGGTGCGGCCCTCGACCAGCTCCATCACGATGTACGGCACGGACTGGCCGCCGACGAAGTCCTCGCCGGAGTCGTACACGGCGACGATCGCGTGGTGGTTCAGACCGGCGACGGACTGCGCCTCGCGCGTGAAGCGGGCCTTGGAGACCGGGTCCTCCGCCAGGTCCGCGCGGAGCAGCTTCACCGCGACGGTACGGCCCAGCCGGACGTCCTCGGCCGCGAACACCTCGGCCATGCCGCCCCGGCCCAGCCGGTGCGTCAGCCGGTACCGGCCGTCGCCGACGAGCCCGCCGTTGCCCCACATCTCCGGCGCGTCCGACATACCGCCGCCACTCGCCTCGGGGTCGGACGGGCCCTGGGCGCGCTGCGTCTGGTCCATCAGTCCTCGCCGTCGTTTCTGCCCGCGGTGCGCGCGGTGTTGTCACGGTCTCCGTCGGCCACGCTACAGCCTCGGCATGAGCCACCGGTCCGGAACCGGAACCCGTACCGGCCGAAGCCTGACCGGCCATGAAACCTGTAGCACGCGCTGTCGTGCAAATTCTGTGGACCGGTCGTACGCCCCCTGTAACGCTTGCGCGACGCTTCTTGCGCGTACGGTCACGGAACGGGCACCGAGCTTGACGTGTCAGTGCCCTGGGGCAGACTTGGCCGGGAATGACACATTCGATCAAGGCCCGTGCGATGAGCGAAGGCGCCGGACGGCCAATGGGGGACACGGAGAGATGAGCCAGGACGGCGCACACGGCCGGTACTCGGGGCAGTCGCTGGCCGGCGGCCGCTACCAGCTGCGCGACTTGCTCGGCGAGGGCGGCATGGCCTCGGTGCACCTGGCGTACGACGCCGTGCTCGACCGCCAGGTCGCGATCAAGACGCTCCACACGGAACTCGGCCGGGAACAGGCGTTCCGCGAGCGCTTTCGCCGCGAGGCCCAGGCCGTGGCCAAGCTCACGCACACCAACATCGTGTCGGTCTTCGACACCGGCGAGGACGACCTGGGCGGTCTGACGACGCCCTACATCGTCATGGAGTACGTCGAGGGCCGCCCGCTGGGCTCGGCCCTCGAGGAGGACATCCGGCAGTACGGCGCGATGCCCGCCGACAAGGCGCTGAAGGTCACCGCGGACGTGCTGGCCGCCCTGGAGATCAGCCACGAGATGGGGCTGGTCCACCGCGACATCAAGCCGGGCAACGTGATGGTGACCAAGCGCGGTGTGGTCAAGGTCATGGACTTCGGCATCGCCCGCGCCATGCAGTCCGGTGTGACGTCGATGACGCAGACCGGCATGGTCGTCGGCACCCCGCAGTACCTCTCGCCCGAGCAGGCCCTCGGCCGTGGCGTGGACGCCCGTTCCGATCTGTACTCGGTCGGCATCATGCTGTTCCAGCTGGTCACCGGGCGGCTGCCGTTCGACGCGGACTCCCCGCTGGCGATCGCGTACGCGCATGTGCAGGAGGAGCCGGTCGCGCCCTCCTCGATCAACCGCTCGCTGCCGCCCGCGGTGGACGCGCTGGTCGCCCGCGCGCTGAAGAAGAACCCGAACGAGCGTTTCCCGAGCGCCGAGGCCATGCGCGACGAGTGCCTGCGCGTCGTCGCCTCCTTCCAGGCGGCCGCGCCCAGCATCGTGCCCGGCACCGGGCCGACGCAGAGCGGCGCCGGCGTCGGCTCCGCGGTGTTCCCGCCGGTCGACCGGACCGCCCAGCCGGCCCCCGGGCCGGTCCAGACGCCGTACCAGCCGGGCCCGTACGGCGCCCCGCAGACGCCCGCCCCGGCCTACGGCTATCCGCAGCAAGGGCAGCAGGGCGGCTATCAGACGCCGCCTCCCACGGGCGGCTACGGCCCGCAGGCCGCGTCGACCCCGCCGCCGTACACGATCTCGCCGCAGACGGCCCCGCAGCCGTCCGCTCCGGGCTCCGGCGGGGGCAAGAGCAACAAGCCGGTGATCATCGGCTCGGTCGCGGTGTCGGCCATCGCGGTCATCGGCCTGGTGGTCGCGATGACGCTGAACAACGGCGGCGGTGACGACAAGGGCGGGGGCGGCGGCGCGAGCACCTCGGCGTCCGCGTCCACCTCCCACTCGGCGGGCTACCGCGGGCCGGACCGGACCCGTGTGATCGACAAGTCCAAGTGCACCGATCCGACCGAGTCCTGGAACGACTCGAGCAAGATCGAGCTGCCCGACTTCCGGTACAAGGACATCAACTCGGTGAAGGCGTGCTTCCAGGCCGCGCACTGGCAGTACTCGATCAAGTCCGTGAACGACAACACCTGGGGCGACGGCACCGTGCTGGACCAGTTCCCCTCCGCGGACACGGAGGTCGACCCGAAGAACCCGGGCACGATCGAGCTGAGCGTCTCGAACGGCAATCCCGCCTGAAACACCGTGCGGACCGAAGGAGTTGACGCCTCCTCACCGCTCCGACGGTGCGCCCCGACCGGAATGCCGGTACTGACAGGCTTCCCGGACAAGGCCGGGCCCGGCACTTTCCGTGCCGGGCCCGGTCGTTTCAGGTACGCCGCTACGGGTACAGGTACGGCGCTCGCTACAGGTACGGCCCGCCGGAGCGGCCCGCGGCACGCTGGTCGTCGCCGCCCTCATGGCCGGACACGCCCGGCGGGAGCGCCCGGCGCATCTGCTCCAGCTGGGCCCGCGCGGCCATCTGCTGGGCGAACAGCGTTGTCTGGATCCCGTGGAAGAGGCCTTCCAGCCAGCCCACCAACTGTGCCTGGGCGATGCGCAGTTCCGCGTCGCTGGGCGTGACGTCGTCGGTGAACGGCAGGGAGAGCCGCTCGAGTTCCTCCACCAGCTCCGGCGCGAGGCCGTCCTCCAGCTCCTTCACCGAGCTGGCGTGGATCTCCTTCAGCCGCACCCGGCTCGCCTCGTCCAGAGGAGCCGCGCGCACCTCCTCCAGGAGCTGCTTGATCATGCTGCCGATCCGCATGACCTTCGCGGGCTGCTCGACCTGCTCCGTCACCGGAATCTCGCGGGAGTCGTCGTCCCCGTTGCCACCGCCGAGCGCCATCCCGTCCTGGCCCACGACGAGGATCTGCGGATTCTCCGGCGACCGTTCGTTCCTCGGCATCTCCATGCCGCCATTCTCTCGCACCCGTACACCTCATCACCGTGGTGCCCCCTCACGAGGCTGATCCACCGTTTAGACCCGACGGCCCCCTCTGAAATGCCCTCTTTGTCCATGAATGTGAGGCTTATTTCTGTCGGTCATCCATCGATCACGACATCGGGCTCCGGGAGGTCACCGACGTGACTCCATGGCTGCGCATCACGCCCCGCCACATACGGCTGCTGCTCGCCCTCGCGGTGACCCTGCCCGCGTACGGCACCGTCGCCGCGCCTGTCACGCCCGCGTACTCCGCCGAGCCCGCCCCGAGCGCTTCCCCCCGCCCCGCGCCCGGAGAGGCGGGCCGCACGACGCACCCCGGTCGTCCGGAACACGCCGGCAGTCACGGCCATGGTCACGGACATGGACACCGACACGACGACTTCCCTGCGGCCGACCCCTCCCCCATACCGCTGCCCATACCGCCAAGGCCTCCCATACCCCCCATACCCCCGCTCCCTCCCATGCCCTCCGATTCCGCTTCTGCCTCGTACCGTCCGGCGGCCGTCGAGCCGACCCGTGCGGGCAGCCGGGCCGGCGAGGGGCGGATGCGGCCGGGCCGACCGGACGGCCCTGCGGCCGAGGTGGAGGGCGACGACGACCCCGTGCCGACGCAGGCTCCCGGCACCGGCCGCGCGGAGGAGCCGGAGATCGCGGACCTCCCCACCGCGACACCGCCGACCTCGACCGTCCCCGGCGAGACCGGTCTCGGCCACCCCCCGGCCCCGGCCCAGAACCCCGCCCGACCGGGCTCGAACGCCTCCGATCCGGTCCTGCAGATCCTCCCCCTGGGCAGCGGCCTGATCCTCATGGGCCTGGGCCTGGCCCTGGCCCTCCTGGGCCTCAGACTCCGCAGAAACTGACCCGCCCGCCGCCCGCCTCCGCGCGACCGCGGCACACCGGACGACGCCAGGTGCCGGCAACCGCGCCACCGGACGCCATCCCGGCGTAGCTGCGGGCAGTCGTGCCACCTGGGGCGGCACGGGTGGGCGCAGCGGCACCTGCCGACGCCGACGAGCGACTCCACCCCCGGCCAGCACCAGCACCGGTACTCGTGCAGCACCGGGCACCCCGGACAGCCAAAACCTCACCGCACGGGGCCCCGCTCCAGCCCCCCCCCCGGCGCTACGACGTCACCACGCTACGACGTCACCAGCAGCACCTTCCCCACGTGCCCACTGGCCTCCACCACCCGATGCCCCTCGGCCGCCTCCGCCATCGGCACCTCCCGATCCACCACCGGCCGCACATGCCCCCCGGCCAGCAACGGCCACACATGCTCCTGCACAGCCGCCACGATCGCCGCCTTCTCACTCAGCGGACGCGCCCGCAGCGAGGTCGCGCTGATCGCGGCCCGCTTGCTCAGCAACGTGCCGATGTTCAGCTCCCCCTTCACCCCACCCTGCATGCCGATGATCGCGAGCCGCCCGCTCACGGCGAGTGCCTGGACATTGCGGTCGAGATACTTCGCACCCATGTTGTCGAGGATGACGTCAGCCCCCGCACCCCCGGTGGCCTGCTTGATCTCGGCGACGAAGTCCTGCTCGCGGTAGTTGATGAGGATGTCCGCGCCCAGCTCGGCACACCGCTCCAGCTTCTCCTTCGTGCCGGCCGTCACCGCGACCTTCGCCCCGACGGCCTTGGCGAGCTGAATCGCCATGGTGCCGATGCCGCTGGACCCGCCGTGCACGAGCAACGTCTCACCGGGCCGCAGATGGGCGACCATGAACACGTTGGACCAGACCGTGCAGACGACCTCGGGCAGCGCGGCCGCCTGCTTGAGGTCGACCCCCTCGGGCACCGGCAGCAACTGCCCGGCCGGTACGGCGACCTTCTCCGCGTAACCGCCACCCGCCAGCAGCGCGCACACCTCGTCGCCGACGGCCCAGCCGGACACCCCGGGTCCGAGCGCGGCGATCCTGCCGGAGCACTCCAGGCCGGGGTAGGGGGAAGCACCCGGCGGGGGATTGTAGAAGCCCTGCCGCTGCAGGATGTCGGCACGGTTGACGGCGCTGGCCACCACCTCGACCAGCACCTCGCCCTCGCCGGGCGCCGGATCGGGGGCCTCTGCCCACACCAGCGCCTCGGGACCACCAGGTTCGGGAATCGTGATCGCATGCATGCCCGCGACGCTACTCCCCGCGAATGGCGTCTCCGGGTCAGACCCGCTCACTCGGGGAGGCCCGGAACGCCGCGTCGGTCGCCGGCCGGGACCGGGTATCCGGGGCGACCTGGGCGACCTGGCCCGGACGTTTCACGTGAAACACACCTCGATCCCGGCGGTCGCCCACGGTAGGTCCAGCAGCTCGGCCTCCTCCCCCTGCCGGGCTCCGCCGGGCGGTACGACCGCCAGCGCATCGGCGGCGGCGATGCCGCGGAGCATGGCCGGACCGTTGTAGTGCAGCGGTACCGCGCGGTCACCGCGCAGCACCACGGGGATCAGCCGGGTGTCGTACGGATGGCCCTGGACCGCCTCGCTGAGCGGCAGCGTGTACGGCTCGGGGGCCGGATGTGCGGCCAGAGTGCGCAACAGCGGCTCGGCGAGTGTGAGCAGGCCGGAAATGGCTGCGAGGGGGTTGCCGGGCAGGCCGACGAGGTGCTGGGCGTCCTTGGTGCGGGCCAGCAGCATGGGGTGGCCGGGCCGTACCTTGACGCCGTCGACGAGGAGCTCGGCGTCGATGCGTTCCAGGACGGGGTGCACGTGGTCGACGGGACCGCCGGCGGTACCGCCCGTGGTGACGATCAGGTCGGCCTCGGAGCCGGTGACAGCCCGGAGCAGGGCCTTGGCGTCGTCACCGATCCGGCGCACCTTGATGACCTCGGCGCCGAGCGCGCGCAGCCACGGCGGCAGCATCGGGCCGAGCGCGTCCCGGATCAGCCCGTCACGCGGCAGTCCCTCGGCCAGCAGCTCGTCACCGAGCACGAGGACCTCGGCACGGGGCCGCGGTACGGCGGTGACGGCGTCGTATCCGGCCGCCGCGGCGAGCCCCAGGACGCCGGGGGTGACCCGGGTGCCGACGGGCAGCAACTGGTCGCCGCTGCGGCACTCCTGGCCGCGCGGGCGGATGTCCTGGCCATGGACGATCTCCCGCGTGGCGTGCAGCCGCCCCTGTGCGTCGGTGCGGCCGTGTTCGCTGCGCAGGACGGCGGTGGTGTCGGCCGGGATGCGGGCGCCCGTGGCGATCCGGACCGCCTCGCCGTCGGTGAGCGGCTCGGGCTGGGCATGCCCGGCGAGCACACCCTCATCACGCACCTCCCAGGGGCCAGGTCCGGCGACCGCCCAGCCGTCCATCGCGGAGGTGTCGAAGGAGGGCAGGTCGGTCAGCGCGTCCAGCGGGGCGGCCAGGACCAGGCCGAGGGCGTCGCCGAGAGGCACGGAGACGGGGGCGCGGCGGGTCCGTGCTCGCGCGGCGCGAGCGGCGGTCTCGCGGGCCTCGGCCCACGGCGTGGCCCGGTGCCGCTCCCCCTGTGCTTCCGCCGCCGGAGCGGGAACCTGGCCCTCACGGTCGTCCTTGGCTTCCCTCACGAGGGCCAGGGCCTCCTCGACGTCGAGGTCGTCGCTGTCCTCCGCGGGCGCTCCCGCCCGGGTTCCGGGGGCGGTCATCCGGCGTCCGGGGCGCTCGGCCCCCCGCTGTTCCCGTTCCCGCCCCCGCCGTTGTCCTTCCCGCGCCCGTCGTTCTCTTCCTCCCAGCGCAGCGCGAGCGCGGCCGCCTTGCGGGCTGCGTCGGCGACCGCGTCGGGGCCGCCCTTGCCTTGGGCCGCGGCATAGCCGACGAGGAAGGTGGTCAGCGGGGCGGCGGGGCGGGCCACGCCGTGCGCGGCGTCACGGGCCAGGTCGAGCAGGACGCCGGTGTCGACGTCCAGGTCGATGCCCAGCTCGTCCTTGACTGCGGAGATCCATTCATCCAACACGTGACCATGCTCCCTGATGCGTGCCCTGGCGTTGACGAGGTCGTCCCAGGTGTCGCAGTCGAAGGACGCGAGCGGGTCCGGGACGCGGGTGAGGCTGAGGGCGCCGGTCAGCCGGCGCAGGGGCAGTCCGGTCAGGCCGTCGGGTCCGGCCGTGAGGGCGGCCAGCTCGCGGCGGAGCGCGGCGGTGCGATAGGCGGCCACAAGCGGCTGGTCACGGCCGTCGGCGTCGGTGAGCAGCGCCCCTTCGGCGCCGGTGTCGCCCAGGGCGGTCAGCAGCTGCCGCAGCGTGGCCGGTGTGAGGAAGGGCAGGTCGGCGGAGAGGACGACCGCGTGCTCGGCTGTGGTGAGCCGCAGACCGGCTTCCAGCGCGGCGACCGGTCCGGCGCCGGGCGGCTCCTCGCGCGCCCAGCGCACCGGCCGCGCCGTGGGCCGCCGGTCGGCCACCACGACGGTCGTCCCGGCGTCCGCGCAGGCCGCGAGTACCCGGTCGAGCAGCGCCCGGCCCCCGACCCGCAGACCGGGCTTGTCGGCCCCGCCGAGCCGCCGGGCGGCGCCGCCGGCCAGCACGACGGCGTCGTACAGCACGGGCGTCCCGGGAGCGGCGGGGGCGTTGTCGGTCACCCCCCGAGTATGTCCCGAGGGGCCCCGCTCGTGTCTTCCGCGGGGCCCTCCTTCCGGGCCCCGCGTGCGTCACAGGGTGCGCAGGAGCACCGCCGGCTGTTCCACGCAGTCCGCGACGTACCGCAGGAAGCCGCCCGCCGTGCCGCCGTCGCACACCCGGTGGTCGAAGGTGAGCGAGAGTTGCACGACCTGACGCACGGCCAGCTCGCCTTCGTGCACCCAGGGCTTGGGGACGATCCGGCCGACGCCGAGCATGGCCGCCTCGGGGTGGTTGATGATCGGCGTGGAGCCGTCGACGCCGAAGATGCCGTAGTTGTTCAACGTGAAGGTCCCGCCCGTGAGTTCCCCGGGCGTGAGTGTCCCGGTGCGGGCGGCCTCGGTGAGGCGGGCGAACTCGGCGGTCAGCGCCTCGGCGTCGCGCGCGTGGGCGTCCCGGACGACCGGCACAACGAGCCCGCGTTCGGTCTGCGCGGCGAACCCGAGGTGGACCTGGTCGAGCTGGACGATCTCGCGGGCCTCGGTGTCGACGTAGGAGTTGAGCTCCGGGAACCGGGCGAGCGCTGCCGTGCAGATGCGGGCGAGCAGCGCGAGCAGGGAGATCTTCGGCCCGCCGGCCGCGTTCATCGCTGCTCGCGCGCGCATGAGCTCGGTCGCGTCGGCATCGACCCAGCAGGTCGCGTCCGGGATCTCCCGGCGACTGCGGGAGAGCTTGTCGGCGACCGCGCCGCGCACGCCCTTCAAGGGGATGCGGGTGCCTGCGGCGCGCGTGGCCGAAACGGCGGCGGATGCCGACGGGGCAGCGGCGGGGGCCGCCGCGGCGGGCGCCTCGGCCGTACGGCTGCCGACGGCCGCCATGGCCCGCAGGGCGTCCTCGACGTCCGCGCGCAGGATCAAGCCGTCCGGGCCCGAGCCGGCCAGCTGCCGCAGGTTCACACCGCCCTCGCGGGCCAGTCGGCGGACCAGGGGGGAGATCACGGGGACCGGCCCCTCGGCGTGGAGCGCGTCCACGCGCGCCTGGGCCGTGCCGGTGGGCGCCGTACCGTTGTGGGCGGCTGTTCCGTCCGCTCGCGCCGCCCCGGAGGCCGCGGCCGGACTCCGCCGCCCGTCCGGGCCCATGCCGGAGGACGCGCCGCTGGTCCGGGCGCCGTCCGCGCCGGTGCTGCCGTTCGCGGCACCCGTCGCCAACGGCGTGGGGCGCACCCTCCGGCGCCGGACCGGGGCTTCCGAAGTGCCGTATCCGACCAGGACGTTGCCCGACCCCTCGCTGTCCCCCGCCGGGGCCTGCGGTCCCACCGCCACCGTCAGCAGCGGCGCGCCGACCGGCAGTTCGGTGCCCTCCTCGCCGAAGCGGGCGGTCACCACACCGCCGTACGGGCAGGGCACCTCGACCATCGCCTTGGCCGTCTCGACCTCGACGACCGGCTGGTCGACGGCGACGACGTCACCGACCTGGACCAGCCAGCGGACGATCTCCGCCTCGGTGAGTCCCTCACCGAGGTCGGGGAGCTTGAACTCCAGCACCTGTGCCATCAGCCCTGGGCCTCCCACTGCAGCCGGGCCACGGCGTCCAGGATGCGGTCGACGCCGGGCAGGTGGTGCCGCTCCAGCATGGGCGGCGGGTAGGGGATGTCGAAGCCGGCCACGCGCAGCACCGGCGCCTCCAGGTGGTGAAAGCAGCGCTCGGTGATCCGGGCCGCGATCTCGCCGCCCGGCCCGCCGAACCCGGTGGACTCGTGCACGACGACCGCGCGTCCGGTGCGCCGTACCGCAGCGCAGACCGTCTCGTCGTCGAACGGCACCAGCGAGCGCAGGTCGATCACCTCCAGCTCCCAGCCCTCGGCCTGCGCGGCCTCGGCGGCCTCCAGGCAGACCGGCAGGGAGGGACCGTAGGTGATCAGCGTGGCGCTGCGGCCCGGCCGGCGCACCACCGCGCGGCCGATGGGCTCCACGTCCGTGGGGTGCTCGGGGTTCCAGGAGTCCTTCGACCAGTACAGCCGCTTGGGCTCCAGGAAGACGACCGGGTCGTCGGAGGCGATGGCCTGGCGCAGCAGGCCGTAGGCGTCGGCGACGGTCGCCGGCGTGACCACGTGCAGTCCCGGCGTGGCCATGTAGTAGGCCTCGGAGGAGTCGCTGTGGTGCTCGACGCCGCCGATGCCGCCGCCGTAGGGGACGCGGACGGTGATGGGCAGGGGCATCCGGCCGCGCGTGCGGTTGCGCATCCGCGAGACATGGCTGATGAGCTGCTCGAACGCCGGGTAGGCGAAGGCGTCGAACTGCATCTCCACCACCGGACGCAGGCCGTACATGGCCATGCCGACGGCGGTGCCGAGGATGCCGGCCTCGGCGAGCGGGGTGTCGGTGCAGCGGTCCTCGCCGAACTCCTTGGCGAGGCCGTCGGTGACCCGGAAGACCCCGCCGAGGGTGCCGACGTCCTCGCCCATGACGTGCACGCTCGGGTCGGCGGCCATCGCGTCGCGCATCGCGCGCGTGAGAGCCTGCGCCATGGTGGCGGGCTTGACGGCGACGGTGGTCATCGGACGCCGCCTTCCTGCTCGCCGTGCTGCTCCTGCTCGGCTTCCAGCTCGGCCCTGAGGAGGGCGCGCTGTTCGCGGAGCTGGGCGGTGGTCTCGGCGTAGACGTGGTCGAAGAGGGCCATGGGTTCCAGTTCGGGGTCGCGGTTCATGCGTTCACGCAAGGAGGCGGCCATCGCTTCGGCGTCCTTCCTGGCAGCCTCCATGCCGGCCTCGTCGAGCAGGCCGCGGGCGGTCAGCTCCTGCTCCAGCAGCTCGATCGGGTCGTGGGCGCGCCAGGCCTCCACCTCGGCGTCACCGCGGTAGCGGGTGGCGTCGTCGGCGTTGGTGTGGGCGTCGATCCGGTAGGTCACCGCTTCCACGAGGGTCGGTCCGCCGCCCGCGCGCGCGTGCCGTACGGCGTCGCTGAGGACCTCGTGGACGGCCACCGCGTCATTGCCGTCGACCAGCCGGCCCGGCATGCCGTACCCGACGGCCTTGTGGGCCAGGGAGGGCGCGGCCGTCTGCTTGGCCAGCGGGACGGAGATGGCGAAGCCGTTGTTCTGCACGAGGAAGACGACCGGCGCCTGCCAGACGGCGGCGAAGTTCAGCGCCTCGTGGAAGTCGCCCTCGCTGGTGCCGCCGTCGCCGACCAGGGCGAGCGCGACGACGTCGTCGCCCTTGATGCGGGCGGCGTGTGCGAGGCCGACGGCGTGCGGCAGCTGGGTGGCCAGAGGGGTGCTGAGGGGGGCGACCCGGTGGGCGTAGGGGTCGTAGCCGCTGTGCCAGTCGCCGCGCAGCAGGGTGAGTGCCTCGACGGGGTCCACGCCCCGGGCGACGACGGCGAGGGTGTCGCGGTAGCTGGGGAAGAGCCAGTCCCGCTCTTCGAGGGCCAGGGCGGCGGCGACCTCGCAGGCCTCCTGGCCGGTGCTGGAGGGGTAGACGGCGAGGCGGCCCTGCTTGGTGAGCGCGGTGGCCTGCGTGTTGTAGCGGCGGCCGCGCACCAGCTGGGCGTAGAGCCGGCGCAGCAGGTCCGGGTCGGCCTTGGCGGCCGCCTCGGTGCCGAGGACGCGGTAGGGCTCGGCGTCGGGCAGCAGCGGCGCGGGGTCCATACGGGGCTGCCAGGCGGGCGGCGGGGATGGCCGGTAAGCGCCCCGCTGCTCCATGACCGTCATGACGGCACCTCCTCGTGGGAGCGGCTACGGGAGGCGCGTCGACTGTGAAGCGCCTCACCAACCGATTGTTCGGTCGTCGGCACATTTTGGCTACAGGCGCCTCCAGGCTGTGGACAAACGGTTCTCCACAGCCTGGAATGAACGCAGGACGTCCACGTCGAGGGAGCGGGGGGCAATGGCATCTGAACAAATGGCCGACGGACCGCAGGACGGCCCCGCGCTCGCGCCCCCACGCCCGCTGGACGGCGCCCAGCTGCCGCCGCCGCGTCCGCTCGACGCCATCGATCAGGACATCCTGAAGATCCTCCAGGCGGACGGCCGCGCCTCGATACGGTCCGTCGCCGAACGCGTCCACGTCTCGCGCGCCAACGCCTACGCGCGCATCAACCGGCTCGTCGAGGACGGGGTGATCCGGGGCTTCAGCGCGCGCGTGGACCACGAGCGGGCGGGGCACGGCACATCGGCGTACGTCACGCTGAAGATCGTGCAGAACACCTGGCGCACGGTCCGTGAACAGCTCAGGCAGCTGCCCGGCGCCTCCCACATCGCGCTGGTGGGCGGCGACTTCGACGTGCTGCTGCTGGTGCACACGCCCGACAACCGGGCGCTGCGCGAGCTGGTCCTCACCCGGCTCCAGGCGATCCCCGAGGTGCTCAGCACCCGCACGCTGCTGGTGTTCGAGGAGGAGGACCTGGAGCCGGAGGCGTAAGGAGAGGGGTGTGCCGGAGGCGTAAGGAGAGGGGTGAGCCGGAGGCGTAAGGAGAGGGGTGAGCCGGAGGCGTAGGAGAGGGGTGTGCCGGAGGCGTGAGCTAGGCGTCCTTGCGCAGTCCCGTGAAGACCAGCCTGGCCACCGCGTCGGCGACCTCGCGCTCGCCGGCGCCCCGCGGGTCCGGCCGGTACCACTCCACGATCGAGTTGATCATTCCGAAGACCAGCCGGGTGGCCAGTCTGACCTCGACGTCGCCGCGTACGTCCCCGTCGGCCGCCGCCGCCTTCAGCAGTTCCGCGACCCGGTGGTCGAAGTCGCGCCGCCGCTCCAGCGCCCACCGCTCGGTGGCGGTGTTGCCGCGCACCCGCAGCAGCAGCGTCACGTACGGCAGCTCGCCCATGAGCACCTCGACCATGCGCCGTACGACGTGTTCCAGCCGGTCGACGGGCCGCCCCACGCGCGCGTGCTCCTCGTCCAGGATGGCGAACAGGCCGTCCAGGGCGCGGCTGACGGCCCGGCGCAGCAGTTCCTCCTTGCCTCTGACGTGGTGGTAGATCGACGACTTGGAGATCCCGGCCGCCTTGGACAGGTGCTCCATGGAGGTGCCGTCGTATCCGCGCTCGTTGAACACCTGGACGGCCACGGAAAGCAGCGTCTCGGGGGTGTAGGTGTCGCGCTTGGCCGTGGTCATGACCGGCCCTCCCGCTTGTCGTCGATGGCGTACGCGTGGCGGTAGAGGGCGAGGGAGGGCGCGTAGCGTCCCGAGGGGTCGCGCTCGTGCATCTCGTCCAGGACGTCGAAGGCGAACTCGCGGCCGAGCCTGCGGTCCCACTCGAACGGGCCGAGGGGATAGTTCACCCCGAGGCGCATCGCCGTGTCGATGTCCTCCTGGGTGGCGACGCCCTTGGCGACGGCGTCGTGCGCGAGGTCGATGATCCGGGCGACCGTGCGCGCGACGATCATGCCGGGCACGTCGCCGATGACGCTGACGTCCTTGCCGAGGGCCTGGAAGAGGCCGGTGGCCTCGGCGAGGGTCTGCGGCGAGGTGTCCTTGGAGGCGGACAGGGCGACGCGGGTGGCGGTGCGGTAGTCGAGGGCGAGGTCGAAGTAGACGACGTCGCGGAACTCCACGGAGGTCTGGCCGTCGGCGAGCACCAGCTGGCCGCCGCTGGGCAGCACCAGGCGGGTGCCGTTGTCCTCGTCCTCCTCGCGGACCTGGATGCCCGCCTCGCGGATCAGCGCGAGCAGCTCGGCCGCGGGGCCGAGACCGCCCTCGGCGACGACGTGGGCGGGCGGCTGCTCCTTGTCGGCGGTGTGCGGCTCGGGCCGCTCGGCGTCCCCGGTGTGGTCGTACCAGCCGTGCCCCGTCTTGCGGCCGAGCCGGCCGGACTCCACCAGCCGGCGCTGGGCCAGGGAGGGGGTGAAGCGCACGTCCTGGAAGAAGGACTGCCACACCGAGTGGGTGACGGACTCGTTGACGTCCTGCCCGATCAGGTCGGTCAGCTCGAAGGCACCCATCCTGAACCCGCCGGACTCGCGCAGGACCGCGTCGATGGTGGCCGGGTCGGCGGCCTGGGCCTCGTAGACGGCGAAGGCCTCGGCGTAGAACGGCCGGGCGATCCGGTTGACGATGAAACCCGGGGTGTCGGCGCAGGCCACCGGGGTCTTGCCCCAGGCGCGGGCGGTCTCGTACGCGCGCGTGGCCGACGTGACGTCGGTCGCGAACCCGGAGACGACCTCGACCAGGGGCATCAGCGGGGCCGGATTGAAGAAGTGCAGGCCCACGAAGCGGCCGGGCCGGCGCAGGGCACCGCCGATGGCCGTCACCGACAGCGAGGACGTGTTGGTGGCGAGCAGGCAGTCCTCGGCGACGATGTCCTCCAACTCGCCGAAGAGCTGCTGTTTGACGTCCAGCCGCTCCAGGACGGCCTCGACGACCAGCGTGCAGTCCGCCAGCTCCGCAAGGCTCTGCGCGGGCTTGAGGCGGGCACGGGCCGCGTCCCGGTCGGCGGCGGCGAGCCGGCCCTTCTCCACGAGCCGGTCGAGGCGGGCGCCGATCGCCGCGGCCGCGTCCCGGGCACGCCCGGCGACGGTGTCGTACAGCCGCACGGGGTGGCCGGCGACCAGAGCGACCTGGGCGATGCCCTGGCCCATGGTGCCGGTGCCGACGACGGCCACAGGGCTGCTGAGGTCGAGTGCTGTCATGTGCGCGATCCTCCCGCACGGCGTTTTCCACAGATGCGGCAGGCCCCCTTGTCCCGACCGATCGTTCGGTTACTCTAGCTCTGACCGCCCGATCCCGCTGCTCTTTCCGCCAGGTCGACGAACTCGACGAAGAGTTCCACAGACGAGGAGTTGGTCCCGCATGGCCACCGCCGAACTGACCACCGACGAGCTGATCGCCAAGCACCGGCCCACCCTTGACCAGGCGCTGGAAGCGATCCGCACACGCGCGTACTGGTCCCCGCACCCCGAGCATCCGAAGGCCTACGGCGAGAACGGCAGCCTGGACGCGGCGACGGGCAAGGCCGCCTTCGACGCCCTGCTGGGCAACCGCCTCGACTTCACCGACCAGCCGGGCACCGACGACTGGGTGGGCGGCGAGGTCTCCCCGTACGGCATCGAGCTGGGCGTGACCTACCCGCACGCGGACATCGACGTACTGCTGCCGGCGATGAAGGCCGGGCAGCGCGCCTGGCGGGAGGCGGGTCCGGAGATCCGGGCCATGGTCTGCCTGGAGATCCTCAAGCGCATCAGTGACCGCACGCACCAGTTCGCGCACGCCGTCATGCACACCAGCGGCCAGGCCTTCATGATGGCGTTCCAGGCCGGCGGCCCGCACGCCCAGGACCGCGGCCTGGAAGCGGTGGCGTACGCGTACGCGGAGCAGATCCGCACGCCCGAGACGGCCGAGTGGACCAAGCCGCAGGGCAAGCGTGACCCACTGGCCCTCACCAAGCAGTTCACGCCGGTCCCGCGGGGCCTCGCCCTGCTCATCGGCTGCAACACCTTCCCGACGTGGAACGGCTATCCGGGCCTGTTCGCCTCCCTCGCCACCGGCAACGCGGTCCTGGTCAAGCCCCACCCGCGCGCGGTGCTGCCGCTCGCGCTCACCGTGCAGATCGCGCGCCAGGTGCTCACCGAGACGGGCTTCGACCCGAACCTGGTGGCACTGGCCGCCGAGCGCCCCGGCGAAGGCATCGCCAAGACCCTCGCCACCCGCCCCGAGGTCCGGATCATCGACTACACCGGGTCGACGGCCTTCGGTGACTGGCTGGAGGCCCATGCCCGCCAGGCGCAGGTCTACACCGAGAAGGCCGGCGTCAACACGGTGATCGTGCACTCCACCGGCGACTACAAGGGCATGCTGTCCAACCTGGCGTTCTCCCTGTCCCTGTACAGCGGCCAGATGTGCACCACCCCGCAGAACCTGCTCATCCCCCGGGACGGCATCCGCACCGACGAGGGCCCGAAGACCTTCGACGAGGTCACCGCCGACCTCGCCCGCGCGGTCGACGGCCTCCTCGGCGACGACGCCCGAGCGAACGCCCTGCTGGGCGCGATCGTCAACCCGGACGTCAAGGCGCGTCTGGAAGCCGCCGCCGGCCTCGGCGAAGTGGCCCTCGCCTCACGGGAGATCAGCAACCCGGACTTCCCGGGCGCGGTCGTGCGCACCCCGGTCATCGTCAAGCTGGACGGCGCCAAGCCGGACGACGAGGCCGCCTACATGAGCGAGTGCTTCGGCCCCGTCTCCTTCGCCGTCGCGGTCGACTCGGTGAACGACGCGGTGGAGCTGCTGCGCCGCACGGTCCGCGAGAAGGGCGCGATGACGGTCGGCGCCTACACCACCGACGGCGAGGTGGAGCGGGCCGTCGAGGAGGTGTGCCTGGAGGAGGCGGCCCAGCTGTCGCTCAACCTGACCGGCGGGGTGTTCGTGAACCAGACCGCCGCGTTCTCCGACTTCCACGGCTCCGGCGGCAACCCGGCAGCCAACGCCGCGCTGTGCGACGGGGCGTTCGTCGCCAACCGGTTCCGGGTGGTCGAGGTGCGCCGGGAGGCCTAGGAAGCCGCAAGCGCGCCCCCGGTCGCGCTCCAGTGGTACAGCGTCATCGCCACGCTGGTGGCGAGGTTGTAGCTGGAGACCTGGGGGCGCATCGGCAGCCGCAGCAGCTGGTCGGCACGCGCGCGCAGCTCGGCCGACAGCCCGCTGCGCTCGGAGCCGAAGGCGAGAACGGCGTCGTCCGGAAGCTGCACGTCCCGGATGTCGTCGCCCTCGGGGTCCAGCGCGAACACCGGCCCCGGGGGCAGCTCGTCGACGCCCAGCCGCTCCACGGCCGTCGCGAAGTGCAGGCCGGCGCCGCCGCGCACCACCGTGGGATGCCAGGGGTCGAGGGTGCCCGTGGTGATCACACCGGTCGCCCCGAAACCGGCGGCCAGCCGGATCACGGCACCGGCGTTGCCCAGGTTGCGCGGGTTGTCCAGCACGACGACGGGCGCGCTGCGGGGCATCTGCGCGAGCCTGCGCAGGTTGGCCTCACGGGACGGCCGTACGGCGAGCGCGGCCACGCCGGTCGGGTGGGGCCGCGGCACGAGCGAGGCGTACGTCGGCGCGGACACCTGCCACAGCAACGCATCGAGCGCGTCGCGCACGTCCCCGGCCAGTTCCTCGGCGAGAGCGAGCGCCGCCTGCCGGTCGGTGGTGACCGCCACCGGGATCTCGGCCCCGAAGCGCAGCGCGTGCTTGAGGGCGTGGAAGCCGTCGAGCAGCACGGCGCCATCGGCGTACTCGCGCCAGCGGGTCAGCGGGTCGGTCATGCGCCAGGCCCTCCCCCACGCTCGGCCACGCTCGCGCGGGGGGACCCCCATCGGCCCTGCGTGCTCTCCGCGGAGCTCTCTTCAGGGGCGCGGGGCGCGGGCACCGTAAGAGCGTCATGCCGGACGAGCCGCCCACGCGCGCGTGCCACCAGCGCACCCGCCCGGCGCAGGAACGCCGTCGGCAGGAAGACCGCGTCCGCGGTGATCATCGCCATCGAGAAGAACG
Source organism: Streptomyces sp. NPDC001852 (assembly GCF_042891825.1). NCBI lineage: Bacteria > Bacillati > Actinomycetota > Actinomycetes > Kitasatosporales > Streptomycetaceae > Streptomyces > Streptomyces sp. NPDC001852. The sequence continues at coordinate 270,212 of NZ_JBIATN010000014.1, forward strand.
GCAGTCCGAGCACGACCGCGATCACCGCGTGCTCGGTCATCATCAGCACCAGCAGGACGTTCTTCACCCGCCGGTTGAACAGGGTGAACGGGAAGGCGACCTGCACCATGACCGTGCCGTAGGCGACGACCGTCATGATCGTGCCGCTGGAGGACATCAGGTCGGCGAGGCCGGGCCAGGGCGAGAAGTAGTCCAGGTGGAGCGGGTAGTAGACGGCGGTGCCGTCCTGCCAGCGCGAGCCCTGGATCTTGTACCAGCCGGCCGTCGCGTAGATCAGACACGCCTCCGCCATGATCACGAACAGGGCGCCGTTGTGCAGGACGTTGGCGACGACGTCCAGCAGGATCCGCGGCTGCTGCGACTTCGCCCAGCGGCCGACGGCCCACCACAGGCCGAGCACCACCCAGGCCGTCCACAGCAGCGCGGGGATCAGCCAGCCGTTGTCGAACCGGCCGGTGAACGTCGCCATGAGCAGCGCCAGGCCGAACACCGCCCACAGGACCGCCCCGACCCGGTCGACGGGGATCCGTTCCCCACGCGCGCGTGCCGCGCGCCGCGCGTCCAGGGACCACACCTGTGCGCAGCGCGTGAACACGAGGTAGAAGGACATCAGGTGCAGAACGTTGTCGCCGCCGTCACCCACGAAGACGCTGCGGTTCTGCAGCGACAGCACGCCCACCATGAACAGCACGGACGCCGTCCGGGTGCGCCAGCCGAGCATCAGCGCCGCGCTGGCGAGTATCGCCATCAGGTAGAAGCACTCGAACCACAGCTGTCCGTCGGACCACAGCAGGGCCGTGAAGGCGTGGTTGTCGGCGGCCAGCTCCTTGGCGAGGTTCCAGCCCCAGGGCCCGGCCGGGCCGTACAGCTCCTGGCGGTGCGGGAACTCGCGCAGCAGGAACAGCAGCCAGGTGCCGGCGAACCCGATGCGGATCACCGCGCTCTGGTACGGCCCGAGAGCCGACTCGGTGACTTTGGCGATACCGCGCGAGAGAGTCAGGGAGAGCCTGTTCACCGCACACCTCCCGCTGCCTCGTCGGCCGTCACGGTCCACCAGGGGAGCACGCGGTAGACGGGCTTGTCGGACACGCGCTCACGACTCCACTCGGGCGGCTGCACATTGGTGGTGCTGGACCGGATCTGCACGCGCTGGATGACGCCGTCGCGGTCGGCCGGATAGGTCCGGTACAGGCGCATCACCACGATCCGGCGCAGGTACTGCTCGGAGAGGGAGCCGCGCATGCCCACGCCTCGGTTGTCGGCGCTGTGGGTGGCGGTGAAGAAGTCCCAGGCGCGGCGGAGCTCGTTCTGCTGGGTGTGGCTCGGCACGAGGTTGCCGTCGATGGCGGCGCCGTCCTGGGCGGAGAGGTCGGTCCACCCGGTGGTGCGCAGCCCGCCGTCCTTCACGCGCACCACGGCCCGCACCTGGACGGCGATGTTCTGCTGCAGCGGGTTGGGCGCGAACAGCTTCCAGTTCTGCTCGAACTCCGGGTACACCCATTCCTCGACGGCCTTGCCGTGCTGCTTGGTCACGGTGTTCGTGGGGGCGAGGCTGAGGAACACCATCACCAGATGCACACAGGCGGCGACACCGACCACCGCGAGCGCCAGCGCCGCGGCGACCTGGTAGCCGGGGGAGAGGGCGGCCACGCCGGTACGGGGCGCGGTGGGCGGCACCGCGGCGGCGGCCCCGTCGTCCATGAAACCCGCACCGCGGGCCGCAGCCGCGCCCGCCCGGGAACCGGCGCCCGCCCGGGAACCCGCGTCGGCCCGCGGATCCCTGCCCGCCTCGGAATCGGCGTCGGCCCGGCCGTCCACATCGGCCGGGCGGCCGACGCCGGCCCGGGACTCCATGCCGGTCGAGGGGTCCACGTCGCTCGAGGAGCCCACATCGGTGGGGGAGCCCTCCGGCAGACGCGCCCGGGCCGACCCGCCGGGGTCGGGTCGGGCCCCCGGATCCTCGTCGTACGCGTCCATTCCGCCCCGTCCCCCGTTTCGGTCAAGTCGTTCGGTCCAGTGGTCCAGCTCAGTGATGCGGCGCCCGCCACGAGTGCCCCACCGTCCACGTACGCCACTCGGCGTCAGCACGGAACGGTACTCAGCCCCGGCCGCCCGGCGCAGCCCCGGGTACGGGCCACGGCCGTGGTCCTCGCCACGCGGCACGGCCCGACACTCCGCCCTACCGGAGCTCCAGCCCGTTGTCCACAGGCTGCCCGCCGGAGTTTTCCACAGCGGTTGACACCCCACGGCGCCCCGGCACACCATTGACTACGCACGGACCGAACGATCGGTCGGGACAATTCACCGCAGAGCCCGAAGTCAGGGGGAGCGCATGGCCACAGCAGCCGCGCAGCGCACGGCCCGCACACAGGCGGACGGCGCACCGGACACCGCCGGCACGGCGGCCTACCAGCACGCCTTCGACGCGGCCGTGGCCGCCGACGAACGCATCGAACCGCGCGACTGGATGCCCGACGCCTACCGCGCCACCCTGGTCCGGCAGATCGCCCAGCACGCGCACTCCGAGATCATCGGCATGCAGCCGGAGGCCAACTGGATCACCCGCGCACCCTCCCTGCGCCGCAAGGCGATCCTCATGGCCAAGGTCCAGGACGAGGCCGGCCACGGCCTGTATCTGTACAGCGCGGCCGAGACCCTCGGCACCAGCCGCGACGAACTGCTCGACAAGCTCCACAACGGCCGCCAGAAGTACTCCTCGATCTTCAACTACCCGACCCTGACCTGGGCCGACGTCGGCGCGATCGGCTGGCTCGTGGACGGCGCCGCCATCACCAACCAGGTCCCGCTGTGCCGCTGCTCCTACGGCCCCTACGCCCGCGCGATGGTGCGGATCTGCAAGGAGGAGTCCTTCCACCAGCGTCAGGGCTACGAACTGCTGCTGGCCCTCAGCAAGGGCACACCCGAGCAGCACGCGATGGCGCAGGACGCGGTCAACCGCTGGTGGTGGCCCTCGCTGATGATGTTCGGCCCGCCCGACGACGAGTCCCAGCACTCCGCGCAGTCGATGGAGTGGAAGATCAAGCGTCACTCCAACGACGAGCTGCGCCAGCGCTTCATCGACATCTGCGTCCCCCAGGCCGAGTCCCTCGGCCTCACCCTCCCCGACGCCGACCTGCGGTGGAACGAGGAACGCGGGCACTACGACTCCGGCCCGATCGACTGGACCGAGTTCTGGGACGTCCTCAAGGGCAACGGCCCGTGCAACGAACAGCGGATCACCCAGCGCAGGCGCGCCCACGACGAGGGCGCATGGGTACGGGAAGCGGCCGCCGCCCACGCGGCCAAGCACAACCGCGTCACCGGCGACACCACCGGCAGCAGCGCGACGGCACACGAGACAGGCCACGAGACAGAAGCGGAGCGAGCATGAGCACCACCGACTGGCCCCTGTGGGAGGTCTTCGTGCGCTCCCGGCGCGGCCTCTCCCACACCCACGCCGGCAGCCTGCACGCCCCCGACGCGGAGCTCGCCCTGCGCAACGCCCGCGACCTGTACACCCGCCGAGGCGAGGGCGTGTCGATCTGGGTCGTCCCGGCCACCGCCATCACCGCGTCCTCGCCGGACGAGAAGGACCCCTTCTTCGAGCCGGCCGCCGACAAGCCCTACCGGCACCCGACCTTCTACGAGATCCCGGAAGGAGTGAAGCACCTGTGACCGCCACCGTCCCGGTGACCGCCGCCCTCGCCCTCGGCGACGACGCCCTGGTGCTCTCCCACCGCCTGGGGGAGTGGGCCGGGCACGCCCCCGTCCTGGAGGAGGAGGTCGCCCTCGCCAACATCGCCCTCGACCTGCTCGGCCAGGCCCGGATGCTGCTGTCCATGGCCGGCGACGAGGACGAACTGGCCTACCTACGTGAGGAGCGGGCCTTCCGCAACCTCCAGCTGGTCGAGCAGCCGAACGGCGACTTCGCCCACACCATCGCCCGCCAGCTGTACTTCTCCACCTACCAGCACCTCCTCCACGGCGAACTGGCCACCGGAGACGGCCCGTTCGCCCCGCTCGCCGCGAAGGCGGTCAAGGAGGTCGCCTACCACCGCGACCACGCCGAGCAGTGGACCCTGCGGCTCGGGGACGGCACGCAGACGAGCCACGAGCGGATGCAGCGCGCCTGCGACGCACTGTGGCGGTACACCGGCGAACTCTTCCAGCCGGTGGAAGGGCTCGACGCCGACTGGCCGGCCCTGGAGACACGCTGGCTGGAGTCCGTCCAGGACATCCTCGGCCGGGCCACGCTCACCCTCCCCGAGGGACCGCGCACCGGCGCCTGGTCGGCCGGCGCAGGCCGGCAGGGCCTGCACACCGAACCCTTCGGCCGGATGCTCGCCGAGATGCAGCATCTGCACCGCAGCCACCCGGGGGCGACATGGTGACCGCCACCGCCCTGGAGACGGAACTGCTGGAGCTGGCCGGCTCGGTGCCCGATCCCGAACTGCCGGTGCTCACACTCCAGGAGCTGGGCGTGGTGCGCGCCGTGCGTCTCCACGGCCCCGGCACGGTCGAGGTCGACCTGACCCCCACCTACACCGGCTGCCCCGCCATCGAGGCCATGAGCGTGGACATCGAGAGAGTCCTGCGCGCCCACGGCATGCACGAGGTCACGGTCCGCACGGTACTCAGCCCCGCCTGGACGACCGACGACATCAGTCCCGAAGGCCGTCGCAAACTCCAGGAGTTCGGCATCGCTCCCCCGCGCGTGCGCTCCGCCCCCGGCCCCGTGCCGCTGGCCCTCGGCCCGACCCGGACCACCTCCGAGGCCACGAGCCGCACCGGCGACGCACTCACCGAGCCCGTCCGCTGCCCGCACTGCGGCTCCGCCGACACCGAGCTGCTCAGCAGGTTCTCCTCCACCGCGTGCAAGGCACTGCGCCGCTGCCTCGCCTGCCGTGAACCGTTCGACCACTTCAAGGAGTTGTGATGGCACGCTTCCACCCGCTCCCGGTGGCCCAGGTCGACCGGATCACCGACGACTCCGTCGCCCTCACCTTCACCGTCCCGCCCGAACTGCGCGAGGAGTACCGGCACGCACCCGGCCAGCACCTGGCGCTGCGCAGGCAGGTCGACGGCAGCGAGATACGGCGCACCTACTCGATCTGCTCCCCAGCGCCCGACCCGGTCGGCGCGGGCCCCGGCACCCTGCGGGTGGGCGTCCGGCTGGTCGAGGGCGGAGCCTTCTCCGCCTACGCGCTGAAGGAGATCGACGTCGGCGATGTGCTGGAGGTGATGACCCCGGCCGGCCGCTTCACCCTGGAACCGGCACCGGGGCTGTACGCGGCGGTCGTCGGCGGCAGCGGCATCACCCCGGTGCTGTCCATCGTCTCCACACTGCTGGCCCGCGAGCCGGCGGCCCGGTTCTGCCTGATACGCAGCGACCGCACGGCCGCCTCGACGATGTTCCTGGAGGAGGTCGCCGATCTGAAGGACCGCTATCCCGAGCGACTTCAGCTGGTGACCGTGCTCTCCCGCGAGGAGCAGCAGGCGGGTCTGCCGTCCGGCCGGCTCGACCGCGAGCGGCTGACCGGGCTGCTCCCCGCGCTGCTGCCGGTCGGCGAGGTCGCGGGCTGGTTCCTGTGCGGGCCGTACGGGCTGGTGCGGGGCGCCGAGCAGGCGCTGCGCGAGCTGGGCGTGGACCGGTCGCGCATCCACCAGGAGATCTTCCATGTGGACGCGGGCTCGTCCCCGGCCACCACCGCTCAGGCTCCCGCGCACAGCACGGTCACCGCCCGGCTCGACGGACGCGGCGGCACCTGGCCGGTCCGCGACGGCGAGACGCTGCTGGAGACGGTCCTGCGCAACCGCTCCGACGCCCCCTACGCCTGCAAGGGCGGCGTGTGCGGGACGTGCCGCGCCTTCCTGGTCTCCGGTGAGGTTCGCATGGACCGCAACTTCGCCCTGGAGGCGGAGGAGACGGAAGCCGGCTATGTACTGGCCTGCCAGTCGCATCCGCTGACGGAGCAGGTGGAACTGGACTTCGACCGCTGAGGGCAGCGTCAGCCGCCTCGGCGGCAGCCGACTCGGCGGGAGCCAATCCGGCGGGAGCCAATCCGGCGGGAGCCAATTCGGCGGAGGGGCCGGGTGGGGGGAGGGGGAGGGGGAGGGCCCCAGAACACCGGCAACACCGGGACCCCATGCCATTCCCTTCTCCTAGAACCTGTTCTATCTTGACGCTCCGTCAGATCACCGACCCCGTCGAAGGGACAGGCCGTGGACTTCACCTTCACCGAGGAGCAGCGGGCGGCGGCCGAGGCGGCGCGCGGGGTGTTCGCCGGCGTGGTACCGGACGCGGTGCCCAGCCCGGCGCTCACCACCGGTGCCGTGGCCGAGGACTTCGACCGGGAGCTGTGGTCCCGGCTGGCCGACGCGGACCTGCTGAGCCTGCTGCTCGACGAGGCGCACGGCGGTTCGGGTCTGGACGCGATCGCGCTGTGCCTGCTGCTGCGGGAGTCCGCCAAGGTGCTCGCCCGGGTGCCCCTGCTGGAGCACAGCGCGGCAGCGGCGGCCGTACAGGCCTACGGTGGCGCGGAGTTGGCGGACCGTGTGCTCGCGCGGGCCGGGCGGGGTGAGCTGGTGCTGACCGTCGCAGCGAACGGCCGTACCGGCCATGACCCTGCCGAACTGTCCGTCGCTGCACGACGGGACGGTGCGGTCTGGGTGCTGGACGGGGTGCAGACCGCGGTGCCGTGGGCGTACGACGCGGACCTCGTCGTCGTACCGGCGCACCTCGAGGGCACGGCCGCCGAGCGGACCGTGCTCGCGCTGGTACCGCGCGAGCAGGACGGGGTCGTGCTCGCCGAGCAGGTGTCCACCAACGGGGAGCGCCTGGCCGAGCTGCGGCTCACGTCCGTGCGGATCGCCGCGGACGACGTCATCGAGGCCGAGGGCGCCTGGGCGTGGCTGCACATGCTCCTCACCACCGGCAGCTGTGCGCTGGCGCTCGGGCTGGGCGAGCGGGTGCTGACGATGACCGCCGAGTACACCGGCAAACGGGAGCAGTTCGGGTATCCGATCGCGACCTTCCAGGCGGTGGCCGTGCAGGCCGCGGACCGGTACATCGATCTGCGGGCCATGGCGGCCACCCTCTGGCAGGCGGCCTGGCGGATCGCCTCGGGGGCGCAGGGGGCGCTGCCCGCCGCCGGGGATGTCGCGGTGGCGAAGATCTGGGCGTCGGAGGGGGTGCGCCGGGTGGTACAGACGGCACAGCATCTGCACGGCGGGTTCGGTGCCGACACCGACTACCCGCTGCACCGCTATCACGCCTGGGCCAAGCACCTGGAGCTGGCGCTCGGCCCGGCGGCGGCGCACGAGGAACGGCTCGGGGATCTGCTGGCCGCCCATCCGCTGGGCTGACCGTGCGGCCCCCTCCACCAGGGCAGCAGGGATCGGGCTACAGGACGAAGCCGGGCCGGCCGTCGTCGGTGATCACCGGGCGGCCCGCGGTCTGCCAGATCTGCATGCCGCCGTCGACGTTCACGGCGTCGATGCCCTGCTGGACCAGGTACATGGTGACCTGCGCCGAACGGCCACCGGAGCGGCAGATGACGTGCACACGGCCGTCCTGCGGTGCGGCCTCGGTCAGCTCGCCGTAGCGGGCCACGAACTCGCTGATGGGGATGTGCAACGCTCCCTCGGCGTGGCCCGCCTGCCACTCGTCGTCCTCGCGGACGTCCAGCAGGAAGTCGCCGTCCTTGAGGTCCGTGACCTCGACCGTGGGCACACCAGCTCCAAAACTCATGTCCCCGACGCTACCCGAAGAACCGCCGGGGCCGGCCGGACGAGCCGCGGCTCAGGCCTGCTCCAGCAGGGCCGCCAGCTCCGCCTCCCGCTGCGCGATGTCGGCGCGCAGCCTGGCGGCGATCTCCTCGAGCAGCCCGTCGGGATCGTCGGGGGCGAGCCGGAGCATGCCGGCGATGGCGCCCTCCTCCAGTTCGCGGGCGACGAGGGTGAGCAGTTCCTTGCGCTGGGCGAGCCATTCGAGGCGGGCGTACAGCTCCTCGGCCGGGCTCGGACGCCGCTCCGGCGGCACCGGGCCGGCCGCCCATTCCTCGGCCAGTTCCTTCAGCAGCGTCTCGTCACCGCGGGCGTAGGCCGCGTTGACGCGGGTGAGGAATTCCTCACGCCGCTGCCGCTCCTCTTCGTCCTGCACGAGGTCGGGGTGCGCCTTGCGGGCCAGCTCACGGTAGAGCTTGCGGGCCTCCTCGCTGGGCCGTATCCGCTCGGGGGGCCGTACGGCCTGGTCGGTCAGCATGGCGGCGGCCTCCGGGAACAGGCCGTGGCCGTCCATCCAACCGTGCAGCAGCTCTTCCACACCGGGGATCGGCAGGATGCGCGCGCGGGCCTCCTCGGCGCGGCGGATGTCCTCCGGGTCACCGGTGCGGGCGGCTCTGGCCTCGGCGATCTCGGCGTCCAGCACCTCGATGCGGGCGTAGAGCGGGCCGAGCCGCTGTTCGTGCAGCCGGGAGAAGTTCTCGACCTCGACGCGGAATGTCTCCACGGCGATCTCGTACTCGATCAATGCCTGCTCGGCGGCCCGTACGGCCTGCTCGAGCCGTTCCTCGGGCCGCGGCGCCTGGGACTGTTCGGCTTCCGGGGTCGTCACCCGCCCAGCGTAGCCGCTGCGCTCGGCCCGGGCCGGGATGCGGTGCCCCGCCGTGGGCTACCGGCCGTCGCCGGGCGCGGGTCCCTCGTGGGGCTACCGGCCATCGCCGGGCGCGGGTCCCTCGTGGGGCTACCGGCCATCGCCGGGCGCGGGTCCGCCGTGGGGCTACCGGCCATCGCCGGGCGCGGGTCCGCCGTGGGGCTACCGGCCATCGCCGGGCGCGGGTCTGTGGTGGGGCTACCGGACGGGCACGGATCCCTCGTGGTTGCCCGCGCCCCAGGCCGCGGAGCCACCCATCGGTTCAGCCTCGCCCCTGCCTGGACGCCGCAGTTCCGCCCCTGGGAAGCCCCCTCACACGCCCAGCTCCGCCGCGATCCGCCCTGCCCGGATGCCGGTGACCAGTGCGGCGTGGTCGGCCTCGGTGCGGTCGGCGTAGGTGACGGCGAAGGTGGCCATCGCCTCGTCCAGTTCCTCGTTCTTGCCGCAGTAGCCGGCGATCAGGCGCGGGTCCGCGCCGTGGGAGTGGGCGCGGGCCAGCAGGGCGCCGGTCATGCGGCCGTAGTCGTCGATCTGGTCGCCGGCGAGGGCGGCGGGGTCGACGCTGCCCTTGCGGTTGCGGAACTGGCGGACCTGGAAGGGGCGGCCGCAGACCGTGGTCCAGCCGAGGAGGATGTCGCTGACCACCTGCATCCGCTTCTGGCCGAGGACGACCCGGCGGCCCTCGTGTTCCACCTGCGGCGCCTCGAAGCCGGCCGTGGCCAGATGCGGGACGAGCGCGGAGGGGCGGGCCTCCTTCACCTGGAGGACCAGGGGCTGCTCGCGGTGGTCGAGGAGCAGGACGACGTAGGACCGGGTGCCGACACTGCCGGTGCCGACCACCCGGAAGGCCACGTCGTGCACGGCGTGCCGGGCGAGCAGGGGGTGCCGGTCCTCGCTGAGCGTGTCGACGTACGCCTCCAGGGACGCGGCGACCGCCGCCGCCTCGGCGTCCGGGATGCGGCGCAGGACCGGTGAGGCGTCCACGAAGCGGCGTCCGCCGTCCGCCGCCGCCTCGGTCGACTTCGCCGCGAAGCGGCCGCTGGTGTTGGCGCGGGCCTTCTCCGAGACCCGCTGCAGGGTGCCGAGAAGATCGTGGGCGTCGGTGTGGGAGACCAGTTCCTCGTCGGCGATGGCGTTCCACGCGTCCAGCACCGGCAGTCTGGCGAGCAGGCGCATGGTGCGGCGGTAGGCGCCGACCGCGTCCTGTGCGGCCGCGCGGCAGGTGTCCTCGTCGGCGCCGGCCTCCCGGCCGGCGAGCACCAACGAGGCGGCGAGACGCTTCAGGTCCCACTCCCAGGGGCCGTGCACGGTCTCGTCGAAGTCGTTGAGGTCGATGACGAGGCCGCCGCGGTGGTCGCCGTACAGGCCGAAGTTGGCCGCGTGCGCGTCTCCGCATATCTGGGTGCCGATCCTGGTCATGGGGGTGCGGGCCAGGTCGTACGCCATGAGTCCGGCCGAGCCGCGCAGGAAGGCGAAGGGGGTCGCGGCCATCCGTCCGACGCGGATGGGGGTCAGCTCCTCTATACGGCCGGCGTTGGACTCGATGACCGCGCTCACCGCGTCGGGGCGGGAGGCGTCCAGGTCGAGCGTGCGGTGCGCGCTGCGCGGCACGCCCGTCCGCAGCGCCTTGCCCTCCTCCTTGGGCGAGCCCTGCCGCGGCCACTGCGCGAACCCGCGCACCCACGGCAGCCGGCGCGTCTCCCGGTCCATCGCGTCCGCCGGCACTTCCCGACCGGTTCCGGTCACCGCGACCCCTCCCCCGAACGCCCTTCGGCACGAACATCGACACCAACATCAACTCGTGCAGACCGTACAGCCGATGCCCGGAGCGCGTCAGGCCCTGTGGATGACGCCCTGTGGACAACCTGCTCCGTGCAGAGGGCCATCGACTCGCGTGTGAGGAGAGGAAGAGAGAGCGGGCGGAGCGGGGAGAGCGAGCGGTACGAACGGCGCCGCGCAGGGCACTCGGAAGGGCGGCCGGTCAGTGCCGGCCTCGGCACAGGCACGAGCACCGGAACCGGCACGGGCACCGGCACCGGCACAGGTACGAGCACCGGCTCGGCATCGGCCCAGCGCAGCAAGGAGGACGCCGTGGACCTGAGGCGGAAACGAGCGTCCGCGACCGCATCCGCCCCGGCCCCCACCCGGGCTCAGGCGGCTCTCCCCCGCAACCCGCCGAGCGTCGTCCCCGGGCGCAGAGGCGTCCGCCGTGCCTGAGCTGCCGGACGTCGAAGGTTTCCGCAGGGTGCTCGTGGCCTGCGCGAAGGGCAGGGTGATCCGCCGCGTCGACGTGCGCGACGCGGGTGTCCTGCACGGCATGAGCGCACGGCGGCTGCGTGACGCGCTGGAGGGCCGGCGGTTCACCGAGCCGGAGCGGCACGGCAAGTGGCTGCTCGCCCGCACCGGCGGTCCCACCCTCCTGCTGCACTTCGGCATGACCGGCCGGCTGCTCTGTGCCCGCCCCGACGACGCCGTGCAGGCCCACGACCGCGTCCTGTTCGACCTGAGCGGCGACCGCCGGCTCCGTTACCGCGACCAGCGCAAGCTCCAGGGCCTCTGGCTGGCCGACGACGACTCCGACGTAGCCCGGCTGCTGGACCATCAGGGGCCCGACGCGCTGGCCGTGGGCCGTGGGGACTTCGAGGCCGCGCTCGGCGCACGCCGCGGTCACATCAAGACCGCGCTCACCGACCAGTCCGTCCTGGCCGGTCTCGGCAATCTGCTCGCCGACGAGATCCTGTGGCGTGCCGGGCTGCACCCCGCGGCCCGGGTCGGCGACCTGACGGAGAGCGAACGCCGGCAGCTGTACACCCACATGCGGCGCACTCTGCGTTCCGCGGTCACCGCCGGCTGCGTCCCACCGCGCGGTGCGTGGCTGACCGGCCACCGCGACGATCCCGACCCGATCTGCCCCCGCTGCCACACCCACCTGCGCCGATCCCGGATGGCAGGCCGCGGCACGGTGTGGTGTCCGAAGTGCCAACCGGGCGAGACATGAGCCCATACAGCCGGATGAGCCCAAACAGCCAGATGAGCCCCAACAGCCGGACGAGCCGAAACAGCCACAGCGCGGCCACCCCAGAGCCCAGGAGGCTGCCCACCGATTCCGTGAGATAGCTCACCGCCATCCCCTGGGCTCCACCCGTCCACAGGCTGTGCGATGCCTCACTCTCGCCGTCACGACTCACGGACCACGAGCCACGGGCCACGAGCCCCCGACAGCGACGTACAACGCGAGACGGGCCCCTGCCGGTGACTTCCGTCACCGGCAGAGACCCGTCTCGTCTCTGTGCGCGAGGGGGGAGTTGAACCCCCACGCCCTTGCGGGCACTGGAACCTGAATCCAGCGCGTCTGCCTATTCCGCCACCCGCGCATTGGGTGTGTCCTCCGGTTCCGGCCCTTTCGGGCTGGCCCCTTCCGACACCCAGAACATTAGCACGCCGTACGGGGTGGCTTCACATCCCTTCTCTCCAGCCCGAGACCGCCCCGCCCCCGCCCCCACCGGCAGCCGAAGCAGCCCCCACCAGCCCCCGGACACCCCCCGGCCCCACCACCGGCCACCTGCGCCCCCACCACCGGAACCGCCACCCAGACCCCACGGGCCCCAGCCGCCCCACGCGCCCTGCACCACCCGCCCTCGCCACCACGTATCAACGAGACCCGGTTCACGTATCAACCTCGTACCGGTCCCCCGCATCTGCCCAGGAGGCGGACCGGGTCCACAGTCAGGTGCGGGACACTGGTCTGCGCCCCCCTCTACGATCCATGGCAGCAGGAGTGCGTATCAGGAGTTCGAAGGGGAGACGCTGGGGGAACCGGCTGATTGCCGGGCGCGTAGATACGATCAGTGAGCAGTACCAGCGGAACGAGCAGTACAGGCAAGGCAGCGGCCACACAGCAGGGCAAGGCAACGGCAGGAACGGAGGAGGTGCCCCATGGGAGTCCTGAAGAAGTTCGAGCAGCGTCTCGAAGGTCTGGTGAACGGCACCTTCGCCAAGGTCTTCAAGTCCGAGGTCCAGCCCGTGGAGATCGCCGGCGCGCTCCAGCGTGAGTGCGACAACAACGCCACGATCTGGAACCGCGACCGGACCGTCGTACCCAACGACTTCATCGTGGAGCTGAGCGCGCCGGACTACGAGCGCCTCAGCCCCTATTCCGGGCAGCTCGGCGACGAACTCGCCGGCATGGTGCGCGACTACGCCAAGCAGCAGCGCTACACCTTCATGGGCCCGATCAAGGTCAACCTGGAGAAGGCCGACGACCTGGACACCGGTCTGTACCGGGTGCGCTCGCGCACCCTGGCCTCCTCCAGCAGCCAGCAGGCGGCACCGCAGGCCCCCGGCGCCGCGGCGCCCGGCCGCCCCGGACAGGGCGCTCCGGGCGGCGGCTACGGCTACCCGCCCGCCACGCCCGCCGGCGCGCCCCCGATGCCGTCCGCGCCACCGCCCGGCGCCCGGCCCGGCGGCTACGGCTACCCGCAGCCCGCCACCCAGCGGCCCGCGGCCGCCCCGATGAGCGGCGGGCGCACCCGCTACTGGATCGAGATCAACGGCACCCGCCACCAGATCTCCCGCCCGACGCTGGTGCTGGGCCGCAGCACCGACGCCGACGTGCGGATCGACGACCCCGGCGTCTCCCGCCGGCACTGCGAGATCCGGACCGGAACGCCCTCGACGATCCAGGATCTCGGCTCCACCAACGGCATCGTGGTGGACGGGCAGCACACCACCCGCGCTACGCTCCGCGACGGCTCGCGGATCGTCGTGGGCAGCACCACCATCATTTACCGGCAAGCCGAAGGGTGAAGCGGGGGCAATGTCAGAGCTGACCCTCACGGTCATGCGGCTGGGTTTCCTGGCCGTTCTGTGGCTGTTCGTGATCGTGGCCGTGCAGGTCATCCGGAGCGACCTGTTCGGTACGCGCGTCACCCAGCGCGGATCGCGTAGGGAGGCCGGGCGTGCTGCCCAGCAGCAGGGCGGCCGGCAGGCGGCCCGGCAGCAGTCCGCGCCCCCGCAGCAGCGGGGCCAGCAGGGCGGCGGCCGGCGTGGCCGCAACGCCCCCACCAAGCTGGTGGTGACCGAAGGCACACTGACCGGCACCACGGTCGCGCTCCAGGGCCAGACGATCACGCTGGGCCGGGCGCACGACTCCACGATCGTGCTGGACGACGACTACGCCTCCAGCCGCCATGCCAGGATCTACCCGGACCGCGACGGCCAGTGGATCGTCGAGGACCTCGGCTCCACCAACGGCACCTACCTGGACCGGTCCCGGCTGACGACCCCCACGCCGATCCCGCTGGGCGCGCCGATCCGCATCGGCAAGACCGTCATCGAGCTGCGGAAGTAGTACGACAATGAGCGAGCGGAGCGAGCACGCAGCGGCAGGCCGCCACCCGGCCGCCGGCGCGCTCCCGACCGGAGGGTGGGCAGTGTGGCTCGACACGACCGGCTGTACCCGGAGCCGATGGGCGAGGTGGGCATGAGTCTGTCACTGCGCTTCGCCGCCGGATCGCACAAAGGCATGATCCGCGAGGGCAACGAGGACTCCGGTTACGCCGGTCCCCGTCTGCTCGCCATCGCCGACGGCATGGGCGGACAGGCGGCCGGCGAGGTCGCCTCCTCCGAGGTGATCTCCACCCTGGTCACGCTCGACGACGACGTGCCCGGCTCCGACATCCTCACCTCGCTCGGCACGGCCGTGCAGCGCGCCAACGACCAGCTGCGCGCCATGGTCGAGGAGGATCCTCAGCTCGAGGGCATGGGCACCACGCTGACCGCCCTGCTGTGGACCGGGCAGCGGCTCGGTCTCGTGCACGTCGGCGACTCGCGCGCCTATCTGCTGCGTGACGGAGTTCTCACGCAGATCACCCAGGACCACACCTGGGTGCAGCGGCTCGTGGACGAGGGCCGGATCACCGAAGAGGAAGCCACCACCCACCCGCAGCGCTCCCTGCTGATGCGCGCCCTCGGCAGCGCAGAGCACGTCGAGCCCGATCTGTCGATCCGCGAGGTGCGGGCCGGCGACCGCTATCTGATCTGCTCCGACGGGTTGTCCGGGGTGGTCTCCCACCAGACGCTGGAGGAGACCCTCGCCAGCTACCAGGGCCCGCAGGAGACCGTGCAGGAGCTGATCCAGCTCGCGCTGCGCGGCGGCGGCCCCGACAACATCACCGTCATCGTCGCCGACGTCCTGGACCTCGACACCAATGACACGCTCGCCGCGCAGCTGTCCGACCAGCCGGTCGTGGTCGGCGCGGTCGCCGAGAACCAGCACCACCTGCACGACAACGGCATCATGCAGACCCCGGCCGGACGCGCCTCCCACCTGGGCCGCAGGCAGCCCGGGCACGGCGGCGGCGAGTTCGGCCCGCCCGGCTCCGGCGACACCACCGGCTACATCCCGGCGGGCAGCTTCGGCGACTACGCCGACGGCGACCTCACCAAACCGCGCGGCGGACGCAGGTGGCTGAAGAGATCCCTCTACAGCGTGCTCGCCCTCGCCGTGATCGGCGGCGGCCTCTACGGCGGCTACCGGTGGACGCAGACGCAGTACTACGTCGGTGCCAAGGGCGAGCACGTGGCGCTGTACCGCGGCATCAGCCAGGACCTGGCCTGGGTGTCGCTGTCGAAGGTGGAGAAGGACCACCCCGAGATCGAACTCAAGTACCTGCCGCCCTACCAGCAGAAGCAGGTCAAGAACACGATCACGGCGGGCGGTCTGCAGCAGGCCCAGGCGAAGATCGATGCACTGTCGGTGCAGGCCTCCGCGTGCCGGAAGAAGGCGGAGCGCCAGGCCGCCGAGTCCCAGCGGAACGCGAAGACGGGCCAGGGCGAGGCCGGAGGCACCACGGGAACCACCCGTACCGCCTTCACGTCCAAGGCATCACCGACTCCGCACCCATCCACGACGGCGCCCGCTACGAAGACCCCTTCGAAGTCCCCGTCCGCGACCGCCACTCCGAACCCCGGCCCGAGCCTCTCCGAGGATGAGCAGAAGGTCGTCGATCAGTGCGGCAAGCAGTAGCCGAGCCGCGAGAGGCCCTGTCACACGATGAGCAGTACGACTAACTCGCCGACGCACCACACGTCCACGATCGGCGCGATCGGCGCGCCGAGCCGCCGCAACACCGAGCTGGCCCTGCTGGTCTTCGCCGTGGTCATCCCGGTGTTCGCCTACGCCAACGTGGGCCTGGCCATCAACAACTCGGTGCCCGCCGGGCTGCTGTCCTACGGCCTCGGTCTCGGTCTGCTGGCCGGCGTCGCCCATCTCGCCGTACGCAAGTTCGCGCCGTACGCCGACCCGCTGCTGCTGCCGCTGGCGACGCTGCTCAACGGGCTCGGGCTGGTCGTGATCTGGCGGCTGGACCAGTCGAAACTGCTGCAGTCACTCAAGGGCTTCGCCCCGGCCGCGCCCCGCCAGCTGCTGTACAGCGCACTGGGCATCGCCATGTTCGCCGCGGTGCTGTTCTTCCTCAAGGACCACCGCGTCCTGCAGCGCTACACGTACATCTCCATGGTCTGCGCCCTGGTCCTGCTGATCCTTCCGCTGGTGCCGGGCCTCGGGGCCGACATCTACGGCGCGAAGATCTGGATCAGGGTCCCCGGGCTGGGCTCCCTCCAGCCCGGTGAGTTCGCGAAGATCGTCCTCGCCGTCTTCTTCGCCGGCTATCTGATGGTGAAGCGCGACGCCCTGGCCCTCGCCAGCCGCCGCTTCATGGGCCTGTACCTGCCCCGCGGCCGTGACCTCGGTCCCATCCTGGTCGTCTGGGCGATGTCGATCCTCATCCTCGTCTTCGAGACCGACCTCGGTACGTCGCTGCTGTTCTTCGGAATGTTCGTCATCATGCTGTACGTCGCCACCGAGCGGACCAGCTGGATCGTCTTCGGTCTGCTGATGTCCGCGGTCGGCGCGGTCGGCGTGGCGAGCTTCGAGTCGCACATCCAGACGCGTGTCAACGCCTGGCTCAACCCGATGCGCGAGTACCAGCTCAGCCGCCAGGTCACCCACGACGGCATCCTCCACTCCGACCAGTTGCAGCAGTCCCTGTGGGCGTTCGGCTCGGGCGGCACCCTCGGCACCGGCTGGGGCCAGGGCCACTCGGACCTGATCAAGTTCGCCGCCAACTCCGACTTCGTCTTCGCCACCTTCGGCGAGGAGCTGGGCCTCGCGGGCATCATGGCGATGCTGCTGATCTACGGCCTGATCGCCGAGCGCGGCCTGCGCACCGCCCTCGCCGCCCGCGACCCCTTCGGCAAACTGCTCGCCGTCGGCCTGTCCGGCGCCTTCGCCCTGCAGGTGTTCGTCGTGGCCGGCGGTGTGATGGGCCTCATCCCGCTGACCGGTATGACGATGCCGTTCGTCGCGTACGGCGGTTCCTCCGTGCTGGCCAACTGGGCGCTGATCGGCATCCTCATCCGCATCAGCGACACCGCCCGCCGCCCGGCGCCCACCCCCGCCACGAACCCCGACGCCGAGATGACCCAGGTGGTCCGCCCGTCATGAACAAGCCCCTGCGCCGGATCGCGATCTTCTGTGGCCTCCTCGTGCTGGCCCTCCTGATCCGCGACAACTACCTCCAGTACGTCAAGGCCGACCAGCTGGCGAGCGAGAAGGACAACCGCCGGGTCGCCATCGAGCGCTACGCCCACCCGCGCGGCGACATCATCGTCGACGGCAACCCGATAACCGGCTCCGCCCAGTCCAAGAACGGCGACTTCAAGTACAAGCGGACCTACAAGAACGGGCCCATGTGGGCCCCGGTCACCGGCTACTCCTCGCAGGCCTTCGACGGCAGCCAGCTGGAGAAGCTCGACGACGGCATCCTCAGCGGCACCGACGACCGGCTCTTCTTCCGCAACACCCTCGACATGATCACGGGCAAGCCGAAGCAGGGCGGCAACGTGGTCACCACGCTGAACGCGGCCGCGCAGAAGGCGGCGTACAACGGGCTGGCCCAGCAGGGCGGCAAGGGCGCGGTCGTCGCCCTGGAGCCCTCCACCGGCAAGATCCTGGCGCTGGCCTCCTACCCGTCGTACGACCCCTCCTCCTTCGCGGGCTACTCCGACAACGACGCCAAGGCCTGGAACAAGCTGCAGAAGGCGAACAACCCGGCCGACCCGATGCTGAACCGGGCACTGCGCGAGACCTACCCGCCCGGCTCCACCTTCAAGGTGGTCACCGCGGCCGCGGCACTGGAGAACGGCCTGTACAAGTCGGCCGACGAGCAGACGAACTCGCCGCTGCCGTGGACCATGCCGGGGACCACGACCCAGCTGAAGAACGAGGGCAACATCCCCTGCAAGAACGCCCCGCTGCGGCAGGCCCTGCAGTACTCCTGCAACTCGGTCTTCGGCAAGATCGGCTCCGACCTCGGCAACGCCAAGATGCTGGCCGAGGCGAAGAAGTTCGGTTTTGACTCCGAGCAGTTCGTCCCGGTCCGCTCCAACGCGTCGGTGTTCTCCGACAACATGAACCAGTCGCAGACCGCGCTGTCCTCCATCGGCCAGTACAACACCGCGGCGACCCCGCTGCAGATGGCCATGGTCGCCTCGGCGGTCGCCAACGACGGCAAGCTGATGAAGCCGTACATGGTCGACGAGCTGGAGTCCTCCAACGTCGACCCGGTCGAGAAGACCCAGCCGGAGGAGATGAGCCGGCCGCTGTCGCCGGCCAACGCGCAGATCCTGCAGTCGATGATGCAGACGGTGGTCGAGAAGGGCACCGGTACGAACGCGAAGATCACCGGTGTCACCGTGGGCGGCAAGACCGGTACCGCGCAGCACGGTGTGGCGAACAGCGCCAACCCGTACGCGTGGTTCATCTCCTTCGCCAAGCTGCCCGACGGCAGCTCGCCGGTCGCCGTGGCCGTGGTGGTCGAGGACGGGAGCGCCAACCGCGACGACATCTCCGGTGGCGGCCTGGCCGCGCCGATCGCGAAGAACGTCATGGAGGCGGTCATCAACTCCAAGAAGTGATCTCGCCCCCGGGAAGTGACGCCGCTCACGTCTCCTTCACATCGCCGCACGTTGCGATACCGGTCCTGTATCGGGTTACGGGCTTGGCCAGGTCACACAAAGCGAGCCGGGTACGGTAGGCCCGGACGGCAGCCTCCGGCCGCACACGACTGTGCGGCCGGGACCGACGGAGAGGGCTGGTAGGTAGCTATGGAAGAGCCGCGTCGCCTCGGCGGCCGGTACGAGCTGGGCCAGGTGCTCGGCCGTGGTGGCATGGCGGAGGTCTACCTCGCGCATGACACCCGCCTGGGCCGCACCGTGGCAGTGAA
>NZ_JBIATN010000015.1:0-278686 GCF_042891825.1 Streptomyces sp. NPDC001852
CCGCTACGAACGCAAGGCCGAACACTTCCTGGCGTTCACCGCCATCGCCTGCAGCCTCATCTGCTACCGCAGACTCTCCAAATGAGACGACTTCTTATATATGGCCTGTTCAAGTCTCAATGAAATAGGCCCGGTTCGACCCGCTGTCAGGCCGCCCCGCGCCGCCGTAAACTGCGGGTCCGCAGCCATGGGGGGCGCTGCTGACGGGGGGAGCGGTCATGTCCGGAAGTCCGTACGGTCCGAGTCAGGGATTCGCGGGGCCGCCGCTGCCGCCCATGCCGTCGAGCCCGCCACCCGCGCCCCCGGACGCCTGGCGCGCCGCCGCGGTCGCCCTGCTCAACCTGAGCGGTCTCGGCCTCGGGTACGCGCTGCTGCGGCGCTGGGTGCTCATGGCCGCGTGCTGGACGGCGACCGCCGTGCTGCTGCTCGTGGCGGTGCCCGTCGACGCCGACGGCGTCCCGGGCGCCGCCCTCGCCGGCTACGCCGTACTCCTGCTGCTCGCCGCCCTCCACGGCGGGTTCGCCGGGCTGCGCACCCGGCTCCCCCGCCCGGCCGGAGCGCCGCTCGCCCTGCTGCTGGGCGTGCTGCTGCTCGCCGTACCCGCGGGTGGCACCCTCTGGTACCGGGACGCCCATGACGAGGCCGTGGAACAGGCGCTCCTCGACCGCCTGGACAAGGCCGACCACCTGGTGGCGACGAGCGGCCGGGGGCCGTTCACCTCCGCCGAGTCGGACTACCGGTCGGCGCTGGAGGTCTACCGCGACCTCGCGGAGCACCACCCCGGCTCCCGCGCGGCCCGGCGGCTCCCCGACAGCCTGCGGACCTACTACACGACCGTCGGCGCTCCGTACGGCCACCGGGACTACTGCGGCGCCATCGAGCCGCTGAAGTACCTGCGCACGGTTCCCGGCACCATGCCGAAGGACCGGCTCGGCTCGCTGGCCCGCTGGCCGGACGACCGGCTGGCGACCTCCCTGTACGAGTGCGGGTCCCAGCGCCTCACCGCCGGCGGGACGGACTGGGACGCCCGCTTCGACGACCTGCTGAACACCTTCCCGCGGTCCGCGGCGGCGGCCAGGGTCTCGCCCGCCGTCGACGCGGCCGTGCAGCGCGCGGAGAAGGCCGTCGGCGGAAGCGAACCCTGCACGGCCGTCGCGCAGTTGCGCGACCTGGACACCCGGATCGGCGCCCTGTCGAAGTCCTCGGGGGACGCGGACGGTACGCTCGCCAAGGCCGCCGGCCGCGCCGGCCGGAGCGGCGACGCGGGGGAGTACGCCTGCGGAGTCCAGCAGTACGAGGACGGTGACTTCGAGGCCGCCCAGAAGACCATGGAACAGTTCGTCTCCGGGAACACGAACGACAGGAACCGGGCCCGCGCCCAGAAGATCGCCATAGCCGCCGAGGTCGCCCAGACGCTCCCGAAGGCCGGCAGGAAGCTGCCGACCACCGCCTCCGGCGGCAGCATCTCCGTCACGGTGAAGAACGACAGCCCGCACGACATCATCGTGCTCTACACCGGCCCCGTCACCGGCAGCCTCACCCTCAAGGGCTGCGGCGACTGCAAGGCGTACACGCTCGCCGACACCCTGATGACCGGCTTCAAGCCGTGCAGCGACAGCGGCAGGAACTACCCGCAGCGCACCATCAGCCTCCCGGCGGGCACCACCTACTTCCTGCACAAGCCGATCGGCAGCAGCACCGCGACCCCGGCCTCGGACACGGCCACCCTGCGGCCCGGCTACATCTACACGGAGTGCGCCTACACGACCCAGACGCTCGGATCCGGTATCTGACCGGGCCACCGCACGGAGCCGGCACCTCAGCCGGCCGCGTTGTCGACGCGCATGCGCACCTGCTCCTCCAGGCGCCGCAGGCTGCCGTCCAGGGCGTCGAACACCGCCTCCTCACCGGGATCGTCACCGGGGTCGAAGAACGACAGGTGCACGGTCACCTCGCTGGCCCCGCTGCCGATCCCGGACACCTGCAGCCAGCCGGTGTAGCTGCCCTTCTCCCGGGTGCCCCACTCCAGGCGCATCTGGTCGGGCTCGGCCCGCAGCACGGCGGGCATGTCCTGGCCCGAGCGGTCCTCGTGCACCGTGACGGAGGGCGGTTCCTCGACCTCCACGTGCAGGGCGTTGGGGAGCCATGCGTCGAGCCGGCCCATGTTGGCCGCCTGGTCGAAGACCTGCTCGGGCTGCGCGGGCATCGCGCGGGACCATTCGTACTCGGTCATGGTGACACCGCCCTCCACTCGGGACGTCGTACCCCGACCGCGTGCCCCTTCCGCGGCGGCCGAAAAGCCCACCGCCGCCCGCGCTGCGATCCGGACCATGTACGCCGTGAACTTGTCTGGTCAAGTTTGGTCGCGGTTCTTCCGCTCGACAGTGACGACCAGTACTCATGTCCCGTTCGTTGTGCACAGTCAGGCCGAGCGGGCAGGCGCCCGCACGGCATCCTCACCAACGGGACGAGGTACCACGCATGCGACTGCGCTGGAGATCCCTCGGAGGGCTGATCGCTCTCCTCGGCGCGCTGATCGTCGCCGCTCCCGCCCCCGCCGGGGCGGCCGGGAGCAGCGGCAACCTGATCGT
Organism: Streptomyces sp. NPDC001852; assembly: GCF_042891825.1. NCBI lineage: Bacteria > Bacillati > Actinomycetota > Actinomycetes > Kitasatosporales > Streptomycetaceae > Streptomyces > Streptomyces sp. NPDC001852. The sequence goes on from NZ_JBIATN010000015.1 coordinate 2,592, forward strand.
CAACGGCGATGCGGAGGGCGGCGGCACCTGCACCGGCGACTGGGCCGCCGCCACCACGGTCCCCGGCTGGACCACCGAGGCCGGCGGCCTGGACGTCATGTGCCACAGCGTCGCCTCCTTCGGACTGCCGAGCGACGGCAACACCCCGGGCAAGGCGTTCTTCGGGCCCGGCAACTTCGGCGACGGAGCGATGACGCAGACGGTCGACGTCTCCTCGGCCGCCTCGGCCATCGACGGCGGGGGAGTGCACTACGACCTCTCCGGCTGGCTGGGCGGCTGGACCACCTACAGCGGCTACGTCGCGGTCAGCCTGCACTTCCACGACGCGAAGGGAAGCCCCGTCGGCGCAGCCGCCAAGCTGCCCACGGTGTCCGCGAGCGACCGCGGCCTGGCCACCAAGTTCCTCTCGCGCAGCACCACCGGCGCGGTCCCGGCCGGCACCCGCTCCATCCAGGTCGAGGTGCAGTTCCTGTCCACGAGCAGCGAGACCGGCTACCTCGACAACCTCTCCCTCACCCTGGACACCCCGGTCACCGCGCCCGCGCCGCTCGCGCCGCCCGTCTCCAAGGTCCCCGGCTACGACCACGTCTTCACGGTCATGATGGAGAACACGGACTACTCCGAGGTCATGAATGACCAGGCGGACACGCCGTACATACACAGCCTCATGACCCAGGGCGCCACGCTCACCGACTTCCACGGCGTCTACCACCCGAGCGACGAGAACTACCTCGCCATAGCCGGCGGCGACACCTACACCAAGGGCGCCACCTACTTCCCGAACATCAACTCTCCCGAGCGCAACCTCGGTGACACCCTGGAGGCGGCCGGCAAGACCTGGAAGGCCTACGAGCAGGGCATGGGCACCCCCTGCAACACCAAGAACAACAACGACAGTTACTACCAGCCCGACGACGCGCCCTTCATCAACTACACCGACATCAGCGGTGACGCCACACGCTGCGCCGCCCACCTGTTCGACACCACGCAGCTCACCACCGACCTCAAGTCCGCGGCCACCACACCGGACTTCTCCTGGATCGCCGCCGACGACTACTACGACGGCGAGGCCTCCGGAAACGGCAACGCCACCAGCCTGAAGACCCAGGACGGCTGGCTGAAGCAGACCCTCGCCCCGGTCCTCGCCTCCCCGGCCTGGACGCAGGAGCGCTCGCTGCTCATCCTGACCTGGGACGAGAGCGAGGGCGAGGCCTACAACCACGTGGTCACCACGGTCGTCGGCTCCCAGGGCACCGTCCCGGCCGGCACCAGCAGCCCGCTCCACTACGACCACTACGGCATCGGCCGCACCATCGAGGCCGCCCTCGGCCTGCCGGGCCTCACCGCCAACGACACCTACGCGACACCGCTCAACGCCGCGTTCGCCCCGTCCACCGCGAGCACGCCGACGCTCACCGGCGACCTGAACGCGGTCTCCGACGGCGGCAATGTCACCTTCCGCTACTCGGTGCCGTCGGCGTCCCAGGCGAACGCCAAGAACTGGATCGGCATCTACCCGGCGGGCGTCGCCCCGGGTCAGCGGTCCTCGCTGGCCTGGTCCTACGCACCGAACGCGGCCGGTGCCCTGACCTTCCCGACCGGCAAACTGAGCGGAGCGGGGAAGTACGACGTGTACTACCTCGCCGACGACGGCTACTCGGTCCTCGCCGGACCGTTCTCCCTGACGGTCGGCTGACCGGCCACGACGAGAACGGACCCGCACGTCCTCACCGCCCGCCGGAGCGGCCCACGGATCCCCACTCCGTGGGCCGCTCCCCCCTCCGCCGTCCCCACGTGGCCGGCGATCACATGCCCAGCGCGATGGCGACGCGGGTCAGCTCGGCGGTGTTGGTGATGTTCAGCTTGGCCCGGATGCGGCGCAGGTAGGCGTCCACGGTGTGAGTGGACAGTCCCATGTGGCGGGCGGTCTGGAGATAGGTGCGGCCGGCGGCGATGTGCCGGAGCGTCTCCCGCTCGCGCGGAGCCAGTGCGGGGGCCGGGGCTTCGGTGTGCGCAGTGGCGAGAGTGGCGCTCATGGGGCTGTCCTCCGGGCGAGACCTCTGACCGTTTGGGCGATTTGCCCTTGTTCCTCCAGGTTGGTTGCTGTATTTCATGACGGTGTCCGCCGACTGTCACAGGCGTGTCACAGGGAAGGAGGAATGGTTTACACCACCTCTGGACCCGGTCCTGCCAGACCGGCCCGATGGGCGAACAGGGCCGCCTGGACCCGGTTTTCGAGACCCAGCCGGGTCAGGATGCGGTTGACCCGGCTCTTCACGGTCGCCTCGCTGAGCCCGAGGTCCGCCGCGATCCGTGCGTTGGACAGCCCCCGCGCGACCAGCACCAGGACCTCGATCTCGCGCCCGGTGAGCACGGCGGCCTCCGATGACGACTCCGGCGCGGGGGAGAGGAGGGCGGGCGGCAGCGCGGTGACGGTGTCGATCAGGCGCCGGGTGACGCTCGGGGCGAGCACGGACTCGCCGTCGGCCGCGGCACGAATGGCCTCGGTGAGCTGGTCGGGCCGGCTGTTCTTCAGCAGGAAGCCGACGGCCCCGGCCCGCAGCGCCGCGTGCACGTACTCGTCCAGGTCGAAGGTGGTCAGCACCAGCACCCGCGGCACCGGCCCCGGCCCGGGCCAGTCCCGGACGATCCGCCGGGTCGCCTCGACGCCGGTCGTGCCCGGCATCCGTACGTCCATCAGCACCACGTCCGGCCGCAGCGCCACGGCCCGGGCGACGGCCTGCTCGCCGTCGGCCGCCTCTCCGACGACCGAGAGGCCTTCCCGGCGGTCGATCACGAGACGCAGTGCGGTCCGCACGATCTCCTGGTCGTCCACGACGAGCACCCGTACGGTCATCCGTCCCCCCGTGCCGGGGCGGGACCCCGCGCGGACAGGGCGGCGCGCAGACACCAGCCGCCGTCCGGCCGTGGCCCCGCGCACAGTTCGCCGTCGAAGGCCGCCACCCGTTCCCGCATGCCGACGAGCCCGCGTCCGGCTCCGGGCACCGGCCGGTGCCCCGGGGCCGGTGCGTCGTTCTCCACCTCGATCGTGAGCCGCGCCCCGTCCCCGCGTACGGCGATGCGGACGCCGACGGGACCGGCGTGCTTGACGACGTTGGTCAGCGCCTCCTGGACGACCCGGTAGGCCGAGACCTGCAACCCGGCCGGCAGCGCGTTCCCCGCGGGTACCTCGGAGACACAGCTGACGCGGCACCCCGCCGAGGCCGCGACACCGACGAGCAGGTCGATGTGGTCCAGGGACGGCTCGGGCGCGAGGTCGCGCTCGCCGAAGGACAGCAGTCCGAGCAGCCGCCGCATCTCGGTGAGCGCCGTGTCGGCGGTCCGTGCGATGAGACCGACACCCTTCGCGGCCTCGCCCGCATCGGGCGGACCGGAGGTCAGCACGTCCTCGGCGGCGCGCGCCTGGAGGGCGATCGCGCTGACGTGGTGGGCAACGACATCGTGCAGGTCCCGGGCGATCCGGGCCCGCTCGGTCAGCACCGCCTGCCGGGCGTTGATCTCCTGTTCGGCGGTGAGCCGCCGGTTGAGCTCGCTCAGGCGTTCCGCGTCTGCGTCGATCCGGCGCCGCCCGTACCCCAGCAGCCAGGCCAGGGCGAAGAAGAACACGAACGTCGTGACGGTGATCGGCTCCAGCGAGCCGGGACGGGGTGGCTGCCAGTTTCCGGTCAGGGCATCCGTGACGGCGGTGGTGGCCAGGCCGCACACGGTGAGCGGCACGCTCGCCGACGCCGGTGCGTGCCGGGCCACGGCATAGACACCGAGCATCAGCAGGAACGGCCCCGGCACCTTCCCCGGGATCGGGTCGAGCGCCTGGAACAGGACGTACAGCGCGGTCATCGCGAGGAGTACGGTCCGCGGCCGCGTCCGGCGCCACAGCAGCGGCAGGGTCTGCGCGCCCCACAGGGCCACCCCCCACGCCGGCGGCCGGGGTGTTCGGTCCAGCACCGTGGTCATGTCGACCAGGGTGAGGCCGCCGACCCACAACGCGTCCGTCAGACGCGGTCGGTCGGCGAGCCACCGCTGTGCGGCTCGGGGCAGGACGTTCACCTGGGCGCTCATATCGGTCCGTCAGGCTAGACGACCCGCAGGGCGCGGCGGATCCGCCGCCGGGCGCGCATCGAAAGATGCGTCACCGAGCCGAGGATCGGCACCGGGGCCGAGGTGCGGCCGGGTCCGGCCGCCCTAGCGTCCCGGGCATGACGAACACAGCCGTACCGGCACCACCCCACCCGACGCAGCAACCTCCCGCGCGTCCGGCACGCGCCCACCGGCGCACCTGGCCCCTGCTGGCGCTCGGTACCGGCGCGATGCTCCTCGCGGTCGGCGGCCGGTGGGACATCGAGGCCGCCGCCTGGATCTTCCCCGTCCTGCTCCTGCGCTTCAGCCGGCTCGGCCGCGCCTGGTCCGGAGCGCTGTGGATCTGGCTGGCGCACCTCGGCGCCGCCGTCTTCTGGGTCCAGGAGTCGGCGATCGGCTTCAACGCCGTGGTGTTCGCCGGGGCCCTCGCCCTGGCCGCCCTGCAGACACTGCCCTTCCTGGCCGACAGACTGCTGGCGCACCGGCTGCGACCCGCACCGGCCGCCCTGGTCTTCCCGGCCGGTGTCGCCGCCGCCGAGTTCCTGATCACTCTGCTGTCCCCGTTCGGCACGGCCTACGGCTCCCTGGCCGTCACTCAGCACTCGGCACTGCCCCTCCTCCAGGTCGTCTCGGTCACCGGCCCCTGGGGCATCGGCTTCCTCATCGGTTACGTCGCGAGCACGGCCAACCGCGTCTGGGACCGTCCCTCCTGGCGCGGCGGCCTCGCCTGCACCGCCGTCCTGCTGAGCGTCCTGCTCGCCGGCGGCGCCCGGCTCGCCTTCCTCCCGCCGCAGGGCACGACCGTACGGATCGCCGGCGTCAGTCCCTCCCGCACCGTGACGCAGCGGCTGCAGACCACACTCGCCCGATTCGCCGACGGCCGGGGCGGCGTCGCGGCGGCACCCGCCGACGCGGTGCGGCCTGCCATGACCGCGGTCGAGAACGACCTGCTGGCCGCGACCCGCCGTGAGGCCGCCGCCGGCGCGAAGATCGTGATCTGGCCCGAGGAAGCCGTCAGGACCCAGGAGCGGCAGGAGCCCGCCGCCGTCGCCGCCGCCCGGGCACAGGCCCGCAGCTCGGGCGTCTACCTGGAGATCGGAGTCCGCGTCTACAGCACCGCCGCGCCTGCCTACGGCCGGGACGAGGCGATGCTCATCGACCCCCGCGGCACCGTGCTGTGGACCTACCAGAAGGCCCACCCCATCCCCGGCTCGGAGCGCTTCACACCCGGCGACGGCCATGTCCCGGTCGTGCGCACCCCGTACGGCCGGCTCGCCGACGTCATCTGCTACGACGCCGACTTCCCGGCCCTGATGCGCGCGCGGGCCGACATCATGCTCGTGCCCGCGCACGACTGGAAGGAGTACGGTGCCGCACACACCGACAAGGCGGCGTCGGCAGCCGTCGAGGGCGGCTACTCCCTGATCCGCCAGGACGCGGAGGGCGTCTCCGCCGCGTACGACGACCAGGGCCACGTACTCGCCACCGCCGACTACTTCGCGACCGGCCGTCAGACCATGGTCGCCTTCGTGCCCGTGCGGGGCGTCACCACGGTCTACGACCGCGTCGGCGACACCTTCGCCTGGCTCTGTCTGGGCGCTCTGGCGGCGCTCACCGTCACCGCACTCGTCCGCCCCCGGCGTCCGGCGGACGGGTGACGACGGGCCGGGCTCAGGCGACGGCCCGGCGTGCCGTCCGCTCCACCAGGGAGATCCCGTCACTCATCGAGGCGCTGCCGTTCGACAGCACCGCCATGAGGCAATGGTGCCCCTTCACGGTGACCTGGCCGACGCTGTCGACGTTCCAGAGGCCGGAGGTGTTCCGCTGCAGCCAGCCGTTCTTCAGCGCCCGCGGGGAGCCGGAGCCGTCGGCGGCCGGCACTCCCCAGGTCTGCTCGGGGACGACCTGGCCCATGAGGGTGCGGATACAGGTCCGGGACTGCGCGTTCAGGGCGGCGGACTTCGCGGTGGAGCCGGGCTTCGCCGCCGTGTCGTCGTCGCACACGGTCCTCAGCAGCCGTATCCGGTCACGCGCGGTCGTCCGGGTCGGTCCCCACTTCACGCCCGGACCGCCCGTGGTCGAGGTCAGCCCCAGCCGCTTGTTGGCCGCCGCCGGCCCGGAGGCCCTGCCGATCCGGCGCCAGAGCGCGTCGGCCGACGAGTTGTCGCTGCGCTCGATCATCGGCTCGGCACGGCCGCGCTCCTCGGCGGTGAGCCCGTGTCCCGCGTCCTGTGCCCGGAGCAGCAACGCCGCGAGGATGTCGACCTTGACGATGCCGGCGGTGTCGTACGCGCCGTCCCTGCCCGTGCACCACCGGGGTGCGGCCGGCTCCGTCCAGGTCGAGCACGGCGGCCGTGGCATGCGGGGAGGGGCCGGGGAGGAGGCGGCCGGTGCCGGGTGCAGGGCGCCGAGGGAGACGAGGGCCGCGACAGAGACCGGCAGAGCGCCGGCCCGCGTGCGTGCGGTGGCAGGGGAGGGGTGAGACGGCATGCCGTCGAACGGAGACAGAACGTGCGCCCGACGGCGTGGCAGCGGTCACCTTCGGGCAGGTTCGTGGCGCAGTGCGGGAAGGCCCACCGGCACCGCCAATGGGACGCATCGCGGCATCCGGGTCGGTCGTGCGGCGGCGTGTACGCGCCTCGCGGGGCGCATGCCTCGCTTATCGTCGGCCAGACACCGACATCCGGAGCGATCATGGAAAAAACGGATGAACTGGTTGGCGTGGCCGGGGGCGTGACGGTCGTCCCCGCCGGTTCGCCGTCCGTGCGCCGCATCCGGCCGTGGCCACTCGGTGCCGCCCTGGTGATCACGCTCGGTGCCGTCACCGTGTTCATCCTCGCCGGAACCCGGTGGCTCAACCAGCCCGCAGTCCAGGCCTGGCGCACCGTGTGCCTGGCCATCACCGTCCAGGCACTGCCCTTCCTGCTCCTCGGCACCGCCCTGTCGGGCGCGATCAACGCCTTCGTGCCGGCCGACCTGTTCACCAAGGTCCTGCCGAAGCGGCCCGCCCTCGCCGTTCCCGTCGCCGGTGCCGCGGGGGCGGTGCTGCCGGGGTGTGAGTGCGCCTCCGTGCCGGTCGCCCACAGCCTGATCCGACGCGGCGTCACCCCGGCCGCCGCCTTCGCCTTCCTGCTCTCCGCGCCCGCCATCAACCCCGTCGTGCTGACCGCCACCGCCGTCGCCTTCCCGGGCAACCCCGCGATGGTCGCCGCCCGGCTGCTCGCCTCCCTCGCCACGGCGGCCGTGATGGGCTGGCTGTGGCTCTGGCTGGGCAGGGAGGAGTGGCTGCGGCCGGTCCTGCGGCACCGGCACACCGGCCACCGGCACGGCCGCGGCCGCTGGAACGAGTTCCGGCTGGGCTTCCAGCACGACTTCCTGCACGCGGGCGGCTTCCTCGTCCTCGGTGCCATGGCCGCCGCCACCTTCAACGTCGCGGTGCCGCGCACCGTGCTCGACGCCTTCTCCGGCTCACCCTGGCTGTCGGTGCTGTTCCTGGCCGGGCTTGCCGTGCTGCTGGCGGTCTGCTCGGAGGCCGACGCCTTCGTCGCCGCCTCGCTGAGCGGGTTCTCCCCGGCAGCCCGGCTCGCGTTCATGGTGGTCGGCCCGATGGTCGACCTGAAGCTGATCGCCCTTCAGGCGGGCACCTTCGGGCGGGCCTTCGCCTGGCGGTTCTCCACGGCCACCACCCTCGTGGCGGTCGCCGCGAGCGTCCTGATCGGAGGTGCGCTGCTGTGAAACGCCCGGTCCAGATCCTGCTCCTGACCCTGACCGGCATCGGGCTGCTGCACACGGCCCTCTTCACCGACACCTATCTGCGCTACGTCAAGGCCGGTCTGCGGCCTGTACTGATCACCTCCGGCGTGGTCCTGCTGCTGCTCGGCCTGGCCGCGGCGGCCGCACGGGGCGGACCGGAGCACACCGCCCACGACGACCACGAATCCGACCCTGAGCATCACGGTCACGGCCACACCGGCGCCCCGCGCATCGCCTGGCTGCTGTTCCTCCCGGCGATCAGCCTGCTCTGCTACGCGCCGCCCGCCCTCGGCGCGTACACCGCGGCACGCTCGAACGCCAAGCCGGTCGCTGTGCAGAAAGGATTCGCCCCGCTGCCCGCGACCTCACCGCTGCCCCTGACCCTGACCGAGTTCACCAAGCGAGTCCAACAGGACCCCAGCCGGGCCATCAAGAGCCGGCTCGTCCGGCTCACCGGCTTCGTCACCCCGGCCGGGGACGGCGCCGGCTGGTACCTGACCCGCATCATCTTCACGTGCTGCGCGGCGGACTCCCAGACCGTCAAGATCCACGTGTACGGCGCCGGGGCCCCGCCCGCCAACACCTGGCTCGCGGTGACCGGCACCTGGCACCCCCGGGGCACCCTAGGCACCAGGACCGCGCCGGCCGCCCTCGACGCCAAGGACACCCGCCCCATCGCCCAGCCGGTGAACGCCTACACCGACGACCTGCCGCTCACGCCGTCCTAGCAAGGCCGAACAGGGAGTTCGGCGTCGCGGGCGCGGGACCACACGCGTCGCGCGGGCCCGGTGTCACAAGGCCTGGCGGTCGTACCGGAGCCACCGCTCCTACCGGTACGACCCCGGCGTGTGAGGGGCCGGCCGGGCGGAGCCCTTCGCGGGCACGGCCGGTGTGCCGGTGAGGAGCACGCCCGTCACCAGCCAGGGGCGGATGCGCACGGCGTGGTCCCCACCCTCCTGCGGTGCCCAGGGGGCGAGCAGCGCCCGGACCCGGGCCAGGTCCGCGGGGTCCGTGACGAGCCGGGCGCAGCCCGTGACCACCACGCTCCAGCCGAGATGGGTGTCCGGGTCGATCGCGTCGGCCTCGTAGGCGACCACCACACCCTCGTCGCCGGCCTGCTGCGGGTGCGCGGTCAGCGCCGCGCCCTCGTGGGTGCGGATCACGATGTCGCCGCCGTCGAGGACATGACTGACCGGGCGCACCGCGGGAAGGGCCTGCCGGGTGAAGACGATCCGCCCGAGGGACACGCTGTCCAGCAACCGCAGCGCCTCCACCCGGTCGAGGTCGACGCGCCGGTGCACGGGCGAGCTGTCACGGATCATGGCTGGCTTCTTCGCGGGTGTGGGACTCTCGCCGGCTTCACAGGGCCCCCGGTGCGCGGCGACCATGCGGGGACGGAGCGACACCGTGGGGGAACAGGTGCCGCTCCTGCCCCCACTGTCACCCGACCCACGCCGTCCACACAGTGTCCTTCGGCCCACGGCGGCAGGGCCGGACGGCCCGATTCCGCCGGTCAACAGGGGCGGGCGGGAAGTCGTCGTGCGCCTCTTCGGCACTCACCCCGCCGACATCCCGGTTTGAGGTGCACGATGGTGTCGTGACACTCGACGGCCGGGTCCGGGAGACCGCCCCGAGCCCGCTCGCCGCCCGCCCGGCGCGATCCTGCCCGGCGAGGGGTACGTGGAGTGGGTGCGGCTGAGCCGCCGGTGTGCGAGAGGAGGCGGTGACGATGAACCGGACACCTCCCACGGCGGTCGGCCACGTACGGCTGTGGCGCTGGCGACGCAATCCGCTCAGGCGGCACAGCGACGTCGTCGAGGCCTGGATCGTCCTCGTGACCTGGGTGCTCGCCGTCCTCGGCGGAGCCGTGGCCGGTCTCATGGCGGCCCAGACCGCCGGCGCGGCGTTCTCCGCCCGGCAGGCCCAGGTGCACTCCCTGTCCGCCGTGCTCACCGACGACGCGGCGCCGACCCCGGCCTCCGGGACCGGCTACGACGACGGGCGGGTGTGGGCAACCGTGCGCTGGACGGACGTCCACGGCACCGTGCACACCGACCGCGCGAAGGTCTCCCCGGGCGCCCCCACCGGATCACAGGTGACCGTGTGGACCAACCGCGCGGGCCACGTGGTCTCCGCGCCCGTCACCGGCGCCGCGGCCGATCTCCAGGCGGCCCTCACCGGAGTCCTGGTCGCCCCGTCCGCCGGCGCGGCGGTCTGGGGCGCGGGCTGGGTGGTCCGCAGCCGGCTGATCAAGCGGCGCATGGCCGAGTGGGACGAGGAGTGGAAGCAGATCGGCCCCCGCTGGGGGAACTTCAGCGGCGGCGGACGAGGCTGAGCAGGCGACGTCGAGCCACCATCCCGCTCCGTGCAGGGGGCGCCGTCGGCGCTGGGCTCCGGTGGACGGAGGGCGCCGCATCCGGCCGTCGCTCAGGGGCTTCTGTTGCATGCCCAGGCGCCGGATGCGCGGTGCGGCCGGTGCGGGGAGTCGGAACGGGTGGGACGGGACGGGTGAGACACGACGACAGGGCGGGAAGGGCCACCCGCTTCTCGCGGATCCGGATTGCGCGGTGCACGGCTGCCGGCCGCTTCTCCGCGTCTGTTCTCGGTCCTTCCCGCCGTTACCAGCACACCACGGAACCCGCCGTCCCACCAGGCCCTGCGGCCCTCCGCGTCGTACTCCCCGGAGTGGGGCACGGCCGGCACGCCTTCAGGAGAGACCCACCGTGCGCTCAGCCTGCCGTCCCGCGGCGACCCTCCGGATCCGGCTCACCTGAGGGCTCGACTTCTCGTCGCACGTCGACGGCTGTACCTACTCGACCGGCACCGCCCCGGCCTCGACGAACGGGGTGAGCCGTGCGCGTACCTGCTCGGCGGACCCGGCTCCGGCGCTGGTCGTGGACCGGCGCGGTGATCTGGTCGCCGCGAACGACACGTTGGACGTGCTCACCGAGGGCGCCGCCCCGGAACGCGTCGGCCCCGGGAGGAATGTCCACCGGCTCGCACTGCATCCGCAGGGTCTGGCCCCGCGCATCGGCAATCTCGCCGAGTGGCCCCGGCACATCCTGGCCGCCTCGGCCATCTGCCCGAGCTACGGGACGAACTCGGCACATACATACCGGGATTGGGGCCGTCCGCCGATCACCTCGGCTTCTGCGGTGCCGCTGCGCGTGTCCTCCTCGTGCGGCGAACTGCGGCTGTTGACGACCTTCGTCGCCGCCGTCGACGTGACCCTCGCCGAGCTGGAACTGGAGGCGTCCCTGCCGGCGGCCCCGGCGGTCCCGGCGATCCAGCCGGCCCTGGCAACGGCCGCGGCACACCGGGACATCCAGCGAACCCACCGACCCGCCGTCACCGCCGCGGCCTTCTCCGAGGCCGGGGCGCTCGTGGCCACCTGGGACGACGACATGCCCGGGTGCAGCGGTCATCGCCTGGCGGCGCCTCGCGACGGCCGGCCTGAGGGTGCACACCAAGGGAGTCGGCCGAGAATGTCCCCGACAGGACGGCCCCGGTGGCCGCCGCCCACAGCGCCGGCCCCACCGTCGTGAGGACGGAAGGCCAGTCGCGCACGTACGGCGGCGGAGCGCGGAGCGCGGCGACACGCCGGGGCGATGTCCGGGCGCGGCCGGCGTCAGCGCGGGCGTGGGGCGGCGGACGAGCGGCGCCGAGCTGATCGCACGGCGACGGCCTTGCGGCTGCCGACTTCGTGGACCGCCTCCTCCGTCCAGCTCTCCGCCGTGTGGGCGACACCGGTCCGCAGTGGCCGGAGGAACGGGTTGGCGCAGGCTGCGAGTCGGGCGGGCAGCAGGCACCGGTGATGCCGGGCGAGGAGGCGGGCGCGCCCCTGGGCGAACAGCGCGGCACTGTCACACGGGCCGCCCGGCGGGGCGTAGGCGCACGGCGCCGCCGTACCCCGTGTGGCAGGACGACAGGGAGGAACACGCACATTCCCTGCGTCGTCAGTCGTCTGCTTGCTCAGTCGTCGTCGGCCGCCGGCACCCACCCCGTCGGCGGCGGGCAGCCGGACGAACAACCGGCCCTCGACAACGCGTCCGCTCAGTCCCGCGAGTCAGTCCCGCGAGTTGCCGAAGAGGATGCGGTAACCGATGAGCAGGACCAGGGAGCCTGCGATCGCCGCGCCCCAGGTGTAGAGGTCGAAGAAGTGCTTCTCCACCGAACGGTGGAGGAAGCGGGTGGAGAGCCAGCCGCCGACGAAGGCGCCCGCGACGCCGATGAGAGTGGTGCCGATCAGGCCACCCGGGTCACGGCCGGGCAGCAGGATCTTGGCGATTCCTCCGGCGAACAGGCCGAGGATGATCCAGCCGATGATGCCCATGGTGTTGTTCCTCCCGTCGGGTCGGGATCCGCGCCGAGCGCGCCGGAGACCGACACTTGGTATGCCTGTTTGCGCAAAGCCTAGGGGCAGGTCGTCGGGCCGGGACAAGGGGTGTTGGCCTGCGCGGGTCCTCTGGTGATGACCCGTCGAGGTTCTGCTACATGATGAAGACATTGCGCAATCGAGGAACTCGGCGGGCCTCAGGAACGTCGATCATGATGGATGCGGGACGTACGAGCGGCTGCGGAGGACGTGGATGAGTGTCTCCCTGACCAAGGGCGGCAATGTGTCGCTGAGCAAGCAGGCCCCCGGTCTGACTGCTGTGACGGTCGGGCTGGGCTGGCAGGCGAACACCGGGTACGAACCGGACGCCGGCGCGCTGCTGTGTGCCGCGTCGGGCAAGGTTCCGTCCGACGAGCACTTCGTGTTCTTCAACAACCTGAGCAGCCCCGACGGTTCGGTCCGCCACCTCGGCGGTGGCAGCCCCGTCGACGGCGACGACCAGCGGATCGAGGTCGACCTGACCAGGGTCCCCGACGAGGTCGAGAAGGTCGTCTTCACCGTGTCGCTGTACGAGGGCGTGAGCCGCGGCCAGGCCTTCGGACAGGTCCACCGTGCGTACATCCGCGTCCTGGACCGGGAAGGCGGCACCGAACTGGCCCGCTACGACCTCGCCTCCGGAGGCCTGTCGACCGAGACGGCACTCGTCTTCGGCGAGCTGTACCGGCACGGCGCGGAGTGGAAGTTCCGCGCGGTCGGGCAGGGTTACGCCTCGGGACTCGCCGGCATCGCCACCGACTACGGCGTGGCGGTGCTGAGAGAGGCGTCCCCGAGCCCCGCGCCGGCTCCGGACCCGGTCGCCGTACCGCAGCCGCATGCCGGCACCCCCGTGCCGCCCGCTCCGCTCAAGCCGCCGGTCGCCGCCCCGTCGGCCCCGGCGTTCACCCCATCCTCGCAACCCACCACCGGGAGTTCCAGCGTGACCTGCTTCTTCGACCCCAACCACGGCCCGGGCGTGACGAGCGTGACCTGGTCACCCCAGTGGGGCGTGCCCCGGCCCGTCCAGACCTGCGGCGCCTGCGCCCAGCGCGTCCAGACCACGGTCCCCCCGTTCTACACCCCGCCCCAGCAGGGCTATCCCCAGCCCGTGCCGCAGGGCTATCCCCAGCAGGGGTATCCGCAACAGGGGTACCCGCAGCAGGCGTACGGCGAGCCGTACGCGGACCACGACCATCACCAGCAGGGCGGCGGCCGGCGCTTCGGCGCGGGCGCGCTCATCGGTGCCGGTGCGGCCGGCCTCATCGGCGGCGCGCTGCTCAACGAGGCGTTCGACGACGACGAACCGGACGTCGTGGTCAACAACTTCTACGAGGACTGAGTCCGCCGGCAGGAGACGGACTTCTCCCGCCGCCCCGCGAGCATGCGCCCGACTCCGGAAAGGACGGGCCGGTTGTCCCGGCCGCGCCCGACCGCCGGAACCGGACGCCTACACTGGGTGGGCGCACGTGCGTCGGCTGTGGCGAGGGCGGGGACGGGAGAGGGCTGTGACGGAGAGCGCCGCCGGCTTCGAGGACCCGCCCGCCGAGGTGCTCGCCGAGGCCGCCGCGGCGTTCGGCCTGCTCGCCTCCTCGGCCCGGCTGCATCTGATGTGGGCGCTGTCGCAGGGGGAGAGCGATGTCACGCATCTCGCCGGCCGGGTGGGCGGGGCACTCCCGGCGGTCAGCCAGCACCTGGCGAAGCTCAAGCTCGCCGGACTCGTCCGCGCCCGCCGCGAGGGCCGACGGCAGGTCTATTACATCGACGACCCCGACGTCGTGACCTTGGTCCGGGTGATGGTGGGGCAGCTGACCGCGCGCTCGGCACGCCCCTCGGACCCTGCTCACGGACTGCGCCGGATCGGTGACTGAGGGCGCTACGCGGCCCCGTCGGACCCGGTGCCGACGTCTTCTGTACGGCGCTCTCCTGCAAGGTCTGTATGGCGCTCTTATCTGAGGCGCGTAGACTCCCGCTCCCGTACCATCCCGGTCCGCACGGCCATGAGACGCCTCACCTGTGAATCATGTGTGCATCCGTGCTGCTCGGGCCACAGGTTTGTTAGATTGCGCAACCACGCAAGCAATTGGCGAGCGGCGTGCTCCGCCCGCCCGGACTTCGCCGCGTGGGCTGGGCCGTACATCCCACGGCTCAGCCTGACGGGCCCGACCGTTCATGGGAGTGGGAGATGAGCGACCCGTGGGACGGGCCCACCGGGCAGGCCACGCGCAGCCGTAGCGCGCGCGTGCCCGGCCAGCGAGCGGTCGAGACCGACGGCGCGCCTCGGCCGGGCGGCCGGGCCGCGGCCCGGGCGGCTTCCCGCGGGCACAACGGCAGGCGGGGGCGCCGGGCCCGTCCGGTGGGCCGTGGCAGGAGGGTGCTGAAGGTCCTCGGGATCGGCCTGTCGGTGATCATCGTGGTCACGGCCGGTGCGGGCTGGTGGTTCTACGAGCACCTGAACGGCAACATCCACAGCGTCGCCCTCGACGGCAAGGGGGGCTCCGAGAAGGCCGACGCGTTCGGCCGCACCCCGATCAACATCCTGGTCATGGGCTCGGACGGCCGCACCAGCAAGGCCGACTGCAATCTCGGCGGCGGCTGTGCGAAGACCGGCGTGCAGACCGGCAGCAACGCGGACGTGCAGATGGTGGTGCACATATCCGCCGACCGCTCCAACGCGACGATCATGAGCATCCCGCGCGACACCATGACCCAGGTACCGGCCTGCAAGGACAGCGAGAGCGGCCAGTCCACGAACGGCTACTACGGGCAGATCAACAGCGCGCTGCAGTACGGCCCCGCCTGCCAGGTGGCCACGGTCCACCAGCTCACCGGCATCCCGATCGACCACTTCGTCAAACTCGACTTCTCCGGCGTCGTGAAGATGTCCGACGCGATCGGCGGCGTCTCCGTCTGCGTCACCGACAACGTCTACGACACCTACTCGCACCTGAAGCTCTCCAAGGGCGACCACACGCTCAAGGGCGACGCGGCGCTGGAGTTCGTCCGCTCCCGGCACGGCTTCGGCGACGGCAGCGATCTCGGCCGTACGGTCTCGCAGCACATCTTCCTCAGCTCGATGATCCGCAAGTTCAAGAGCGCGGGCACCCTCACCGACCCGACCGCGGTCTACGGCCTGGCCGACGCCGCCACCAAGGCGCTGACCGTGGACGACGGCCTGGGCAGCGTGAAGAAGCTGATCTCGCTCGCGGACGACGTGAACAAGGTGCCGACGAAGCGGATGACGTTCACCACGATGCAGACGGCCCAGGACCCCAACAACAAGGACCGGGTGGTCGTGGGCCCGGGCGCGAAGACCCTGTTCTCGACGATCGCCAACGACCAGTCGCTGACCACGGGCTCCGGCAAGAAGGCGGAGGCGGCCTCGGCGACCGCGAAGGCCACCGCCCCGGCCGTCCCGGCGTCGCAGATCGCCGTCACCGTGGAGAACGGCACCGCGGTCACCGGCCGCGCCTCGGGCATCGCGACCGCGCTGACCGACCAGGGCTTCAGCTCCGCGACGACCACGGCCAACGCCCCGAGCCCGGCGACGACCACCACGCTGACCTACGGCACCGGTCAGAAGGACGAGGCGAACACGGTCGCCAAGGCGCTCGGACTGTCCTCCGCGCACCTGAAGCAGGGCACGGGCACCGGCCTGACCCTGGTCATCGGCAGCGACTGGCCCAGTGGCACCAGTTTCCCGGGCGGCAGCTCCTCGCCCGCGCCGGCCGACACCAAGACCGCGGTCGGGGGTGCTCACGCCTCCACCGCCGACCAGGCCAAGACCTGCGCCAAGGTCAGCCCCTACAGGACGGTGAACCTCAACGGCGTCCCCATGACGCCGGCCCAGGCGTACGCCGCGGCGCGCAGCACGCCCGACTCCGACGCCTGACCGGGGGCGTCGGAGCAGGCGGCCCGGGTGGAGGGCCGAGGGCGGGCCGGCCGTGCCGTGCCCGCCGCGAAGGTCAGGGGCTGGCGATGTCGAAGCCGTACCGCAGGGGCTCGCTGGTGACGGTGTAGTCGCGGCGGTACAGATACACCGCCTCGGCGCGTGCGCCGCCGGGCTGTGCGGCCTCGACCTGGCAGGGGTACGTCACCTGGATCACGCGCGGTCGGTCGGAGACCTTCATCCGCAGCCCGTCCGCCGGTCCGCCGTCGAGCACGGCGGTCTCCCAACCCGTCACTTCGGTAGTCTCCACGCCGGAAAGTTTACGGGTTGCGCAAGTTTCGATCCCGTGAGCCAGGTCACTTCGCGCCCGTCTAGGCGGGCCGTTGCGAGGCGGCCGCTTCGGGGCGCAGGTCGGCCAGGGTCAGTGGGTGGGCCGGTGGGTCGGCCACGGCGATGCGGGACGTCGCGTGCAGCTCGGGGTCGACGTGGAGCAGCTCGCCGGGCGCCATGAGCTGCCAGTGCGGGCTCTCGTCCATGGGCTCGCTGGCCACGACGACCGACGGACGATCACCCAGATGTGCCGACCGCACGCGCATGTGGCCGTGCCGGCCGCTGTGGTCGAGGTGCCGTGAGCCGTGGTGACCGCCCGCCGGACGGCGCAGGACGTACAGCTCGTGGGTGGCGGGGTAGCGCAGGGCCCAGAGCTCTCGGGCGGTGACGAGGATGATGTTGAGGGCGTACAGGGGCAGGTTCCCGGCGACCCAGCGGGCCGCGGACACGATGCCGGCGGACACGTCCCCGCCGTGCGCCGCCGCCTCCCGCGTGACCAGGGCGAAGAAGCGCTCGGAGTCGGTGTCTCCGCGCACCCGTGAGCGGTCGTCGCCGAGATGGCGGTCGAGCCTGTCCAGCCCTTCGATCACACCGTTGTGCGCGAACAGCCGACCGCTCTGCACGAAGGGGTGCGTGTTGCGCACGTCCAGCCCTCCGGTCGAGGCGTAGCGGATGTGGGCGAGGAAGGTGGCCGACTCGACCTCCCGGGCCTCCTCGGCGAAGGCACGGTCCTCGTACGCGGCGATCGGTGCCTTGTGCACCTCCGGCGTGCCGTCCGCGTCGAAGAACCCGAGCCCGGTGCCGTCAGGCTCGCGGTGACTCTGCACACTGAGACTGTCGGGGGCGTCCAGCAGCCAGAACGTGGCGTGCGTGCGCAGCGGGGAGCTGATCAGCCCGAACAGTCGGCACACGGCGTCCTCCTCGTCACCCGTCGTTCGCCGAGCCCCGTCGTCCGGCGCCCCGCCCGGACGACCATGGTCCCGCGCCCCGGACGTTCGCGCACGCGTGCCGCAGAGGGAATCGGCCCCCGCCGTCGGCGCCTTCGTCCCGCCGGCGGCTTCCTCAGGCGGCGCCTCGCAGCACCGAGTCGAGCGCCGCGTCGATCGTCGGATGAGCGAAGGCGAAACCCGCCTTGTGCAGGGCGGCCGGCAGGACGCGTGCGCTGCAGGTGATGCTCGCGGCGAACTCCCCGAGCGCCGCGCGCAGGGCGAAGGCCGGGACGGCGGCGAGCGCCGGGCGGTGCAGGGCGTGACTCAGGGCCCGGGTCACCTCGCGGTTCGTGGGCGGTTCGGGGGCGGTGAAGTTCACGGGCCCGGAGAGCTCCTCGGTGCCGAGGGCGAAGCGGAGCGCTGCGATGTGGTCCGTCAGGGAGATGAAGGGCCAGTACTGGTCGCCGGAGCCGAGGCGGCCGCCCAGGCCGAAGCGGAAGAGCGGGAAGAGGCGGCCGAATGCGCCGCCCCGGGCGGTGACGACCAGGCCGGTGCGGGGGTGCACCACGCGGATGCCGGCCTGGCGGGCCGGGTCGGCGGCCGCCTCCCAGTCGATGCAGACGGAGGACAGGAAGTCCTCCCCGGCCGGCTCGCTCTCGTCGACGGTCCGTGCACCGGTGTCGCCGTAGTAGCCGGTCGCGGACGCGGACACCAGGACGCGCGGTGGGGCGGCGGACGCGGCGCAGGCTCGCGCGAGGGTGTCGGTGCCGCGGACCCGGCTGTCGCGGATCTCCCGCTTGTAGGCGGCGGTCCACCGCTTGTCGCCGACTCCCGCGCCCGCCAGGTGTACGACGGCGTCGACGCCGTCCAGCGCACCGGGCGCGACGCGGCCCGCGACCGGGTCCCAGTGAGCGGACTCGCTGCCGTCGTGAGGGGTGGCGGCGGACCGGTCGCGGACCAGGCGGACCACCTGGTGGCCGTCCGTGAGGAGGGAGCGGGTGAGGGCGGAGCCGATGAGTCCGGTGGACCCGGTGATCGCGACGCGCATGGCGTCCTCCCGAGGAGTTCGTGCTTCACATGTGAACCGCGGCGCACGATACACGAGTGCTTGCAGTTTCAAGTAAACCTGGGTCGACCCGTCCGGGACCGTGACGACCGGGCCCGGCACACCAGGTCCGCGGCGGCCGGCCGCCACTCGGGATACGTGAAGGCGAATCCGGCCGTGGACAGCCGCCCCGGGACCACCCGGCGGCTCTTGAGCAGCAACTCCGTGTCCGAGCGCAGCGCGAAGGCCCCCAGCTCCGCCATCCACCGGGTGGCCGGCAGTCCCACGGGGACGCCCTGGGCCGCGCGCAGCGTCCGCATGAACTCCCGGTGCGGGAGCGGGCCGGGGGAGGCGAGGTTGACCGGGCCGTCGATGTCGCCCCGGTCGATCAGGAACTCCACCGCGCGTACGAAGTCCTCGTCGTGGATCCAGGAGACGTACTGCGCGCCCCCGGCGACCGGACCGCCCAGGCCCAGCCGGGTCAGTCCCCGCAGGACGTCGAAGACCCCGCCCCGGTCGGGGCTCATCACCATCGCCGAGCGCAGTGCCACCTTCCGCGTCCTCGGCGTCGGTGCCTCGGTCTGGGCGCGCTCCCAGTTCCTGGCGATGCCGACGCTGTAGGACCAGTAGTCCGGGACTCCGGGCTCCGAGCCGCCGATCAGGCCGGTCGCCTCGTCGTTCGCCGCGTCGAAGCGATGGGCGTAGATCGTCGCCGTGCTCATCTGCAGCCACACCCGCGGCGGTTGCGTGGCGGCGGCGATCGCCTGCCCGACCACGCGCGCCGAGTTCACCCGCGAATCCTTCATGGCCCGCAGGTTCTCGGCGGTGTAGCGGCAGGAGACGCTGCGTCCGGCCAGGTTGATGACGACGTCGCTGCCGTCGACCGCCTCGGCCCAGCGGTCGAGCGCGGCCCCGTCCCAGCCGACCTGCCGCTCGCGCCTCGGATGCCGGGTCACCACGGTGACGTCATGTCCGGCTGCCGTCAGCGCGCGATCGAGGATCGTGCCGATCTGTCCGGTGCCTCCAGGCAGAACTACCTTCATCGAGCCCCCTCGGTTCCGTGCCCACAGCGTAGCCGTAGATTTGAACACGTTCAAAAGGGGCCTCGATCATGTACCCGACTGCGTTACGAGCCGGCCAGGGCCGCGACCTCGGCCGCGGTCAGCGTCCTGCCGTGGACCCGGAAGTCGTCGACCGCCGCCTTCAGATACGGGTCCGGGTACTGGGACCTGCCTATGTACGCGGCCCTGATGTGGTTGCCGAAGGAGCGGGTTCGACGGTGACCGCCGTGTTCCGGCCCGCCTCGCGGCCGTCGACGTACAGCACGGCGGTGCCGGAGCCGTACGTGACGGCCACATGGACCCAGCGGCCGGTCGGCAGCGGGTCGGCGTCGTGCTGTGCGGGGATCTACGGTAGAGAACTGTCTCCTGGTGTCAATGGCGCGCGGGAGGCCGGAGGGTGCGGCGGTAAGTCGCTGGACAACTCCCTTACCGGCGGGCAGCGTTGATGCAATGCAGCAGGAAGAGATCTGGGACGTCGCTGCCGCCCGGCGTTACGACACGCCCGGCACCGGCATGTTCGCGCCCGAGGTTCTGACGCCGGCCGTGGAACGCCTCGCCGAGCTGGCGGACGGCGGGGCCGCACTGGAGTTCGCGATCGGGACCGGCCGTGTCGCCGTCCCGCTCGCCGAGCGAGGAGTCCCCGTCACCGGCATCGAGTTGTCCGGCCCGATGGTGGAGCAGTTGCGGACCAAGGCCGACGAAGCCACGATCCCCGTGGTCATGGGTGACATGGCGACCACCCGCGCCCCGGGGACGTACAGCCTCGTCTACCTCGTCTACAACACGATCTCCAACCTGCTCACCCAGGCCGAGCAGGTCGAGTGCTTCCGCAACGCCGCCCGCCATCTCGCGCCCGGCGGCCGGTTCGTGATCGAGCCGTGGGTCCCGGAGCTGCGCACGCTTCCCCCGGGCAAGGAGGCCACCGTGTGGCGCGCCGACGCCGGATACGTCGGGCTGGACACCTACGACGTCCTCGACCAGCGTGTCGTATCGCACCACTTCCGCTTCGACGAGAGTGAGGAGGCCCGGCTGTACCGCAGCCCGCACCGCTACATCTGGCCGTCCGAACTCGACCTCATGGCCCAGCTGGCCGGATTCGAGCGGGAGTCCAGGCACGCCGACTGGTCCGGCGCGGAGTTCACCGCCGAGTCGCGTTCCCATGTCTCGGTGTACCGGCTGCCTCCGGTGACGGGGTAGCCCGCAAGCGCCTCCCGTGCCGCGACGGTGGGCCGGCCGAGCTGTCAGGGAGGCAGCAGCCGCAGCGCGTACAACGCGGCGCCCAGGTCGGCGAGGGCCATCGGGTCGGTGAGCGGGCGCCCTGTCAACTCCTCGATGCGGCGCAGCCGGTAGCGCACGGTGTTGGGGTGGACGAAGAGCCGTTCCGCGGCCCCGGCGGCGACTCCACCCGAGGCGAACCAGTGACCGAGGGTCTGCAGCAGCCGCGCCCGCTCCGCCTCCGGCAGTGCGAGGAGCGGGCCCAGCGCGACCTCGACCAGCCGGGTCGCCTCCGCGGGGGCGGCGGCGACCAGCATCGCCAGCGGGCTGTCGTCGAACCGGGTGACCCCCGGACCCCCGCCGGACGGTCCGGCCAGGGCCAGCCGGGCGAACCGCAGCGCCTGCGGAGTGTCCCGCAGCGAGTCGAACCGGGGGCTGACGCCGACCCGGGCGCGCCGGCGGCGCAGCGCGCGCAGGCTCACCGTCTCCGCGTCCCGGTGCCCCAGCGAGACCAGCCCGATCTGCTGGTCCGGCAGCAGCCGCCACACCGACGGCACGCCGGAGCGGAGCAGCGCCGCCTCGATCCCGGGCAGCGGCTCCTGCCCGGGATCCGGCACGGCCGCGGCCACGACCGCGTACGGTCCCCGCTCCGGCAGACCGAGTTGCCGGGCCGCCTCCCACGGTGTCGTACGATCCGCGAGGGCACCCGTGAACAGCGCCTCGGCCAGGGCCGACCGGCGGGCCTCGCGCTGCAGTGCCAGCTCCGCGCTGGCCTCGCGGTAGGCGGCCGCGACGGCCTCCGCGTACCGGCCGAACAGCGCCCAGATCTCCGAGGAACCGGCCACCAGCTCCGCGTCCGTGACCTCCGGGTGCCGGCGCGCCTCGTCGACCATCTCCGACCAGAGCAGCTCGAAACCGACCCGGTACGCGTGCAGGGTGTCCGCGAGCGGCACGCCCTGCTCGGCGCGCAGCCGTCCGGTCTGCTGGGCGGCCCCCACGTCGGGCTCGGCGCCGTAGGCGAAGCGCCCGAGGAGCAGATCGGCGTTCCCCTCGCAGGAGTCCCTGAGCGACGCGAACGGGATCAGCGAGTCGTCCGCGTACGACTCGACCTCCGCACGGATGCGCTCGGCCATCCGTCCACCCAGCTCCGGCAGGCGCCCCCGCAACGCCGACCCCACATTCGACAGACCCATACCCGCAGCGTACGGCGCACTGTTTGTTCCCGGGAATAACTCCGGCAGGGGTGAACTGTGGGTGTCACCATGGACGCCCGCGAGCGTGCACGCGAGCATGCCGGGAGCGCCCGCGGCGGGACCCGTGAGCGCGGCGGGAGCATGCGTGCGAGGAGGCATCATGGCCAATCTGGCGGAATTCCTGGTTCGGACGGCGCGACGGCTGCCGGAGCGCCCGGCGCTGCGGCTCGGCACCGCGGCCACCACCTACGCCGAACTGGACCGGCTCAGCGCCCGGGCCGCCGCCCTGCTGCGCACCGAGGGCCTGCGCACCGGCGACCGCGTCGCACTGATGCTCCCGAACGTGCCCGAGTTCGTCGTCCTCTACTACGCCGTCCTGCGCGCCGGCGGCATCGTGGTGCCGATGAACCCGCTGCTGAAGGAGCGCGAGACCGAGTACCACCTGCGGGACTCCGGCGCCGTGCTGCTCTTCGAGTGGCACCGGGCGCCCGGCGAGGGCGCCGCCGGCGCGGCCGCCGCGGGCGTACGGCACCTGACGGTCGAACCGGCCGCCTTCGCCGCCGAACTGGCGCGCCTGGAACCGGAGTACGAGGTGACGGCCGCCGCCGGTGACGACATCGCCGTGCTGCTCTACACCTCGGGCACCACCGGCCGGCCCAAGGGCGCCGCGCTCACCCACTCCGGGCTCCGCCACAACACCGAGGTCAACGTCACCGAGGTACAGCGGCTGACCTCCGACGACGTGATCGTCGGCTGCCTGCCGCTGTTCCACATCTTCGGGCAGACCTGCACCATGAACGTCGCCGTCCGCAGCGGGGCGTCCCTCAGCCTCGTCCCCCGCTTCGAGCCGCAGGCCGTGCTCGACGCCATCGTCCGCGACCGGGCCACCGTCTTCGAGGGCGTCCCGACCATGTATGCGGCGCTGCTCCAGCACCCGGGCGCCACCGAGGCCGACGTCTCCACCCTGCGCATGTGCATCTCGGGCGGCGCCTCGCTGCCGGTGGAGATCCTGCACGGGTTCGAGCGGCGCTTCGGCTGCATGGTGCTGGAGGGCTTCGGCATGTCCGAGACCAGCCCCGTCGTCTCCTTCAACCACCCCGACCGCCCGCGCAAGCCCGGCTCCATCGGCACCCCCGTCCGCGACGTCGAGGTCCGGCTGCTGGACGACTCCGGCCGGGACGTCGCACCGGGCGAGGTCGGCGAACTGGCCGTGCGCGGACCCAACCTGATGAAGGAGTACTGGCGCCGCCCCGAGGAGACCGCCGCCACCATCCCCGACGGCTGGCTGCGCACCGGCGACCTGGCCCGCCAGGACGAGGACGGCTATCTGTACATCGTCGACCGGAAGAAGGACCTCATCATCCGCGGCGGCTACAACGTCTACCCGCGCGAGATCGAGGAGGTGCTGCACGAGCACCCCGCCGTCGCCCTCGCCGCGGTCCTCGGCGTGCCCGACGAGCGGCTCGGCGAGGAGGTGGCCGCCGCGGTCGTGCTGCGGCCGGGGGGCCGGGCGGACACCGAGGAGTTGCAGCGGTTCGTCCGGGACAGGGTGGCCGCCTACAAGTACCCGCGCCGCCTCTGGCTGACGGACGCGCTGCCGATGGGCCCGAGCGGCAAGATCCTCAAGCGGGAGATCACCGCGCCGACCCCCTGAGACGGCAAACAGGTCGTTCACAATAAACAGTTGACGTCACGTCGTGTTGGCCGGGACCCTCGTCGCATGTCATCAACCACCGATCACACCGACCCCTTCAGCCCGCCGCGGCCGGAGCAGGCGCGCGCCCAGCGGGTCCACGCCTCCCTCTTCCGCATCGCCGAGCGGCATGCGGCGACGGACGAGCAACGGCGTCGCCAGACCCACCCGTCGCTCGTCGCGCCGCACGAGGCGGTCCGGCTCGTGACCTTCCTGCTGAGCGGGGCCGCGCTGCTCGACGAGGGCGAGCCGGAGGTGGACCGTGCCGACATCACGGCCGCGTTGAGCCTCGTCCCGCTGGTGCGAGCGGAGCTGGACGAACTGGAGGCCTCGCTCCTCCAGATGGCCCGCGGCCGGGGCATGACCTGGCCCGAGATCGCCTTCGGTCTCGGGCTCGGCACACCGCAGGCCGCCCGACAGCGTTACGAACGACTGGCCGACCGCACCACCACCGACGACGAGGACGCCTGACACCCGGACCGGCCGGCGCCACCCGGGGGCGCCGGCCGTCCCTCAGCCAAAGGTGCCTCACCCGTCCGCACCAGGATGGCAGCACGACCCCCGCCGGAGCCGTTCGGCCACCTTCAGCCAGGACATGTCCTGGGGAGGTTGGGGCACCACGGCGGAACGGTGAGCCGACGTCAAGTCGCCCTGCGCGTACGGGACTCCCTCGCGCACCACGACCGGAATGCGGACGAGGGCGTCGAAGTCGGAGAACGGGTCTCCGTCGACGATCGCCAGGTCGGCGATCCTGCCCTCCTCCACCGTCCCGAGGTCGGCGTCGAGACCGAACAGACGGGCCGGCTCCACGGTCGCGGTGTGCAGGGCCTCGGCGGCGGTGAAGCCGTGCGCGACCAGGGCCCGCAGGCCCAGATGCAGCGAGAGCCCGACCGGGACCAGGGGCGCGTCGGTGCCCAGGGCGATACGGGCGCCGTTCGAAGCGAGGCGCCGGTAGTCGGCCATCTCGGCGGCCAGGGCCCGCCGTTGCGCGTCCGTGGGCACGGTGCGGGCGTGTGCGCGGACGACGGCGACGTCCCAGGGCGGCATGAGGTGCGTGACGCGCGGATCCTCGGCGAGCCCGGGATCGGCGGCGAGCAGGATCTGCGCGCTGAACGGCGTGATGATCAGGGCGAAGGAGCCGTCGGCGTACTGCTGCACCAGATCCTGGCCGATGCGGCCGAGCGGGGTGGTGGCATGCCCGTACTCCAGGCGCTGGGTGGCCTGCAGATGGGTGGTCAGGTCCTGTCCCGCCGCCCGGCCCGGCGCGCACAGATGGCTGCCGGTGGGCAGGCCCAGCGCATGGGCCACCTCGGCCGCCTCGGCCATGACCTCGCCCGGGGCGCGCACATACGTCTTCACGAAGTCGACGTCCAGGGCGGCGGCGCGCCGGAGCGTGCGCCGGACACCGTCCCGGGTGCGGTGGGCTCGGCCCATGCTGTACGCGGTGCGCGCGCCGTCGATCAGTTCGGCGCAGGCGAGCTGCCGCGGGCCGAGCAGGGTCCCGCAGCCGGCCGCCTCGCGCAGCCGTACCGCGTCGTACAGCGGGCTGCCCAGGCAGAACGTGGTCGTGATGCCGTACGCGAGCGTGGTCAGGCTCTGGCGGGCGCCGTAGGTGGCCGGGTACGGGTGGGTGTGGCTGTCGACGAGGCCGGGGACGACGGTCCGGCCGGAGGCGTCGAGGGTGCGGTGTCCGGGGCGGCGGGCCCGGTGCGGCTCGACGGCGGTGATCCGCTTGCCGGTGACGAGGATGTCGACGTCGTGCCGGGGCGGCGTGCCGGTGCCGTCCCACAGCAGGCCGGCGTGGATCCGCAGCGGTTCGGCCACGTCGCTCGCCGGGCGCCCGGTGGTCAGGCCGAGCGGGAGCGTGCGGGCGCGTGCGGTGGTGAGGGAGAGCCGGCGCAGCCGGCCCTCGGACAGGTACAGGAGCGTGCCGGAGTCCGCGGACCAGCTGGGGTGGTCGGCCGGCTCGTCGGTGATCCGGCGGGCCGGGCCGGCCGGGGTGCCGTCGGCCGTCACGGGCAGCAGCCACAGCGCCGACTCGGCGACCAGCGCCATCCAGTGGCCGTCGGGCGACCACACCGGCCCGGAGGCGACCCGGTCGGACAGCGACTGGTGCTCGGCGGGCAGGTGACGGCGTTCACCGCCGGTGCGGGTGTCGATGACGCGGATCAGGTTGTAGCCCTCGCGGAACCGCTGGTTGAGCCGGTTGCGGTCGCAGAACGCCACGTACCGGCCGTCGGGCGACCAGGTGGGCGCGCCGGGCGGCCCGTCGGTGGCCAGCGGCCGGGCCAGCACCTCCTCGGCGCCCGTGGCCAGGGTGCGCAGCAGCAGGTTCCCGGTCACGTCCTGGCAGGCCAGCCGGGAGCCGTCCGGTGACAGCGCGGGATACAGCCGGCCGCCCTCGGTCAACGGCTCGTCGGCGCCACTGCCGAGGTGATGACGGCGTACGGCCACCAGCCCGTCCCGGTCCGTGCAGTACAGCAGGCTGCGCCCGTCCGGTGCCCACGCCGGCATCTGCACCAAGTGCACGTCGTCGGCCTGGAGCAGCTTGCGCGGCGTGCCGTCGACCGGCAGCACCCACAGGGCGTTCAGCGCCACGAAGGCCACGCTGCGACCGTCCGGGGACAGAGCCGGCCGGTGCAGACCGCGCACCGGGGCCGGGAACTCCGGTGCGAGCGGCGCCCGTCGACGTCCCCGGGACGGACCGGGCACCGTCATCCGCGCGGTGAAGGGAACCTCCCGCACCGAGGACCTGGTGAGGGAGCGGACACGGATCCGGCCGTCCCCGACGTACAGCAGCTCGTCCTCGCTCAGCCAGCACGGCGGAGCGGCCGCCAGGTCCTCGTCGGCCGTGACGACCTCACCGTCGACCACCAGCCGTGCCGCGTCGGCCGGCTGCCCGGGGCTGCCCGCGCCGGTCAGCTGCACATATGCGATCCGCCCCGCGGGTGAGACGGACGGGCACAGCAGCCGGCCGCCGGTCACCGTGCGCAGCACCTGGGCCGGGCCGCCCGACACCGGCACGCGGACGAGCGACAGCCCGCCGTCGTTGCCGCCGCCCGGCGTGTGGGCGGCGCGCACGCACACCAGCGACCGCCCGTCCGCCGACCAGGCCGGATCGAAGTCCTCGTGGTCCCCGCCGGTGAGCCGCCGTAGCCGGCCGTCGGCCACGTCCAGCACCCACAGCCCGTAGGAGGAACCGGACGTGGCGTCCCCGCCGCGTTCGGAGGAGAAGGCCAGTCGGGTGCCGTCCGGCGACCACGCGACCCCGCGGTCGTCCCAGGGCCCGTCCGTCAACTGCCGCAGCCCGCCGCCGTCCGTCCGCAGCGACCACAGGTGGAAGCCACCCCCGCGGTAACCGCACACGGCCAGCGTCTTCCCGTCGGGCGACAGCGCGGGGCGCGTCGCCTCCAGCTCCCAGCCCGTCACCTGCACGGCCCGTCCGCCGTCCCGGGACACCCGCCACAGCGCCCCCTGGACTTCGGCGATCAGGTCACCGGCGGCCGGGCTTCCGGTGACCGAACCGCCGGTCACCTGCGTGTAGGTGAGCACCCGTTCGCCGGCGCGGGCCGGGACGCCCGGTCCGGCCGGGGCTCCTGCCGCCGTCGCCGGCCGCGCGGAGACCGCTGTGACCAGCCCTGCCGCCGCCGTACCGAGAAATCCGCGCCGACCGACGCTGCCGAAGTCCATCTCCCCTGTCCTTCCTGCCGTCTCTGCTCAGCGAAGTGGCAGCGGTACGCCCCGCACCAGTACGCCATTCCGGCCACAACGGCCCCGCCCCACGTCCGGGGCAACGCCCGGATCGCACGACGGTCACGGGGCGTCACCCTGCTCGGGAGCACTCACCAGCCCGTCAGCAGCAGATGGTTGAGGAGCAGGGCCAGGACGGCCTGCGCGGTGAGCCAGGGGCGGGGGTGGGGGAGGAGGGCGCAGGCGGGGAGGAGCCAGAGGGCGAAGGGCAGCCAGATCCGTTCCGTCTCCGCCTTGCTCATCCCGGACAGGTCGGCGACCAGCAGGGCGTACAGCGCCACGGAGACCAGAAGCGCCAGACGCAGGTCCGCGGGGCGCCGGGCGCCGGTCCCCGGGAGCAGCGCCCTGGTCGTCCGGCGCAGACCCGCCGCCGTGGCCGGGCCGGTGATGAGGGCGGTGCAGGCGAGGTTGGCCCAGACCCAGTAGCCGTAGGGACGGGTGCCGCCGACGCCCTGGTAGTAGCGCGTGACGAGGAGGCGGTAGGCGTGCCACCAGTCGAAACCGGCGAGCGTGAACAGCACGGGGACCACGGCCAGTCCGGCGAGCAGGGACACCAGGACGGCCGGGCGGTCCCGCAGTTCGCGGCGCGCGAGCGCGACGACTGCCGCGCCGATCAGGGCGAA
Organism: Streptomyces sp. NPDC001852; assembly: GCF_042891825.1. NCBI lineage: Bacteria > Bacillati > Actinomycetota > Actinomycetes > Kitasatosporales > Streptomycetaceae > Streptomyces > Streptomyces sp. NPDC001852. The sequence goes on from NZ_JBIATN010000015.1 coordinate 30,540, forward strand.
CAGCGTGAGACCGTAGGAGAGGTAGCAGGTCAGGCCGAAGAGGAGCCCCGAGGCCGCCGCGTACCCGTGGGACCGTCGGGTCAGGGCCAGGGCGAGCAGGGCCAGCGACCAGGCGGCGACGGCCGCGAAGTAGGCGTCGGCCGAGGTGCCCTGCCACACCGCGGCCGGGGCCAGCACCAGGAACGGCGCCGCCCGGCGCGCGAGCGTCTCGTCGGCCAGCGCGCGCAGCGCGATCAGCACGGCCACGCAGCCGGTCGCACCGACCGTGATGCACCACATCCCGGCCCAGCCGCCGCCCCGCAGTCCGATCCGGTCCAGCAGCACGAAGGTGAGCGTGGCGGCCGGCGGGTGGCCGGCGATATGGGCGGGCCAGGGGTCGGGGGTGCCGCTGACGATGTGGTGGGAGAAGTCGCGCAGAGTGGCCGGGATGTCGTGGAAGCGGCCGATGACCCGGAGGTATTCGTTGGTGGTGGTCAGCCTGACCGCGATGCCCCGGTGCCAGCCGTCCACCAGGGCGAGGGACAGGATCCAGGACAGGGCGGCCGCCCAGGCCGCCGCGAGCAGCCCGCGCCAGGGCAGCCGGGCCGCGACGGCGGGGCCGTGGGCCACGGTGGCCGCCGCCACCGCCAGGGCCGCCGGGGTGCCGGGGCCGAGGTGGGGGTCCCAGTCCGCGAACAGCGGCGGCCAGTGCACGATCAGGGTGTGGCGGGTGTCCTGGATGTGCCGGCCGACGACGACGGCCGCCGTCACGAGGAGGGCAACGGCACCGGCGGCGTACAGGTCGTGGCGGAGAGATCGGGTCACACCGGAACGCTAGGCCGGGGGATCGGCGACCGGCCGCCGTGCGGGCCCGACGTCAGCGTTTCGTCACCGGTCGCGAGCCCTTTCCCGGGCGTCCTGCGGCCTACGGTCGGGACATGCGCGACCATCCCCGGCTTCCCACTTCCCCAGGCTTCTGGCGCAGCCCCCTGCGCGGCCCCTGGTTCACCTCGGTGCTCGGCCTCGTCCTGCTCGTCGGCATCACCGTGCTGTTCGTGACGGGCCTGGTGTCGTACGCCGCCTACAACCCGGGCCTGTCCCGGGTGAACGACATGACCCCGGACAAGGGCCTCCTGGGCTTCTACCTCTTCGCCTGGCCCACCGACCCGGTGTGGCTGTACCGGCTCACCCAAGGTGTCCACGTCACCCTCGGCATCACCCTGATCCCCGTGCTGCTGGCCAAGCTGTGGTCGGTGGTGCCGAGGCTCTTCACCCTGCCGCCGGCCCGCTCCCTGGCGCACGCACTGGAGCGGATCTCCCTGGTACTGCTGGTCGGGGGAGGGCTGTTCGAGTTCACCACCGGAGTCCTCAACGTCCAGCTGGACTATGTCTTCCCGGGCTCCTTCTACCCGCTGCACTTCTACGGCGCATGGGTGTTCTTCGCCGCGTTCGTCGCACACGCCGCGCTGAAGACACCGGCAGCGGTACGCGCCGTGCGGCGGCGCAGGCAGGAGCAGAACGACCTCGTCTCCCCGCGCCCCGCGGCGCCCACCGTCTCCCGGCGCGGCGCGCTGGGGCTGGTCGGCGGTGGTTCCCTGCTGCTGTTCCTGACCACGGTCGGGCAGAGCCTGGGCGGGCCCTTCCGCCGTACGGCCCTGCTCGCGCCGCACGGCACCGCCGATCCCGGTGGGGGCCCGAACGGCTTCCAGATCAACAAGACCGCCGCCTACGCCGGCATCACCCCGGCCGACACCCACGAGGACGCCTGGCGGCTCGTCGTCACCGGCCGCACCGGAACCGTCCGGCTCAGCCGCGCCCAGCTGCTTCGACTGCCGCAGCACAGTGCCTCGTTGCCCATCGCCTGCGTGGAGGGCTGGTCGACGGCCGACCAGTGGTGGCGCGGCGTACGACTGCGCGACCTCGCCGCGCTCGTCGGCTACGACGGCGATCCGCCGGACGTGCTCGTGGAGTCCCTGCAACGGCACGGAGCGTTCCGGCGTGCGGCCCTGCGCGCCAACCAGGTGGCCGACGGACGCTCTCTGCTCGCGCTCTTCGTCAACGGCGAGGAACTGTCCCCCGACCACGGCCACCCGGCGCGGGTCATCGTCCCGGCGGCACCCGGTGTGCTCAACACCAAGTGGGTGGGCCGGCTGACCTTCGGAGACCTGTGATGCCGCCTCGCCTCAGCCTGGGCAGCCCCTTCCAACTGCTGCTGCTCGCCTGCTCGTTCGCTCTCGCCGCATACGCCGGGGTGCGGCTGCTCGCCGGTGACTGGTTCGGCGTGGCGCTGTGGATCGTGGGCGCCGCCCTGCTGCACGATCTCGTCCTGCTGCCGCTGTACACGCTGGCCGACCGGGCGGTCACCGGCGGCCTGGGAGCGGCCGGACGGCGCGGCTGGACGCTGTACGTGCGCGTCCCGGCCCTGCTGTCCGGACTGCTCCTGCTCGTCTGGTTCCCGCTGATCAGCGGCATGACGGCCGGGCGCTACCGGTCGGCCACCGGGCTCTCGCCGGACGGCTTCCTCACCCGCTGGCTGCTGATCACCGCCGTCCTCTTCGGCGGCTCGGCGCTGCTGCTCGCATGGCGCGTGCGCAGGGCGGCGAAGCACCGGCCGCCCGCCGACCACTGAGCCACCGACCGCCACCCGGCCCTGCGCGCGTACCGCAGCAGGGCCGGGGTGCCGAGGCGCGCCCAGGGAAACGGGGCACCGGTGGCCCGGGCGGCGCCGACCGTGTCGACCACCTGGACCCGGGCGCGTTCGTCGACGTGTCCCGGCACGGTCTCGGCGATCAGCAGACCCCCCGGGCGCAGCAGCGCGGCCACCCGCTCCAGCAGCACGGAAGGCTGCCCGCCGATGCCGATGTTGCCGTCCATGAGGAGCACCGTGTCCCAGCGGCCCTCGCCCGGCAACGGCTCGAAGACCGAGCGCCGCAGCGCCTGCCCGCCGAGGCGGACCGTGTGGTCGACGGCGGCCGCGCTGACGTCGATGCCGAGCACGGTACGGCCCCGGGCGGCGAGTTCCGCCACCAGCCGGCCGGGACCGCAGCCGACGTCCAGGACGGCGCCCTCGCAGCGGTCCAGGACCTCCCTGTCGACCTGGTCGGCCCGCCCGCACCAGCGCTCCACCTCCAGCGGCAGCAGCCAGCCGTCGGTGCGGCGCAGGAAAAGTGGGCCGCGGCCGGTGCGCAGCGCGGCCGCGTAGGGATCGGCGGCCGCCCAGGCGACGGAGCCGCCCCTCATCGCGGGGTGACCGGTGTGCAGCCGGCCAGCCGTGCCGCGAACCGGCCGCGCGGAGCCAGCGCGGCGACGGCGTGCGCGTCGGCGACGGTGTCGACGTCCCGCAGCCGGGGCAGCTCGCGCACCCGCAGCCCGGCGGCCACCAGCCGCTCGCGCTGCACGGCCCCGGTCGCGGGCGTCGACATGGGCACGCCCCGCAGCAGGGCGGGGTCGGGCTCGGCCAGGCCCAGGGCCCAGAAACCACCGTCCTCGGCCGGGCCGAAGTACGCGTCGCAGTCCGCGAAGTCCACGGTGAGCAGCTCCGGCGTCACCTGCGGGGTGTCCATGCCGATGAGCAGCGCCGGGCTCGAGCAGTGCGCGAAGGCGTCCGCCAGCCGCTCGTCCAGCGTGCCCGAGCACTGCGGCACCACGTCGAAGCCGGCCGGCAGCCACTTCCCCGGCGTTCCGTCGAGGACGAGGACCCGCCGGGTCGCCGGCGCCGCCGCCACGGCGTGCAGGGTGTCCGCGAGCGCCGCCTCGGCGAGCTGAGCCGCCTGCTGCGGCGTGAACGGCGGGGTGAGCCGGGTCTTGACCCGCCCCGGCAGCGGTTCCTTGGCGATGACGAGCAACGTGGTCACCGTACGATCCCCCCGTCGGCCGGGGTCTCGGCCAGCACGCGGCTCATGTCCCGCACCGCCTGCCAGGTGCCGCGCCAGGTGCCCGTCACCTTGGAGGCGCCGGTGCGCGGGCGGTAGGGCACGTCGTGCTCGGCGATGCGCCAGCCGGCGTCGGCCGCGCGGACGACCATCTGCAGCGGATAGCCGCTGCGCCGGTCGGTGAGGCCCAGCGCGAGCAGCGGCTCACGGCGGGCGGCGCGCAACGGGCCCAGGTCGTGCAGGCGCAGCCCGGTACGGCGGCGCAGCATCCGGGCCAGCGCGAGGTTGCCTGCGCGGGCGTGGGCCGGCCAGGCGCCCCGGCCCTCGGGGCGCCGCCGGCCGAGGACCAGGTCGGCCGCGCCGTCGCGGATCTCCCGTACGAAGGGAACGAGCAGCGCGGGGTCGAGGGAGGCGTCGCAGTCGCAGAAGCACACGATGTCGCTCGTGGCCGCGGTCAGTCCGGTGTGGCAGGCGGCGCCGAAACCGCGCCGCGGCTCGTGCACCACCGTCGCGCCGAGCGCGCGGGCGATGCCGGGGGAGCCGTCGGTGGAACCGTTGTCGACGACGAGGGCGCGCCAGCCGGCCGGGATCCGGCCGAGCACCCAGGGCAGGGCCTCGGCCTCGTCCAGGCAGGGCAGCACCACGTCGACGTCCGCTGAAGTGGTCGTCACGGTTTCACCCTACGAACGCCGATCGGGCATATCGGACTCATGGTCCTTACGAAACGCGGACGCCGGACCCGCGGCCGCACGCCGGGGACCGCACGGTGCGACGCTGGAGCCATGCAACCGCTGTACGAGCCCCACGGGACCGAAGCCGCAGCCGAGACGGCCCGGATCCTGGTCGTGGACGACGATCCGACCGTCGCCGAGGTCGTCACCGGATATCTGCACCGCGCCGGCTATGCGGTCGACCGCGCCGACGACGGCCCGAGTGCCCTCGCCCACGCCGCCGCGCACCGGCCCGACCTCGTGGTGCTCGACCTGATGCTGCCCGGCATGGACGGCCTGGAGGTGTGCCGGCGGATGCGGGACGGCGGGCCCGTGCCGGTCATCATGCTGACCGCCCGAGGCGACGAGGACGACCGCATCCTGGGCCTGGAGGTCGGCGCCGACGACTACGTCACCAAGCCCTTCAGCCCCCGCGAGCTGGTCCTGCGCGTGGAGTCGGTGCTGCGCCGCAGCCGCCCCGTCGCCACCGGGCACCGGCTCGCCGCGGCCGGACTCAGCGTCGACCCCGACGCCCGCCGGGCCACCAAGAACGGCACCGAACTCGCCCTCACCCTCCGCGAGTTCGACCTGCTCGCCTTCTTCCTGCGGCATCCGGGCCGGGCCTACAGCCGGGAGGATCTGATGCGCGAGGTCTGGGGCTGGGACTTCGGCGACCTGTCGACCGTCACCGTCCACGTCCGACGGCTGCGCGGCAAGGTCGAGGACGACCCGGCCAGGCCCCGCCTGATCCAGACGGTGTGGGGCGTGGGCTACCGCTTCGAGCCCGGCCTCGGGTCCGGCGAGGCGGTGCACTGACCATGCGGGACACCCTCCTCATCGCCCTCTACGCCTTCGCCGGCGCCGCGGCCGCGGGCGTGGCGGGAGCGGGCGTGCTGCGCCTGATCCGGCGCCGCTCGCTCACCGCATCCCTCGCCGTGGTCGCGGCGGTCGGCGTCGTCGCCATGCTCACGGGCACCCTCGCCGTCGCCTGGGCGATGTTCCTGTCCTCCCACGACCTGACCGTGGTCACCACCGTCGTCGCGATGGCGGCCGTGGTCTCCCTGGCCACCGCGCTGCTCCTGGGCCGCTGGGTCGTCGCCCGCAGCCGTGAACTCACCGACGCCGCCCGCTCCTTCGGCGACGCCGGCGCCTTCGCCGCCCCGCACGGACCGGCCACCGCCGAACTGGACGCCCTCGGCCGCGAGTTGGCCGCCACCAGCGCACGGCTGGCCGAATCCCGGGAACGGGAGCGGGCCTTGGAGAAGTCCCGGCGCGAGCTGGTCGCCTGGATCTCGCACGACCTGCGCACCCCGCTCGCCGGACTGCGCGCCATGTCGGAGGCGCTGGAGGACGGCGTGGCCGCCGACCCCGGCCGCTACCTCAAGCAGATCCGCACCGAGGTCGAACGGCTCAACGACATGGTCGGCGACCTCTTCGAACTCTCCCGCATCCATGCCGGCACCCTCCCGCTGAGCCCGACCCGGATCTCCCTGTACGACCTGGTCTGCGACGCACTGGCGGGCGCCGACCCGCTCGCCCGGGAACACGGGGTACGGCTGGTGGGCGATCGCGTCGAAGCCGTTCCGGTGGAGGTGGACGGCAAGGAGATGACACGCGTGCTCGGCAACCTCCTGGTCAACGCCATCCGCCGGACCCCGCCGGACGGCACCGTCGCGGTCGCCGCCGAGCGCACCGACGACGGCGTGGTGCTGTCCGTCACGGACGGCTGCGGCGGCATCCCCGAGGAGGACCTGCCGCGCGTCTTCGACACGGGCTGGCGCGGCACCGACGCCCGGACCCCGCCCGCCGGGGCGGGGCTGGGGCTGGCGATCGTACGGGGCATCGTCGAGGCCCATCAGGGCCGGGCCACCGTCCGCAACATCCCGGGCGGCTGCCGCTTCGAGGTGACCCTTCCGACGGCGTAGGCGCGAACGGTCACCTCTCCCGGCGGCAGTCGATGGCGCTCGGGGACTGGCTCCGGCAGGTGAGCCCGCTCCCCGGGCCGATGAGGCGCGAGAGCATCGGCGCGATGTCCTTTTCGCAGGACAGACCCGGGCCGTCCTCGGGATCGTCGTTCGCCTGCCGGCAGACCCGGTCGATGACGGTGGCGCCGTCGATCTTCTGGCCGGGCGGCGGCGTGTCCGCGAAGGCCGGTGGGACGAGGAGGCCCAGGCCGAGCACCGGTGCGGTGAGCAGTGCTGCGACCTGGGCGCGGGTCGGCCTCGGGGTCCGTCGCGACATGGCTGTCCTTTCGACTCGGTCATGCGATGTCCCTGCGAATCAACGCCATGATCGACGGCGACGCCGTCCCGCGGGTGGGGACACGCTCAGTGCGTTCGCGTGAACTCCCGCATTCCGTCCGCGAAGGCCACCTCCGGCTTCCAGCCGAGTTCCGCGCGCAGCCGCGAGGAGTCCGCCGTGATGTGGCGGACGTCGCCCAGGCGGTACTCGCCGGTGACGACCGGGTCCGGGCCGCCGTGGGCGGCGGACAGGGCGCGGGCCAGGTCGCCGACCGTGTGCGGCTCACCGCTGCCGGTGTTGTACGCCGTGAGGGTCCCCGGGCGGGGCCCGGCCTCCAGCGCCAGGACGTTGGCCGCGGCCACGTCCCGTACGTGGACGAAGTCCCGCCGTTGCCGGCCGTCCTCGAACACCCGCGGAGCATCGCCGCGTTCGAGGGCCGAGCGGAAGAAGGAGGCGACGCCGGCGTACGGCGTGTCGCGGGGCATCCGGGGGCCGTACACGTTGTGGTAGCGCAACGAGATCGCCGTACCGCCCGTGGCGCGCGCCCAGGCGGCCGACAGGTGTTCCTGGGCGAGTTTGGTCGCGGCGTAGACGTTGCGTGGGTCGGTCGGGGCGTCCTCGGCGACGAGACCGGGGGTGAGCGATGCGCCGCACCGCGGGCAGGGCGGTTCGAAGCGGCCCGCCTCCAGGTCGGCCGCGGTCCGCGGTCCGGGGCGTACGACCCCGTGACGGGGGCAGGCGTAACGCCCCTCCCCGTACACCACCATCGACCCCGCGAGCACCAGGCGCCGTACCCCCGCCTCCGCCATGGCCGCGACCAGCACGGCCGTGCCGAGATCGTTGCGCGAGACGTACTCCGCCGCGTCGGCGACACCGTTGCCGAGCCCGACCATCGCCGCCTGGTGGCAGACGGCGTCCACCCCGGCAAGCGCCCGGGCCACGGACGCCGGGTTGCGCACGTCCGCGCCGGGATCCTGCCGGACGTCGTACACGAGCGGCTCGTGCCCGCGCGCCCGCAGCGCCTCGACGACATGGGACCCGATGAACCCGGCTCCGCCGGTGACCAGTACACGCATACGGCCACGCTAGACGCGGAGGGCGCCGGGACCGGGGCACACGACCGACACGTCACGACTCGGTAAGGGTGGCGGTCTCCGCCCGTCCTCGGGCCCCTGTGGGCGTCGAACCGCCCCCACTCGGCGGCCCACGGCCCGCGTTCGGGCCGCCGTCCGAGGGCGTCCGTCGTCACAAACCCCAGGACCGGTTGCCGAGCCTGCCACGGCGGCCGTCGGGGCATGTCAGGCGTGCCGCTTTCGCGGTGTCCGCGGCTGCGGCACGCGGTTGGTTTCAGCTGGGGACAGTTGGTTTCACCGGGGGACACGGCGGGTGACGCCCACGGTCAGGCCCGTTTCAAGAATTTCTGTCAACAACGTTGACTCCGTGGCGCGGCGACCGCACATTACCTATCGGTAGAACCCGGCGGTAATCCCGCCAACGGTCACTTCCCCACTGCTCTGAGCCGCCGCTTTCTCGCGCACCAGCACACGCGCGGGCCCCGTCATGCCCGCCTGCTCTGTGTCCCCCCACCCGAGAAGAGGGAGCACCCGCCCATGCCCAAGCCTGCCCTGCGCCGGGCCGTCGCCGTGACCTCCGCACTCGCCGGCGCCCTGGCCCTCGGTCCCGCCGCCGTACCCGCCCACGCCACGACGCCGCTCAACTACGCCGCCCTCGGCGACAGTTACAGCGCCGCCTCGGGCGTCCTGCCCGTCGACGCGAGCAACCTGGTCTGCCTGCGCTCCACGGCCAACTACCCCCACGTCATCGCCGCCCGCTCCGGGGCCCGGCTGACGGACGTCACCTGTGGCGCCGCCCAGACCAAGGACTTCACCGGGTCCCAGTACCCCGGGGTCGCCCCGCAGGCGGACGCGGTCGGCGCGGACACCGGCCTGGTGACGCTGACGATCGGCGGCAACGACAACGGCACCTTCATAGGCGCCATGCTCGCCTGCGGCAGCGCGGGCATCCTCAGCGGGGGCAAGGGCAGTCCGTGCAAGGACACCTACGGCACCTCCTTCGACGACGCGGTCGACGCGAAGACCTACCCCGCGCTGAAGAACGCGCTGCGCGCCGTGCGGGCCAAGGCTCCCAACGCCCGCGTCGCCGTGCTGGGTTACCCGTGGATCACGCCCGCCACCGCCGACCCGTCCTGCTTCGCCCGGCTCCCGGTCGCGTCCGGCGACGTGCCCTACCTGCACGCGCTGCAGGCCCATCTCAACGCCGTCGTGCAACGCGCCGCAGCGGAGACCGGGGCCACGTACGTGGACTTCTCCGAGGCGTCCGAGGGACACGACGCGTGCCAGGCCGTCGGCACCCGATGGATCGAGCCGCTCCTCTTCGGGCAGAACATCGTCCCGGTCCACCCCAACGCGCTCGGCGAGCAGCGCATGGCCGAGCGCACCATGAGTGTCCTCGGGCTCGGCTGACCCCCGCGCCCGGTCAGGCGCGTGCGCCGCCGTCGACCCGCAGCACCGTGCCCGTCACGAAGGAGGAACGGTCGCTCAGCAGCCAGGCGGCGGCCTCGGCGATCTCCTCGGGAACGGCCGCACGGCGCAGCGGGGTGAGCGCCGTGAGCCGGTCCTGAAGGCCGGGCGCCTCCGCTTCCCAGGCCCGGATCATCTCCGTCAGGGTGTTGCCGGGCGCGATCGCGTTGACGCGGATGCCCTCGGGGCCGTACGTCACCGCCGCCGACTCGGTGAGGCTGTTCACCGCCCGCTTCATCGCACCGTACGCGGGCAGTTCGGGGTTGCCCCGCAGACTGCCGACGGACGAGTTGTTGACGATGGCGCCCGTGCCGGCGGTGGCCCGGATGGCGGCGACCTCGGCGACCATGGCCAGCCACACGCTCTTGAGGTTCACCCTGTACACGTGGTCGAACCCCGCCTCCGGGAGCTGGTCCATGGGGCCCGGCGGCTGGATCGTCGCGCCGTTGTTGAAAGCGATGTCGAGGCGGCCGTACAGGTCGACGGTACGGTCCACGGCGGCCCGCACGCTCGCGGTGTCGGCCAGGTCGCACACGACGTGGTCCGCGGTGCCGCCGGCCGCCCGCACCTCCTCGGTGACGGCCTTCAGCTGAGCCTCGGTGCGGGCCGCGAGCAGGACCCGGGCCCCTTCCCGGGCGAAGAGCCGCGCCGCGGCGGCGCCGATCCCGCGCCCGGCGCCGGTGATGAAGGCGACCTTGCCGGCCAACAGGCCCCGCGGGGGCGTGCCCTTGTTCGGTGTGTTGTCCATGGCAGCGAGCGTGCGCCCGCGGGACGGGCCCGAGCCAGGCACCCTCAGTACCTGGATCGGGCTCGCGGCACACCCGCACACTGGAGGCGTGGACAGAGTGGAACTGGCGGGATTCCTGCGCAGCAGGCGCGAGCGGATCAGCCCTGCCGACGTGGGCCTGGCCGCCGGGCCGCGCCGGCGCACACCGGGGCTGCGCCGCGAGGAGGTGGCGCAGCTGGCGTTCATCTCGACCGAGTACTACACCCGGCTGGAGCAGGCCCGCGGCCCGCGCCCGTCCCGTGAGGTACTGGCCGGGCTGGCCCGCGCCCTGCGGCTGTCGGACGCCGAACGCGAGCACCTCCATCTGCTGGCCGGAGCCCCGCCCGACCGTGCACCCGGACCCCCGCGCGAGGTGCGGCAGGGCATCCTCGACCTGATCCACCGGCTCCCGCAGTCCGCGGCCTTCGTCACGTCGGCCACGCTGGAGGTGCTCGCCTGGAACGAACTGGCAGCCGCCCTGATGGAGGACTTCTCGGCACTGCCGCGTCGCGACCGCAACCTCGCGCGCCGCGCCTTCCTCGGCCGACGCTCCGAGGGGCGGCGCCTGTACGGCGTGTCCGACGCCGACGCGTTCGCCCGGCACGCGGTACGCCGGCTGCGCACCGCCGCCGCCCGCTACCCCGACGATCCCGAGGTGACCGGGCTGATCCGCGAACTCCGCGACAGCAGCGAGGAGTTCGCCCGGCTGTGGGACGCGCACGACGTGGACGGCGAACCCACCCTCCGCAAGACGTTCCGGCATCCGCTGGTCGGGCCGGTCACCGTCGACTGTGACGCCCTCGACCTCAGCGACCGGGACCAGCAGGTCGTGATCTACACCGCCGTCCCCGGCACACCGTCCGAGGAGGCACTGCGGCTGCTGTCGGTCATCGGCACCCAGCGCATGGACGCCGCCCGCTGAGCCGACCCGCCGTACGGTGCGGGCAGGGCATGAGGGAAAATAGTTGCCTGGCGAAACTACGGGGAACGCGTGAAAGGCCCTCCATGCCGCACCTCACCATCGACTACTCCTCCCGACTGGCCGCGGCCTTCGACGCTCGCGCCCTTGTGGAGGAGCTCCACCCGCTCGTGGTCGAGGAGTCCGGTACGTCGGGCGTGTGCAAGACGCTGCTCCGGCCGGCGGAGACGTATGCCGGGGACGGGCGGAGCCGGGAGGCCGCTTTCGTCCACGTGGAGGTCGGTCTCATGCCCGGCCGGTCGGAGGCGCGGAAGGCGCGGCTGTCGGAGAGCGTTCTGGCGCTGCTCGCCAAGCATCTGCCGGCGGACGACGGGGGTGAGGAGAGGGTGTTCCTGTCGGTGGAGGTCCGCGACCTGGCGGCCACCTACAGGCTTTCGCCCTCCGCTCGGTGAGCGGGGCCGGAGCAGGTTCCGGCCCGCGCGAATTCGGTTGTCCGCGCCGTCGGCCTCGCACTACCGTGCGGCCGGTGGATCTCTTCTCACACTCGTGGACGGCATTACGCACAGCGGTCGCGGAAGTTCCGGACGAGGACTTCGAGCGGCCGTCCGGCTGTACCGGCTGGCTGGTGCGGGACCTGGTGTGCCACCTGGTCATCGATGCCCAGGACGTCCTGATCACCCTGGTCACACCCGCTGACACCGAACCGACCGTGGACGCGGTCACCTACTGGAACCTGGTCGAACCACCGACCGGCGAGGATCCGCTCGACGCGCTGATCCCCCGGCTGGCCGCCGCCTACGGCGAGCCGCGTTGGCTGAAGTTCCACTTGGACGACGTCGGTTCCGCGGCGGGCCGTGCGGCCGAACTCGCCGATCCGGCGGTCCGGGTCGGCACGCGCGACGAGGTGCTGACCGTCGGCGACTACCTGTCCGCGTACGTGGTCGAGTGGACCTTGCACCACCTCGACCTGATCGCCCATCTGCCGTCGGCAGCCGAACCGCCCGCCGAGACCCTCGCGGCGGCGCGGGCGTCGCTGGAGAAGATCGCCGGGAGCGCGTTCCCCGCCGCGTTCTCCGACAGGGAAGCACTGCTGATCGGCACGGGACGCCGTACGCCGACCGACGTGGAGAAGGCCGCGCTGGGTGACCTCGCCGCCGAACTCCCGTTCGTTCTCGGCTGAGCGGCCCGTCCCGGCTCCTCGCTCCCCGCTGCTCGGTCGAAGGCTTCCGTGTCCCCCGTGCGCTCCCGTCCCCCGAGCGCTCGAACGACACTCGAGCCGAGACCACTTGATGAGATGTTCTTCGTATCCGGGTCACTACCATGAGGCCCAAGACAACCGATCGACCGGCCCGTTCGATACGTGCCGTTCGGGGTCGCCGATGCCAGGGACCGCTCCCCGGGCTGCGGTGATCTTCCTGTCCAGGAGGACCTTCCGCATGTTCCGACGTATTGGCAACACTGTCGTCCGACATCCCGTGTGGACGATCGTGGCATGGCTGATCGCCGCAGTGGCGATCGTCGCCACTGCTCCGAGTCTGCCCTCGAACAGTGACGAGAGCAGCTTCCTTCCCAAGAGTTACGAGTCCATCAAAGCGGCGGAGCTCCAGCAGAAGGCGTTCCCCAGCGCCTTCACCCCGTCCGCGATCGCGCTGTACCAGCGCACGGACGGCGGCAGGCTGACCGCCGCCGACAAGCAGGACGTCGCCCGGATCACCACCGAACTGGGCAAGAAGCACATCGACGAGGTGCAGAAGGTCGTCCCCGGCCCGCCGTCCGAGGACGGCAGGTACGACCTGACCCTGGTCCAGATGGACAGCAAGAACACCGGTCAGCCCAAACAGGCCGACGCGGCGAAGGCGTTGCGCGACGACGTCAAGCAACTCGCCAAGGGCACGCACCTCGACGTCAAGCTCGGCGGTTCCGCCGCCCAGACCCTCGACCAGCAGGACGCGTCCAAGCGAGGACAGGCGCTGATCGGTTTCGGCACCGTCGCGATCATCCTGGTGACCTTGCTGATCATCTTCCGGGCGCCACTGCTGGCCGTACTGCCCGTGGTGCTGATCGTCCTGGTGTCGGCCGTCGCCAACGGCCTGATCTCCTACGCCACCAAGCTGTTCGACCTGCAGGCCAACAGCTCGATCTCGGGGATCCTCATCGTCGTGCTCTTCGGCGTGGGCACCGACTACTTCCTGTTCCTGATGTTCCGTTACCGCGAGGCCCTGCGGGCCGGTGACGAACCCAAGCAGGCGATGATCAACGCGGTCGGCCGGGTCGGTGAGGCCATCGCCTCGGCCGCCGGTGCCGTCATCATCGCCTTCCTCGCGCTGGTGCTGTCGACCCTCGGCTTCCTCAAGCAGATGGGGCCGGCGCTCGCCATCGCGGTCGGTGCGACCCTCGTCGCGGGTCTGACCCTGGTCCCGGCGGTGGTCTCGCTGATCGGGCCCAAGGTCTTCTGGCCTTCCAAGTCCTGGCAGAAGGAGCCGGAGAACGCCCGGTTCGCCGCCCTGGGCCGCGGGGTGCAGCGCCGCCCGGCGCTCGCGGCCGCAGTGTCCGGTCTCGTCCTGGTCGCGCTGTCGCTCGGCATCTTCAGCTACCACGCCTCGTTCGATCTGGCCTCGGGCTCGATGCCCAAGACCAAGGAGTCCATGGTCGTCCAGGACCAGATGCAGAAGGCGTACTCGGCGGGTGCCGCGGCACCGACCGACGTCTACCTGTCCAGCACCGACGGCAAACCGCTGGACAAGGCCGCCTTCGGCGCGTACGTGAGCAGGCTCGCCGCCGTGGACGGGGTCGAGAACGTCCGTATGACGCGGGTCAACAAGGACGGCAGCACCGCGGACTTCACCGTCACGCTCAAGTACGAGGCGTCGACGGACAAGGCGATCGACGCCGTGGGCCGTGTCCGGGACGTCGCCCACGCCGACGCCCCTGACGGCACCGAGGCCGTCGTCGGCGGCATGTCCTCGATCTACAAGGACATCAACACCGCGGTGAACCACGACTACAAGACGGTCTTCCCGGTGGCCGCCGTCCTCATCATGGTGATCCTGGGACTGCTGCTGCGCAGCGTCGTCGCCCCCTGGTACCTGATGGCATCGGTGGGCCTCGGCTTCGGCGCCACCCTCGGCGCCACCGTGTGGATCTTCCAGAAGGGGCAGGGACACTCGGGCCTGATGTTCATGCTCCCGGTGTTCATGTATCTGTTCGTGGTCGCCATCGGCACGGACTACAACATCCTCATGATCGCCCGGCTCCGTGAGGAGGCCCGCGAGGGCCGCGACCCGCGTGAGGCGGCCGGGATGGCGCTGAGGCACGCCGGACCGACCGTCGCGGCGGCCGGTTTCATCCTGGCGGCAACCTTCGCCACGATGATGCTGGCGGGTAACTCGCTGTTCACCGAGATGGGTTTCGCGGTCTCCTTCGGCATCGCGGTGGCCGCCTTCGTCATGGCGATGTTCTTCACCCCGAGCCTCACCGCACTGATCGGCCATGCCGCGTGGTGGCCGGGGCACGGTGACCGGGCCGAGGCGGTGCCGTCCGGCGCGGGCACCGCTGCCGGCGGTTCCGCGACGCCGCCCGGAGCCGACCGGGACTCCCTCGCCCACGACCCCGCGGGTCGCCGCAACTAGCCGCGACGTACGGCGTGACGGGGAGTCCGGCCGGGCCCCATGGGACCCGGCCGGACTCTCCATCGGCACGCCGCAGGGGTACGGGTGCACCACGCGGCTTCGTGCAGGTGCCGACCGGCGTTTCTACCCGCCCCCTACGATCCGGACATGAAGATCACCTATGAGTGGCGGGGCGAGTTCGACAACGCGGCCCTCGACGCCTTGCACGCCACGGGCTTCGGTCACCCGGTGGGTCGGACCGAGTGGCGGGAGAGGCTGCAGCGGCACAGCCTCGGCTGGGTCTGTGCATGGGAGGACGGGACGCCGGTCGGGTTCGTCAATGTCGCCTGGGACGGCGGAGCGCACGCCTTCGTCCTGGACACGGTCGTGGCCGAGCACTGCCGTACCCGGGGAGTCGGCACCGCGCTCGTCGCGACCGCGGCCGAAGGGGCCCGCGCCGCTCGGTGCGAGTGGCTGCACGTCGACTTCGAGGACCACCTGCGTCCATTCTACTTCGACGCGTGCGGGTTCAAGGAGACGACAGCGGGGCTGCTGGCGCTCTGACGCCGACCGACCGTACCGCCTCGGGCAACGCCGCACCGGCCCGGCACCTTCCCGCTGCTCTTGCCAACTCGTGCCGACGACTTGGCCCGCCCGGCGACGCTCAGAAATGCTTTGCCGGATGCTCACTGCGGGCGGCATGCTCACGGCCGTGACAGCTCAAAGTGCGTCCACCGCCACGATTGTCCTGCCCGTCGGCGTGCGCGATCTGCTGCCCCGCGATCTCCCCGCGTGCACCTGGTCCGGCTCGGCCACCCATCTGCGCCAGGTGGAGCGGGCGCTGGCGCGCGCCGCGGCGGGGGAGGTGGACTACCTGGCGGTCTGCACCCCGGTGGATCTGCCCGTGGCGATCGGCGGCGTCGACTACGGGGTGTCCGGGGGAGCCGGCACCTTGTGGCAGCTCGCGGTGCTCCCAGCGCTGCAGTCCCGCGGGCTCGGAACCCTCCTGATCGGGGCCGCCGAACAGCGCATCGCGGGGCGCGGCCTGAGCAGGGCGGAACTCGCCGTGGAGGAGGACAACCCGCGGGCTCGCGCGCTGTACGAACGCCTGGGCTATGTGGCGTACGGCCGTGCGCCGGATGGCTGGGACGTCGAAGGACCCGACGGTGTCCTCCGCCGGCACGAGACGATGTGTGTCCTGATGCGCAAGGACCTGTGAGCCCGCGGAGCCGACCCCGGCCCCCGGGCGGACGCGCGCCTGCGCCGGTGCCTCACAGCGGCTGGCCGGAGAGGGCCGCCAGGTAGGCGCCGTAGAGCAGGGACACGGTCGTGAGGCCGCCGCACACCAGGCGGACCCGGGGGGACGGGGGCGAGCGCCACACCCGTGCGAGGGCGCGGGCCGGGGGGATGAGCAGGGGGAACGCGGGAAGGAGGAAGCGCGGCTTGGAGGAGAAGGGACCGGACACCGCGACCGCCATCAACAGCAGCACGCCCGCGAAGACCACCAGCGGCAGTGGGGCGCGGTCCTGACACAAGAGGCAGAACGACACGATGGCTGCCACGACCAGGACCACGGAGACCGGATAGGTCACCCAACTGCCCTGCAGCGGCATCGACTCCAGGAACCGCAGGGGCCCGACCGAGAGGTCCAGGCGGGAGTTCCAGGCACTCTGCACCCGCAGGTAGCCGTGCCACAGGTCACCGGTCTGCCGTCCCACCCACAGCACGTACCCCGCCCAGCCCAGGGGACCGAGGGCCGCGCCGACCAGGAGTCCCGGGGAGGCGCGCCCGCGCCGCCGTACGACCTCGTGCGCGGCCGCGGTGGCCACGGCCGCGGCGACCGCGATCCCGGTCGGCCGGGTGAGGCCCGCCAGCAGCGCCAGCGAGCCCGCGGCCAGCCAGCGGCGGCGCAGCACGGCGTACAGGGCCCAGGCGGCGCACGCGGTGAACAGGGGTTCCGTGTACGCCAGGGTGAGGGCGACCGACTGCGGCACTACGGCCCACAGGGCGACGACAGCGGTGGCGACGGTCCGCCCGTGGAGGTGATGGACGATGGCGTAGATGCCGTACCCGGCGATCCCCGCGCAACTCCAGGAGATCAGCAGCCCGGCCTGCCCGGCGGTCAGCGGGAGCACGCCGCACAGGGCCCGGATGAGTGCCGGATACAGGGGGAAGAAGGCCCAGTCGGTCTGGACCGCGCCCGTGCTGGTGATGCGCAGCTGGGTTCCGTAGCCGTGTTCGGCGATGTGCAGGTACCAGACCGAGTCCCACGCATGGACCAGGCTCTTCCCGAACGGGCGGCCGGCCAGTCCGTCGACCACGATCAGCAGGACGACCCCGGTGAACCGGACGGCTGCGAACACGGCGAGGGCCCGGAGAACGCCCGGGGCACCCTGCACACGACCGCGGCCGGTCTCACGAGGGCTGTCGGGCGGCCGCAGCGCGGGTGACATGCTCACCCTCCGACCATGAGCGGCCGCACACACGAGCGCAATCCGGAACGCACCGGAAGGGCGTGTCGCCCGCGCCCGGCGCGAAACGGTCCTGAGGATCAGGACCGTTTCCGCAGAGGTGTCGTGGCGCGGGGCGGCAGCGGACCTCAGACCGCGGTCGCGCGCAGTTCCGCCAGGGCGGCCGGCGTCAGGTGCCGGCGGGTGTCGTCGGCGTCGACCAGCACGACCGTGCAGTGTGCACTGTGGGTGAGCGCCGTGGTGAGACTGCCGTCGGCGAACTGGGCGAGCGGACCACGCGGGGAGCGGCCGACCGCGACCGCGCGGGCACCCACGTGCGCCGCGTGCCGGGCCAGCGCACGGCCGGCGGCCGCGTGGTCGCCGACGCTGCTGAGGATCTGACCGGTGGCGGCGATGCCTCGGCCGGCGAGACGGTCCAGGTGGGCGACCACGGCGGCCCGGGCCTGTTCGACGGTCTCCGTCTCGACGGCCTGTTCCTCGACCACCGCCGTCTGCTGGACGTGGACGACCTCCAGCGGGCTGCCGGTGTCCCGCGCGAGGCGGGCCGCCGCGTCGACGATGGCGGCGGCCCGGTCGTGCGCGCCCACCGCGACGATGACCGGCGGGGTGTCCACGGTGGCCGGGGCGCCGACGGGCGTCAGCGAGGGCGCCGTGGATTCGCTGTCACCGGTGTCCGTCTCGGCCCGGCGCAACAGGCCGTGCCCACTGGCCAGGACGGGGACGGCCAGGACGAAGGTGACGGCACCGAGGTAGAAGGGCACGCTCAGGTCGGTGGCGTCGGCGAGCTTGCCGGCGGCGTACGGCGCCAGGCCGCCGCCGATGAAACGCAGGAAGCCGTACGCGGAGGAGGCCACGGGGCGCTCCACGGGGGAGACGAGCATGACGGCCTGCGTGGTGAGGGTGTTGTTGATGCCGATGAAGGCGCCGCTGACGATGACCGCGACGATGACGACGGCCGGTGTCCGCACGCCGGCGGCGATGACCGCCATCACGATGCCGAGACCGACGAGGTTGATGTAGAGAACCGGAGCGGTGCCGAAACGGGCCTGCAGGCGCGGGGCGAAGAAGACGCTGAAGGCGGCCACCAGCAGTCCCCAGCCGGTGAAGACGAGACCCAGCTCGTGGGCGCTGAGCTTCATCGGATAGGGGGCGTAGCCGAGCATCGTGAAGAAGCCCCAGTTGTAGAGCAGGGCCATGAGGCCCATGGTCAGCAGACCGCGGTGGCGCAGCGCCTTGAGCGGGGCCATGGGGGAGGTGGGCCGGGCGGGCCTGGGCAGGGACGGTACGAAGGCGAGGGTCGCGACGAGGGCTATGCCCATGAGGACGGCGACGCCGAAGAACGGGCCGCGCCAGCTGATGGCGCCCAACTCGCCGCCCAGCAGCGGTCCTACGGCGATACCGAGGCCCAGGGCGGTCTCGTAGAGGATGATCGCGCCGCCGAACCCGCCGCTCGCCGAGGCGACGATGACCGCGAGCGAGGTGGCGATGAAGAGGGCGTTGCCCAGGCCCCAGCCGGCGCGGAAGCCGACGATGCCGTCGATGGAGTCCGTGGAGCCGGCCAGTGCGGCGAAGACCACGATGACGGCCAGGCCGATGACCAGGGTGCGCTTGGCGCCGAACCGGCTGGAGAACCAGCCGACGACCAGCATCGCCACCGCGGTGACGATCAGATAGCTGCTGAACAGCAGCGAGACCTGGCTGGGCGAGGCGTGCAGGCTCTGGGCGAGGGCGGGCAGGATCGGGTCGACCAGGCCGATGCCCATGAACGAGATCACGCAGGCGAACGCCACGGCCCAGACGGCCCTGGGCTGCCGGAACGGGCTGGCGGGCCTTCCTTGCGGTGCGCTCATGACCGCTTCAACTCCAGTTCTCTCCGGGGAGGGTGGATGTACGGGGACGGGCAGGTTCAGGAACGTGTCCGGCGGTCCTGGATCACCCGGGCCAGCGCGGGCAGCGCGATGGCCACGGCGTGCCGCTCGGGCTCGGTCAGCTCCTCGACGAGCCGCTCCAGGGCGTCGGCGCGTTCGGTTCGCCGTTGCCGGAACACCTCCAGACCCGTGTCGGTCGCCTCCACCAGCACCCCGCGGCCGTCGCTGCTGTCGGCGGTGCGCCGCACCAGTCCGGCTCGCTCCATGCGGGTGACGAGCTGGGTCATGTTGGGCTGGGAGGCGTTCTCGGCGCGGGCCAGTTCGGTCAGCCGCTGGGGTCCTTCGCGCCCCAGCCGGCTGAGCGCGGACGAGGCCGCGGTGCTCAGGCCGCCGGTGGTGGCGCCGCGGCGCACGTACCGGACGATCTCCTCCACGGCGAGCATCAGATGCTCGGCCGACACGTCCACGGGGCGGGCAGCCATGACCTGCTTATGCATAACGCCATTATGTAGATAGATGTAGTGCGCATCAAGTGTGTCGGCCGTCGCATCACGAGGAGGAGACCGTGAGCACAGGCCGCTGCTGTACTTCGGTACCGAGGAGCTGAGGGAGGGGAGGCGCCGGCTCTGTTCCTCCAGGGAGGACCACCAGCCGCTCATCGGACCACCGGGACCGAAGCCATGAAGTGCCGCATGTCGCAGAAGCTGCCGAACGGGGGACGACCGGCAAGGAGCTTTGTGTGAAAGACATGACATACGTCGCTTCGATATGGTGGACAGGAGGGACTTCCGGATCCTCGTGATCCGCGGTGATCCGATGGTCGGCAGGCGTGGAAGAAGTGATGCCGATGATCTCCGACATGGTTCTGGTTCCCACCAGCGACGCCACACTCTCCGGTGACCTCGTGGTCCCGACGGCGGCGCGGGCCGTGGTGCTCTTCGCGCACGGCAGCGGCAGTTCCCGGCACAGTCCGCGCAACCGGATGGTGGCCGCCGAACTGCGCACCGCAGGGTTCGGCACGCTGCTGATGGACCTGCTCAGCGAACGGGAGGAGCGGCACGACGCGCTGACCGGCGAGCACCGCTTCGACATTCCGCTCCTCGGCCGACGGCTCGTGGCAGCGATCGACTGGCTGGACACACAGCCCGACGCCCGGGGCCTTCCCGTGGTCCTGTTCGGCGCCAGCACGGGCGCCGCCGCGGCGCTGGTGGCCGCGGCCCAGCGCCCCGACCGGGTGCTGACCGTGGTCTCGCGGGGCGGCCGGCCCGATCTGGCGGGCGACGCCCTGGGACAGGTGCGGGCCCCGGTGCTGCTCGTCGTCGGCGGAATGGACCCGCAGGTGCAGGAGCTGAACGAGGAGGCGGCCAGGTACCTGCGGGTGCCGCATGCGCTGCACGTCGTTCCCGGGGCGACCCACTTGTTCGGGGAACCCGGCGCCCTGGAAGAGGTCGCCGAGGTGGCCCGGCAGTGGTGCGACGAGCGACTGACCGAGGAGACCGTGCAGCGGGGCGAGTGACCGAGGAGACCGTGCAGCAGGGCGACTGACCGAGGAGACCGTGCAGCAGGGCGAGTGACCGCTCGCGCCGACAGCGTCACGCGGTCGCCGACAGCGCCCACGCGGGGCTGTCCGCGAAGTCGCCCGTCGGCTCGGTCAGCTCGGATTCGGCCTGCCGAAGAACTCGGCGTAGCGGTCCGGCAGGCAGGACAGGAGGTGGTCGAGCTGCCGGGTGGGCACCGCGTCGGCCACCGTGGACAGGACGGCGTCCGCGTCCCACTCGGCCGTGCGGGGCCGGGCGCCGGTCTGCATGGACACCCGCCGGAGGAACTCGTCACAGTCGAACGTCTCGGGACGCCCCCGGTCCAGATGCAGGGCCTCGTCCAGGGGGGCGGGCAACCGAGCAGCCAGATCGTCGGCCTCCTCCGGGGCGATCCGGGTCGCGAGCACCCACAGGACCGCCTCGCAGACGTGCTCGGTCTCCTCGCGGCTGCGGTACTCGCCCCGGTCGCGGACCTGGGCCAGGAATTCTTCCAATTGCACGGCGGCCTCCCACTGTCGTCGCAGGCCATCACGGCGAGTCGTACCCTCCCCGTCCGCCGCGACCGGGTCCGGGGCGGCCGACGGACAGGGGTGATGTCGTCATTGTAGGTTCGCCGGTCCCAGGCCGCGAGGAACCGGAGGAAGGCCTCGACATCGGCTCCCACCAGGGGGGTGCCAGGTGCGAAACCGGCCGCTCGCAGGTTGCGTGGCAGCCGATGAAGCGCTGGTCGACCGGCCGGTGTTCGAACCGGGACATCGGCAGCGCGTCGCGGCCGGCGGGGCCGAGCAGGTGCGGGGAAGTGAAGCCGGTCGGGTGATTGACGGGCCGGTCCCGGCCTGGGTGCGGACTGTCGTGGGCTCGGCCGGAGAGACTGCCGCCATCCCAACGGAGGTGGCGAACATATGCTCAGCGACAGCACAGCGACGATCCTTGCCGAGAGGCCGGGCGTGGCGGCCGTGGTCGCCGGTGCTCCGCGCGTGGCGCAGATCGCGGCGCGGTGCAGCGACGAGACGGAGGCCGACCGGTGCCTTGCGTCCGAGGTGGTCGAGGCGGTGCGGGAGGCCGGGTTCGCCCGGCACTTCGTGCCCGCGGCCTTCGGCGGCACGGAAGGCCGGTTCGTGGACATGACCTCGGCGGTGATGCTGGTCGGCGAGGGCTGCGCCTCGGCTGCCTGGGCGGCCTCGCTGTCCGCCTACGCGGCCCGGTACGGCGCGTACCTGCCCCCGGAGGGACAGGCGGTGATCTGGGGCGACGGGCCGGACGCCCTCATGGCGGGCGCGCTCATGCCGGCCGGGAAGGCCGAGCCCGTCTCCGGCGGCTGGCGGCTCAGCGGCGAATGGAAGTACATCAGCGGAGTGCGCTTCGCCGACTGGGTCTTCGCCTGCTCCGCCGTACCCGGCGAGGTGGGCCCGGACGGGCGGGGCGAGGTGCGGTTCTTCGCGGTGCCGCAGGCCGACATCACCATCAAGGACACCTGGTTCACGCTGGGCATGCGGGGGACCGGCAGCGACACCATGGTCCTGGACGACGTCTTCGTACCCGAGCATCTGACCCTGTCGAGGTTCGACATCAACGCGGGCCGGGCGACCGCCTCCGAGGCCCGCTGCCACACGGTCCCCGTGAACGCGGTGAACGCGCTCCCGCTCGCCGTGCCCGTGGTGGGTGCCGCACGGGGTGCCGTGCGGACCGCGGCCGAGCAGAACCTCCGGCGGTCCGACCGGCGGGGCGCCCCGCTGCGCGAGAAGCCGTCGGTACAGATCGACCTGGCACGCTCGGCCGCAGAGGTGGACGCCGCCGCACTCCTCGTCCAGCGGGCCGCTCGGGTCGCCGACGGCATCGAGGAGACCAGGGAGGGCGAGGCGGCGGTCCGCGGTCCGCGGGACCTCGCGCTGGCGGTCGAGTTGTCGGTGTCGGCCGTCGAACGGCTCTTCCGCGGCACCGGGACGACGGGCCACTTCGAGGCCGACCCGGTCCAGCGGTTCTGGCGCGACGTCAACACCGCCGCGTCCCATGTGATCTTCTCCTTCGAGACCACCGGCACGGCGTACGGGGCCTGGGCACTCGGCGTGGAGAGCGCGGAGCCGAGGCGCTGACCCGGCCGGCTCTCGACGTGCCTGCGTCACTCGGTCCTGACACTTCGTGAAACGGTACTTCCGCCGGCCACAAGATCCAGGTGCCCTTCCCCTGTCCACTGTGCGTCGTATACCCCTGGAGGGCGAGAGGCCGGTCGACGGACACGATGCGGAGGGAACGGGCCATGAGCGGAGAACGGTTCGAGGACGGCTGGTACGTGGACGAGCGGTGCACCAACTGCGATGCCGCCAGACAACTCGCGCCCGGCCTGATCGGTGAGGTCGACGGGCGCTCGGCCGTGCTGCGGCAGCCGCGGGACGGGGCCGAGGCGGGGCAGCTCCACGCGGCCGCCCATGCCTGCCCCACCCGCTCGATCCGCCCCCCGGGAGGGCGGCTGGATGCGGGCCTGGACCCGTTCCCGATGGCCCTGGACGACACCGTTCACCTGTGTGGACACAATTCCACGCACACCGCGGGAGCCAACTCCTACCTGTTACGCCGCCCCGACGGCACCGCGATGATGGTGGACACCCCGCGCTGGAGCACCGCACTGGCGGCGCGCTACGAGAGGCTCGCCCCCGTCACCGACGTCCTGCTCACCCATCGCGACCACGCCGCGCACGGCCGCCGCTACGCCGACCGCTTCGGCGCGCGGCTGTGGATCCACGAGGGAGACCTCGATGCTTCGCAGGACGCCGACCGCGTCCTGCGGGGCACCGACCCGGTGGAGATCGCCGAGGGCGTCATCGCCCACCCCCTGCCCGGCCACACCCGAGGCAGCGTGCTCTTCCTCGCCGACGACCGGTACTGCTTCAGCGGCGACAGCTTCTACTGGTCGCGCACCACCGGGGACATCGAGGTGGCCGAGAGCGTCACCTGGTACGACATCCGGGAGCTGGCCGCCTCCCTGGCGCGCACCGCCGGCCGGCTGCGCTTCGAGTGGCTGCTGCCGGGCCATGGCGACCGCCGGCGCCTGCCCGCCGACGAGATGGCCCGGCGACTGCGCGGGCTGACCGCCCGGACCCGCGAACTGCGGCCCCGGCCCGTCGATTTCACCGCGGTGCGCTGGTGACGGTCCGGTTCGGCCGAGGTTTCCGGGGCGGAGGTGGAAACATGGGGTGCCATGCGTGCTGCGTACATCGAGGAGCTGGGTTCCGCCGACGTCATCCGGTACGGCGAGATCGCCGCGCCCCGGCCCGGCCCCACCGACGTGCTGGTGGACGTCCTGGCCACCGCGGTCAACCCGGTGGACACGTTCGTGCGGTCGGGGCTCTTCCCCACGCAGGTCGGCTTTCCCTTCGTCGTGGGCCGTGATCTGGTCGGCACGGTCGCCGCGGCGGGCCCCGGTGCCAGCGGCTTCCGTACGGGGGACCGGGTGTGGTGCAACAGCCTCGGGCACGGGGGGAGGCAGGGTGCGGCAGCGGAGCAGGCGGTGGTGGCGGCCGACCGGCTGTACCACCTGCCCGAGGGAGTCGATCCGTATGCGGCGGTGGCCGCGTTCCATCCGGCGGCGACCGCCTATCTGGCCCTGTTCGTCCATGGGCGGCTCCGCGTGGGTGAGACCGTGCTCGTCGCGGGCGCCGCGGGCAACGTCGGCAGCGCCCTGGTGACGATGGCGGTGCGGGCCGGCGCCCGCGTCCTCGCCACGGCCGGTGCGCGGGACGCCCGGTACTGCGCGGAGCTCGGCGCGTGGGAGGTGTTCGACTACCGGGATCCGGAACTCACCGAGAAGATCCGTGGCGCGGCGCCGTCGGGACTCGACCTGTACGTGGACACGGCGGGCGTCAACGATCTCGAGACGACGGTCGACCTGCTCGCCCGCAGGGGCCGCGTGGTGCTGCTGGCCGGCGCCCGGACCCGCCCCGTGCTGCCCGCCGGGGCGCTGTACATGAACGACTGTTCCATCGTGGGGTTCGTGATCTCCCACGCGACACCCGACGAACTCGCGGAAGCCGCCGCGTACATCAACGGCCTGCTCGGCCGGGGTGCTCTGCGCCCGCGCAGCATCGAGGTCTTCCCCCTCGGCGCGGCCGCCGACGTGCATGCCCGGATGGACAGGGGCGAACTGCACGGACGGCGGGCTGTCCTGCGTACGGACCCCAGCTCGGACGGCTGACCACCCCGGTCGTCGGCCGATCAGGTGCCGGTGAGGAGCCCGCTCGTCACCCGGCCCACGATCCGGCCGCGGGCGTGGTCGGGCGCGAGGCCCGCCGCCACCAGCGCGACCGGCTGGGCGTTGACCTTCTTCGGGGCCGGGAGCCGGTGTACGGAAAAACAGTTCCGGGCGGTTTCCACCAGAACGCGTAGGTTGGTCAGAGCTACGGGTGTGTGGATGAGCCAAGGGTCGGTGTCGGCGGAGATCGCGTGCCGTCGGACTGCGATCATGGCACTATAGTTGAATATAGAACTATCTCTTCGGGGGGCGGTCCACGGTGAGCAACGTCGAAACGAAACCCGCGGAACTGCGGTGCGGTGGTGCGGTGGACGACGAGCAGCCGGCCGGGACGGCCCGGGTCGACGTCCTGACCCCGCGCGCTGTACCCCTCGGCGGCCCCCGGGCGATGACCGTACGGCGGACCCTGCCGCAGCGGGCCCGGACGCTGATCGGTGCCTGGTGCTTCGCCGACCACTACGGCCCCGACGACGTCTCGGTGACGGGTGGCATGAACGTCGCCCCGCATCCCCACACCGGGCTGCAGACCGTGAGCTGGCTGTTCACCGGGGAGATCGAGCACCGGGACAGCATGGGCAACCACGCCCTCGTGCGGCCCGGCGAGCTGAACCTCATGACCGGCGGACACGGCATCAGCCACTCCGAGGTCTCCACCCCGCGGACCACAATCCTGCACGGCGTCCAGCTGTGGGTGGCGCTGCCGCAGGACCACCGCAGCACCGGACGGGACTTCCAGCACTACGCGCCCGAACCCGTGCTGACCGACGGGGCCGAGACCAGGGTGTTCCTCGGCTCCCTCGCCGGCAGCGTCTCCCCGGTGACGACCTTCACACCCCTGCTCGGTGCCGAGATCCTCCTCCGGCCGCGCGCGGCCCTCACGCTCGCCGTGGACCCGGACTTCGAGCACGGCCTCCTGGTCGACCAGGGAGAGGTGCGCCTGGCCGGCACCTCGGTGGGCCCCTCGGAGCTGGGCTACCTCCCCCCGGGCCTCGACACGTTGACGCTGACGAACGAGTCGGACGGCATCGCCCGCACGGTACTGCTCGGCGGAACCCCGTTCGAGGAGGAAATCGTCATGTGGTGGAACTTCATCGGGCGCAGCCACGAGGACATCGCCAAGGCCCGGGAGGACTGGCAGAACTCCTCCGATCGCTTCGGCGCCGTCGAGGGGTACCTGGGAGACCGTCTCCCCGCTCCCGCCCTCCCGAACGCCGTCATCACACCGCGCAGGAATCCACCGCGCCACTGACCCGTCCCATGCGTGCACCACCCCCGTCCGAAAGGCATCCCATGAGCCAGCCCTCCGCCGCTGCGACCGTCGAGCACAATGACGCCATGCACCGGTACGAAATCCTGGTCGACGGCGAGCGCGCCGGACTGACCGCTTACCGCGACCGCGGTGAACAGCGCGTCTTCTACCACACCGAGGTCGACGACGCGTTCGCCGGACGGGGGCTCGCCTCCCGGCTGGTCAAGGAGGCACTCACCGACGTGCGCGAGTCCGGCAAGCGGGTCGTGCCCGTCTGCCCCTATGTGGCCAAGTTCCTGAACAAGCACGAGGAGTTCGCCGACATCACCGACCCCGTGACCCCGGACGTCCTGCACTGGCTGGACTCCGCGCTGGGCTGACCGCGGCTCCGAGAGCGGTCCGTACCGGGCGACCCGGCGCACATCCTGGACGGCCGCGAGGTTGCGCGCACATCCCGGCCACAGGCCGCCTGGCGTCCACCGGCCCGCAGTTGGTGCGGTCGCCGTAGACCGTCGCACGCTCGGCTCTCGGAGCGGTCCGATGCCCCCGGCGGAAGCGGCGCCTTCTCGGCGGCTGCCAGCCGGACGAGCCGCCCGGCGTCAGTGGGTGGCTCCCTCGGTGACCTTCAGGTCGTGCTCCGCCGGGGTGCGGGCGGCGGTGACCAGCAGGGCGCGCAGTCCGTGGGCGACCGTGGCGGGTTCCAGGGCCGGGGCGGTGCCGTCGGTGACCTGCTCCGGGGCCCAGGGCACATGCACGAAACCGCCGCGGGCGTGCGGGAATTCGGTGGCGATCAGGTGGCCGAGGCCGTAGGCGACGTGGTTGCAGACGAACGTGCCGGCCGTGTTGGAGACCGCGGCCGGCACGCCTGCCGCGCGCAGGGCGGCGACGCAGGCCTTGACGGGGAGGGTGGAGAAGTACGCGGCGGGGCCGCCCGGGACCACGGGTTCGTCGACGGGCTGGTTGCCCGCGTTGTCGGGGATGCGCGCGTCGTCGACGTTGATGCCGACGCGTTCGACGGTGACGCCCGGACGGCCGCCCGCCTGGCCCAGGCACAGGACCAGGTCGGGCATGGACGCGCGGATGGCGTCGCGCAGTGTGTCGAGGGACGTGCCGAAGACACAGGGGAGTTCGGCGGCGGTGACCGTGAGTCCGGCGGGCGGCTCGGCGGCCACCAGACGGGCCGCCCGCCAGGACGGGTTGACCTCCTGACCGTCGAAGGGGGCGAAGCCGGTGACGAGCGCGCGGGTCATGGCACTTCCTTCCCGGAAAGGCGAGGGGCGGAGCTCAGCACGCCACTCAGAACGCGAACAGCGCCATGATCGTGGTGGAGCACAGCAGGAGCGGGAGGGCGGTCGGGATCTGGGCCTTGATGGGGCCGTACTGGTCCTTCAGCTCGAGCAGGGTCGCCGGGACGATGTTGAAGTTGGCGGCCATCGGAGTGCAGAGCGTGCCGGAGAAGCCGGCCAGCATGCCGATCGCGAGGATCGCCGGCGGATGTCCGTGCATCTGCTGAATGAGGACGGGCCAGCCGATCGCCGCGGTCATCACGGGGAACGCGGCGAACGCGTTGCCCATGATCACGGTGAACAGGAACATGCCCACGCAGTACGCGATGACGGCCAGGTACTTCGAGTGGTCCGGCAGCACGTCGTGCACGATCCTGCCCACCTGGGTGCCGACCCCGGCCAGGGCGAAGATCGAGCCCAGCACGGCGAGGAGCTGGGGCAGCAGCAGGGCGGAACCCATCGCCTCGAGCATCGAGCGCCCGGAGTGGAGCGGTACCGACAGCCTCCGCTCGCCGGTGACCAGCATGCCGACGACCAGGGCGACGAGGCAGCCGACGCCGAGCCCGATCAGGGTGGCCTTGCCGGTCTCGAACAGGCCGGACGTGTCGAGGAAGGAGGCGCAGACGAGGGCGACGAGCGGGATCGTCAGGGCGGGGATGAAGATCCTGCTGCCGAGCCGGGCGGCGGCGGCCTCGCGTTCCTCGCCGGTGCCGGTGACCGGGACGCCCTTGCCGAGGAAGTTGAATCCGGCGAGCACGATCAGGGCGAGGACCGCGATGCCGAGCGGTTCGGCGGGCAGGGTCCAGCCGCCGTTCTTCGCGGTGGCGTCGGCGACGCCGGTGCCGTAGGGGAAGGTGAGCCCGAGCAGGCCCCAGAACGCGGCGGTCGTCCATCGCCGGGGATTGCTGCGGTCGGCGGCCATCTGCACGGCCATGACGACGAAGACGAGGCCCACCAGCCAGTAGAGCCATTCGACCTTGATCACTTGTTGGTCTCCTTCGGCAGCGGCAGATCGTGTTCGGCGGTGGCGAGTGCCATCTCCCGGTGAAGCTGGCGGTCCAGGAGCAGCAGGCGGGCGCCGTGGACGAGGAAGGCGCAGGCGGCGACGGGGATCGCCCACAGGGCCAGTTGGGTCGGCTCGAGGTTCTGGTGGTACGTCGAGTTGACGAAGCCGGTGATCAGCAGGATCGAGCCGATCGCGATGAAGCAGTCCTCGCCGAAGAAGAGGCCCACGGTGTCGGCGGACGCGGCGTAGGAACGCACCTTCTCCCGCAGGCGCTCCGGCAGCGCCCCGCCCGTCGAGCGCTCGGCAGCGGCCTCGGCCATGGGTGCGACGAGCGGCCGCACCGTCTGTGCGGGACCGCCGATGCTGGTGAGGCCGAACGCCGCGGTGATCTGGCGGGCCAGCAGGTAGACGGTGAGGAACCGGCCGGCGCTGAGCCCGGCGAGCCGGCCGATGAGCCTGCGGGCCTGTTCGCGCAGGCCGTAGCGCTCCAGGAGGCCGATCACGGGGAGGACGACGGCGAAGACGGTGACCGAGCGGCTGTCGGCGAAGGACCGGCCGAAGGCCGCGAGGACCTCCGCCGGGTTCATTCCGCCGACCAGTCCGGTGAAGACACCGGCGACGCCCACCACGAGGACGGGGTTGCGACGCGTGACGAATCCGAGGATCACCACGACGACGCCGAGAAGAACGATCATGCGGTGGCCTTAGGCATGAGCGGGCGGGACGCCCGAGCGGCGCGGATCCGGAGGCCCGGATCCGTGAGGGATGACCGGGACCCTAGGGGATCGTTCAACGATCGAACAAGGGGGCGTTCGGCAAATCAATCCCTTGTCGGATCGTTCAACAATCGATTACGTTCTGGCTGTGATCGACCTCAACGCAGATCTCGGTGAAGGCTTCGGCCGCTGGACCCTCACCGACGACGACGCCCTGCTCTCCGTCGTGACCAGCGCCAACGTCGCCTGCAGCTTCCATGCGGGCGACCCGGCGGTGATGCGCCGCGTCTGCGACCTCGCCGCCGAACGCGGGGTCCGGATCGGGGCCCAGGTGTCCTACCGCGACCTGGCCGGATTCGGCCGCCGGGCCATGGACGTACCCGCCGACGAACTGGCCGCCGAGACGGCCTACCAGATCGGGGCACTGCGGGTCTTCGCACAGGCCGCCGGGGCCGAGGTGGCCTACGTCAAGCCGCACGGCGCGCTCTACAACCGGACGGTGCACGATGCCGAGCAGGCCGCGGCCGTGGTCGAGGGCGTGAAACTGGCGGGCGGCGCGCTGTCGGTGCTCGGCCTGCCGGGGTCGGAGCTGCTCGCCGCGGCCGGGGAGGCGGGCCTCACCGCCGTACCGGAGGCCTTCGCGGACCGCGCCTACACCGCTGCGGGCACGCTCGTGTCGCGGCGCGAGACCAACGCCGTGGTGACCGACGAGGACGTGGTGGTCCGGCGCGCGCTGGGGTTCGCGGTGGACGGCGCGGTCGAGGCCGTGGACGGTACGACGGTCGTGGTGACCGCCCGCTCCCTGTGCGTGCACGGCGACACACCGGGCGCCGCCCGGATCGCGGCGCGGGTGCGCACGGCTCTGGAGGCGGCCGGGATCGAGGTCGGGGCGTTCGCATGACGGAGAGCCGGTCTCTGCAGGTGCGCCTCGCCGGGCGGCACGCGGTGCTCGTCGAACTGCCGGACGCCGAGCACACCGGCGCCTTTCACGCCGAACTCCTGCGGCGGCGGGCGGCGGGCACCCTGCCGCCCGTCACGGACATCGTGCCGGGCGCGCGGACCGTCCTCCTGGACGGTGTCACACACCCGGAGGAGCTGGCCCGCCGCATCGCCCACTGGGACGTGCCGGCCCGGGCCGCCGACGACGGGGGAGTCGTGGAGATCCCCGTACGCTACGACGGCCCCGACCTGGCCCGGGTGGCCGCCCTGTGGGGCGTCGCCGCGCACGAGGTCGCCACCCGGCACTCCTCCCACACCTTCCGCGTCGCCTTCTGCGGCTTCGCCCCCGGCTTCGGCTACCTCACCGGCCTGCCCGCGCACCTGCACGTGCCGCGCCGTGGCACGCCGCGCACCCGCGTCCCGGCCGGCGCGGTCGCGCTCGCCGGCCCCTACAGCGCGGTGTACCCGCGCGCCACCCCCGGCGGCTGGCAGCTGATCGGCACCATGCCGGACCCCGAACCGCTGTGGGACCTCGGCCGGGAGGAACCGGCCCTCCTCACGCCGGGAACGCGCGTGCGGTTCGTCGCAGAGGGCACGCCATGACCGGCGGGCTCACCGTCGTGCGCTCCGGCGCCCTCACCACGGTCCAGGACGGCGGCCGGCGTGGCCATGCCCACCTGGGCGTTCCCCGCTCCGGCGCCCTCGACGCCGGAGCCCTGAGACTGGCCAACCTGCTGCTCGGCAACGCGCCCGGCGCCGCCGTCCTGGAGGCCACGCTGACCGGCTGCGCCCTGCGTCCCGACCGGGCCCTGACCGTCGTGGTCGGCGGCGCGCCGTGCCCGGTGAAGGTCGACAGCAGGCCGGCGGCCTGGGGCGTGCCCGTGCGGGTGCCCGCGGGCTCCGTCCTGGACGTGGGCGGGGTGACCGCGGGCGTGCGCTCGTACGTCGCCGTCGCCGGCGGCATCGCCGTCGAGCCGGTCCTCGGCAGCCGATCCACGGACCTGCTCTCCGGACTCGGCCCCGCGCCCGTGCGCGACGGGGACGTCCTCCCGCTGGGCCCACCCGCCCGGCAGCCGGTGCTTCCCGACAGTGCTCCCTGGCCCGCGCCGCCGACCGAACTGACCCTCCCGCTCCGGCTCGGCCCCCGCGCCGACTGGTTCACCCCCGGCGCGCTGCGCACCCTCACCTCGGCGACGTACCGCGTGTCGCAGCGCAGCAACCGCATCGGCCTGCGCACCGAGGGGCCGGAGCTGGAACGCGTGTCGGCCGGTGAGCTGCCGAGCGAGGGCATGGTCCTGGGCGCCGTGCAGGTGCCCCCCGACGGGCGCCCGGTGGTGTTCCTGCACGACCACCCGACCACCGGGGGCTACCCCGTGATCGGCGTCGTCGCCGAGCCCGCCCTGGCGGCTGCCGCGCAGGCCGCGGCCGGCACGCCGATCCGCTTCACCCTGGGCTGACCGGCCCCCGCAGCATTCCACCGCGCCCTGCGACGGCGTGCCGGGCGTTCGGCGGTGGGTGATCCTGTAGGGGTGGGTGGTGCCCCAGCCCGCCGGACTCCGGCGGACTACGCCGTCTCGGGCCGCCGCGCGGTACGCGTGACGCTGGTCGCCGCGGCCGGTTTCTACCTCTTCCGCTACGGCCTCGACCGTCCTGTGGCGGCCACCTACGCCCTGTTCGCGTCCGTGGCGCTGGGCGGACTCGCCAGGATTCCGGGCACCGGGCGGCAGCGGGCCGCGACCGTACTGCGTCTGCTTCCGGTGTGCTGGCTGCTGGTCGTCGTCGGCACCCTGCTGTCGGTGCGGACCTGGAGCGCCGTCGTCGGCATGCTGGCGGTGGGCTTCGCGCTGGCCTTCGCCGCCGTGGGCGGCCCACGCCCGGCGGGGGCGGCGCCCGGTCTGCAACTGCTGTACATCCTCCCGTCGTTCCCCCCGTACGCCCCCGGAACGCTCGCCGAGCGCCTGATCGGGACGAGCACCGGGCTGGCCCTCTTCATCGCCGCCGAGGCGCTGGTCCTTCCCGAGCCCAGCCCGCCGCCGTACCGGGCACGGGCGGCCCACGCCGCGCGGACCGCCGCACACTGCGCGACCCTCCTCGGCGCACCGCCGTACACCCTGACCGGACCCGACATCCGGGTCGCGTGGGAGACCAGCTGGTCCCTGCGGCCCCTGGTCGTGCCGGAGGCCGAACGTCCGGCCGGGCCAGGGGTGCGCGACCGCGCCCTCGCCCACACCGGTCTCGCCACGCGGACCCTGCTCAGCCGCCTGGCCCACCTGCCCGTCCCGCCCGACGGGCAGCCGGGATGCGAGGTGACCGCCGTACTGCGGGCCGTCGCCCGGCTGGCCACGGCGACCGCGGACTGCCTGGGGACCGGGCCGTCGCCGGTGGCCCCGTACGAGGAACTGGTCACGGCGCGCGCGCAGCTGTCGGCCCTGTCTGCGGGCCCGGTCCCCGCCGGTCATCCGGCGACCGGCACCGCTCGCGCGCCGGACCTCCCGCCCGCCGTGCTGCGCCGGCACGCCGCCGTGCTGGAGATCGCCGACGCGGCCCTCGCCATGGCCACGGCGGCCGATCTCGCCGTACGCGGACGGCACGCCGCGGTGGAGGTTCCGCAAGGCCGTTTCTGGTACGCCGGGACCTGGGCGCCGATCCTGTGGTGGCACCGGCTGCGCGGCCACGCCGGACGCCGGTCGGTGTTCTTCCAGAACGCGGTCCGCATCGCCCTGGCGCTGACCGCGGCTCGGCTCGTGGCCGGGGTGGACACGCTGCCCCACGGATTCTGGGCCACGCTGGCGACGCTCACCCTCACCCGCACCACCATGGACGAAACCTGGCACACCATCCGTCTGGCGCTCGTGGGCACCCTGGCCGGGGCCCTCGTCACCGCCGGCGCCCTGAGCCTCGCCGGGACCCACACCGCCGTCTACGCCGTGGTGCTGCCGGTGTGGATGCTGTTCGCCTTCACGGTGGGGCCGGTCAAGGGTGTCGGCTGGGCACAGGGCCTGTTCACCGTGCTCGTGGCCCTGGTCTTCGCCCAGCTCGCCCCGCCGACCTGGCGCCTGGCGGAGGTCAGGGTCCTGGACGTGCTGGTCGGCAGTGCGATCGGCGCCGTCTTCGGACTGCTGGCCTGGCCGCGCGGCGCCCATGACGAGCTGCGCCACGCGGCGGCGGAACTCCTGCGCAGGGCGGCCGAGATCGTGGTGGCGACCGGCGCCTCGGTGGCGGGCGGCGGTGCGGTGGCCGCGCCGTCCGGAGTGCCCGGGTCGCTGCAGCGCGCGGTCGTCCTCGCCGAGTCCGCGTACGCACAGTTCCAGAGCGAGCCGACACCGTTCGGCGGCGCGGCGCGCCGGCCCGTCCCGCGCACGGTGGACTGGCAGGCCACGCTGATGGCCGGCCACCACACCCTGTGGGGCTCCCAACGGCTGCTGGCCCCGCCGCTGACCGGTCTCGGCCGCGTGGCGGCCGAGACCGTCAGCGCACTGGCGGACCGCGTGGCCGGGCGGATGCTGCTGATCTCGGCGGCCCTGGATCCCGGAGCGGACACGCCGACCGGGCGGATTCCGCTGATCGATCCGGCGCGCGTGGGCCCCGTCGCCGAGCCGCCCGGCGCCCCGCGCCTGTACTACGCGACCGTGTCCTGGCTCGACTCGCTGATGACCGATCTGACACGGATCGCGCGCGGCGGCCCGGAGCCCGGACAGGGCCCGCGCACGCCATGACCGTGCCGCCGGATCCGCCCGCGCCGACGGCGGCGCCGTTTGCCCCACCTCACCGGCGGGGACCCGGAGCGACATGTTCCGAACCATCGCACGCGGCTGTGCCGCCGGAGCCGCCGGCACGACCGCGTTGAACGCCGCGTCCTACCTCGA
The DNA here is from genome assembly GCF_042891825.1 of Streptomyces sp. NPDC001852. Taxonomy (NCBI): domain Bacteria; kingdom Bacillati; phylum Actinomycetota; class Actinomycetes; order Kitasatosporales; family Streptomycetaceae; genus Streptomyces; species Streptomyces sp. NPDC001852. Next base: position 64,360 of record NZ_JBIATN010000015.1, read on the forward strand.
CATGGCGCTGCGCGGCCGGCCTTCGAGCAGCGTTCCCGAGGCCGTGGTGGAGAAGGTCACCACCAAGGCGGGACACCGCGTCCCGGACGGGGAGGGACGCGACAACCGGCTCTCCGGACTGGGGGGCGCTGTCGGGCATCGCCGTCGGCGTCGGGACGGGCGCCGTCGTGTCCCTGCTCCACCGCGCCGGTCTGCGGCCGCACGCCTGGCTGGGCGCCGTGCTGACCGGGGCGCTGGCGATGACGCTGGCCGACGCGCCGATAGCCGGCCTGCACATCAGCGACCCGCGCACCTGGTCGCCCGCCGACTGGGCCTCGGACGCGATCCCGCACCTCGCCTACGGCCTGGTCACCTACGGGGTCATCGCGTCCGCGTGAGGACGCGCCGCAGCCAGCGGGTACGGGCGGCGCGGGCGTCCTGGCCGAGAGCCGCCCGTGGCGCGAAGGTGTCGAAGCCGTGGCAGGCGCCGGGCCACACGTGCAGTTCGGCCCGGCCGCCGGCTCGCCAGATCGCCCGGGCGTACGCCACGGCCTCGTCCCGCAGGGTCTCGGCCGACCCGACCTCGACATGGGCCGGAGGCAGCCCGGACAGATCGGTCGCGCGGGCGGGAGCCGTGTAGGGCGGCAGCTCCGCGGTGCCGTACCGGTCGCCCAGCACCGCCTGCCACGCGGTCGTGTTGGAGGTCCGGTCCCAGGTGTCGACGCCGGCCAACTGACGGCTGGAGACGGTGTCGTTGCGGTCGTCGAGCATCGGACACAGGAGCAGTTGCCCGATCGGGCCGGGCCCGCCCCGGTCACGGGCGAGCAGGGCGAGTGCGGCGGCGAGTCCACCGCCGGCGCTCTTTCCCCCGACGACGACACGATCGGCGTCGATGCCCAGCTCCGCCGCGTGCCCGGCCACCCACAGGAGCCCCCCGTAACAGTCCTCCACGGCCGCGGGATACCGCGCCTCGGGTGCCAGCCGGTACTCGACGGAGACGACGGCCAACTCCAGGGTCACAGCCCACTCGTGCAGGAGCCTCGGCAGCACGGACCAGGCGTTGCCCGTGATCATTCCGCCTCCGTGCAGGTAGTAAAGGAGGGGCAGCGGCCCGGCGACCCCGGCGGGGCGAGCGCTCACGAGCGTGACGTCCGGGCCGCCCCGCGGTCCCGGCACCCGCACCTCCTCCACCTCGAAGCGGCCGTCGGCCCGCAGCTCCCCGACCGTCGGCCTGGGGCGCGTCGCAGCATCCCGTTCCTTGCGGGCCGCAAGGTTCTCCGGGGTGACCGGCTCCCGCATCGCGGCTCCCGACCCGGCCAGTGCCTCGGCCAGTTCGGGGTCCAACGGGGGCACGAGGCGGCCCGGTGCACCGCCTGCCGGTCTCGGGCCGTCGGGGCGGTGGGCCGCGGCCCGGCTCATCCGAGTTCCCGCGGGCCGTACAGGGCGGCGCCGGCTCCGGTGGTGAGCGCCCAGTAGCGGTCGCCGTAGGACCAATGCCACCGTCGGGTAGCCGGGGCCACGTTGACGTGGCCCCAGCCCCCTCAGAACCGGACTTGCAACTTTCATCGCATCCGGCTCAAGCAAGCCCCGGAGGGCTTCGCAGGATTGCAGATTTAGGGGTCCTCTTCCCATCGCCTGCATGGTGTTGACGATGACATTCGGAGTGCACAAGGCGGAGATTGGTTCGTTCATCCGAGCCGCCGTCGCGCCGGTATGTGAAGTGATGCTTGTGGAGCATCTTCTTCGACGCCGAGAACCAGTCCATCCACTCGCGTGGACTGTCTGGCTCATACTCGGCACCGGCGATCAGCGCCTGTTTGCAGAGCGGGCATACCCCTCTCTGCCGAGCGGCCAGGTAGAGACTTGTCCTGTCCATCGGAGGAGGCGCTTGCTTGCGACGACGGTTCTGCCAGTAGCCGATCAGGCTTGGGTCATCCGGGGATGCCCCACCCTTCACAAGCTGGTGGCGAGAGATGCTCGTCCAGACAAATTTTGGGAGGTAGGCACCGTTACTCCGGTTCCCGAACACCCAGTTGTCTTGCCTGTGTTGATTGAACCTGCCGTAGTACCGGGCTGTCACCCAGTTCCGCGACTTCCCTTCGTGGCTGCGCCTGGCCCATCGGTAGGTCAGCCGCCACATGTACGTGTCCATCGAGTTGAAGACTTTCGATGACGCCACTGACCGGTAGTAGGCCGTCCAGCCTCGAACGATCGGGCTGAGCTTCATCAGCACGGCTTCGATGCTCGCCCCTCGCAGGGCAATCATCTCCTTCCGTAGCCGTTCCCGGAGCCTCTTGCGTGCCGCCACGCTCGGTTTGATGATCAGTTTCCCACTCAATCTACGCACGGTGAATCCAAGGAAATCAAACCCATCTTCCAAGCGGACGATGGAGGTCTTCTCTTCGTTGAATTGAAGACCCCTTGGTGCCAACCATTCTGTAAGTCGAGCCTTGACCTGACGCGCCTGTTCTTCGTCACAGCACAACACGACGAAGTCATCGGCATATCTCACGAGCACCGGGTGGCCAGGTACAGCACCGGGAGACTTCCCGGCCCTGACTGTGGCGTACCGGCAGCCGGCGGCCTGCTCCATCCCGTGTAGAGCAACGTTCATCAGGAGAGGGCTGATTACGCCACCTTGAGGTGTTCCTTCTTCTGTCGGAGCGAATCGGCCTCGGTCGATCACGCCAGCTTTGAGCCACCCACGGACGAGTCCCCTTGCAGGGAACTCGCCGAGCATCGCCATCAGATGGTCGTGATTGATCCGATCGAAGGCTGCTGACAGGTCGGCATCCAGTACCCACCGGCGGCTCGGGTTGTGGCCCTTCACCGTCCAGAAGATCGCCGCTACCGCATCCTGACAGCTGCGGCCCGGGCGGAAACCGTAAGACTTCGGCTCGAACCGCGCTTCCCACTCGGGTTCCAAGGCGTTCTTAACGCGCGCCTGGATGATCCGGTCACGGATGACCGGGATACCGAGCGGCCTCTGTTTCCCGTTGCTCTTGGGGATGAACACGCGTTTGACTGGCCTGGCTCTCCAGGGTTCAGACGACTGATGGATTTCGTCCGCCAGCCTTCCTCGCTCCTTGGGAGTGATGGCCTGTTCCCCATCGATTCCAGGGGTCTTGCGCCCCTTGCTCTGCTGCGTGACACGCTTCACGCTCACCAGCGTGTTGCTGTGACTCCGCAGCATCAGCTTCTGCAAGTTTCGGACCTTCTTCAGATCCCCTTCCTGCGTAGCCTTGAAGATCCGCTGCCTCAGTCGTCGTACGTTCTTCTCGCACTCGGCCCAGCTGATGCTGTGCCAGTCGACGTTCACGCCTTCGGGTCCGTTCGCCGTCGGCATGGAAGCAGCAGCGGTCGCCTTGGCCCCCAATTTCGCCTCCCGCATCTAACTTGCCCCTCAGTTCGGACTACCTTGCTGCGGTGAGTTCAAAGGCTCACCTGATCCAGGTGGGCTCCCTTTCGGGCCGAGCCATGGGGCTCGTATCCGGCGAGTTATGCGAAGACAGATGAAGGTTCCGTCCCCGGTTTCCTCTGACCTTTCGGTCCACCGGCATTTGCTTCTTGGATCATCCTGTTCCCGCCAGGGAGTTCCGCCTTCCTTGCGGTCGCCTTACCAAGCCATGACTTGGACCCTGTCGGGGTTACCACGTTCCACACCAATAAGATTCGGCTGGGGTGGGCGCCCCCTTGCACTCCGGGACCGACGGTGTCCTCCCACCGAGCAGAATTCCCCGGTGGTCGCCTGATGCATTGCAGCACCTGGTCCTTAAGCCGCCGATTGCAAACCACCAAGCGGCTTTACCCTTACGAAGCATCATCGAGGGTTCACTTGCGTTCGCCCGTCCAGCCTTCCCCTTCGCCTGTTGCTTCCCGATGGCCGGGACGCTCTTGGGCTTGACGCGCTCAGCTTCACACCCCGCCGTTACCAGCGACGCATGTGAGCGTGGGGACGAGCCTTGGACACTGGCTCGGAGTTCAGCCGTCGGGTACCTCCTTCAATTGGCTGTCCTCACTTAAATTGGTGCGACTTCGTGTCGCACATTCCGTGGGGTAGTTGACGAGGCCGACGGCACCCAGCGCGGCACCGAGCACCCGCCGGTTGGCCCGCGCCTCCGGGCCGATCGTGGCGGCGTCCGTGCAACAGGCGCCGTCACTCTCCTCCGGGTCGGCGTTCACCCGCGTGCCCATGTCGAGTTCGCGCCCGCCGGCGTCGACGAGCGTGAGGTCCACCGCGGCGCCCGCGCTGTGCGGGGCGATCTCCGGCGGCGACACATACCGGCTCGCGGCCTCGCGCAGCCGCTCCGGCGACCAGTCCGGGTGAGCGGCCCGCAGCGTGCCCGCGTACCGATCGAAGTACTGGCGCTGCAGCGCGGGCGGCCGGTACCCCTCGACGAGCAGCAGACGCAGACCGTCCGGGAGGAGTTGCTGCCCCCTGAGGAGACGGATCAGCACCCCTTCTCGCAGCTGCGCGAACGCCCCGGACGGCTCCGCCCGGCGCGTGTCCACGGCGAGGGAATCCCGCAGCCGGACGTCGACGAGCGGTTCGCCGCAGTCGGCCACGGGGACGGCCGCGACCCTGGGATCCGCCATCAGCACGATCTCGTCCATGCACTGATCCTCTCCGGCCGGCCGGTCAGGAGCGGCCGTCTTGCACGGCCTTGGCCTGAAGCCGTTGGTCCTGGTAGTCATGGCCTGTGCGATTCGAGAGTGTTCCCATGCCGGCGGCGGTCGAGGCACGGCCCCGCGACGCTCGTGGGTATCCGGTGCCGGCGATCACCCCCTGGGAAGGGGAGGAGCCCCAGTTCGCGCTGACCGACTACGACCGCAGCGCCGCATGTGCGCGGAACCGTCTGTGCTCGGTCTGCAACCAGGGCATGCCGCAGGGGCCGGTGTGGCGTGTGGTGGGGGCCGCGGAGAGCGCGGCGATCGGGGAGGCGCTGGCCGCGGGGCGCCCCTATCGCAATCTCGCGCCCACCCTCGAAGGACCGGGGCACCGTGCGTGCATGCTGTACGCCTCGATGGTGTGCCCGTATCTGGCCCGGCCCAACGCCCGGCGCGGCATGTCGGCGGCGGAGCCGGACGACATGACCTCGCACGTGGTGCGGGGCGCCGTCCGGGGCGCGCTGGGTGCGGTGGTGGGGTTCGGCGCGTACGAGTACGCCGTCACCGGCAGCCGGGTGCTCTTCCGGTTCCTCGACGTCGTCGAGTTCCTGCCGCACGACACCGCCGACGCGCACCTGGACGAACTGCGGGCCGAGCTCGCCCGGACCGCGAAGTGACCCGCACCTCCCGGCCCGGACGCGCGCGGCCCGAACTCTCGTACGACGTCAGGGGCGGTACGCCGCCAGGCCGGTCGTCGAGGTGACCTTCGTCGGACGACCCGTGCCGTCGGCCGGCAGGGTCACCGTGCCGGACGGGGTGCGCACCGCGAGGGTCTTGCCGTCGGGCGACCAGGCCGGCTCGGTGTAGTCGGTCGTGGCGTGCGGCGTGAGGTCCTTGATGTGGTTGCCGTGCGTGAAGTCCTCCACGAGCACGTGGTCGTGGCCGGCGACCGAGCGCACGAAGACGACCTCCTCCTCGTTCGGGGACAGGGCCGGCTCGGAGCCCTGGGTGAGCTTGCCGCCCTGCTGGCGCAGGTAGTCGTCGCGGATGTAGACCGCGCCGTCGTGGTCGTTGGCGTACACCGAGGTGCCGTAGTGGCCGCCCGCGTTCGGCCAGACGTTGCCGGTCTGCGGCAGCGCACCGCCCGGACCCGGGTCGCCGTACAGGGACAGCGTCTTGGGCGTCCCGCCCACGGACTTGGCGGAGATGAACTTCAGCCGCGACACACCGCCCGCGCGCGCTGCGAAGATGAGGTTGTCCTTGGCGGGGATGCCGTTCTGGGTGTCCTTCGCGGTCACCTGCCAGGTCGGGTGCGACCAGTTCTGGTTGCCGGGGTTCTTGGCGACGACCACACGCCCGCTGCCGTCGGGGTTGGCGATGTCCAGGTTGCCGGAGCCGTCCACGAAGGCGGCCTTCCTGCCGTCCGGGGACCAGGCGAGGTCCCGGACCGGCACGCCGAAGTTCACCTTGTGGCTGCCGATCAGCACGTACTTGGTGCCGTTGCTGACGGTCAGGGTGCCGTGCGAGGCGGTGGGTGCGGCCGAGGCGGCGCCGGCGGCGCCCAGCAGCGCGGAGCCGGTGACGGCTGCGGCCACGGCGATGGCGGCCGCCATGGTGCGGGTACGGGTGGTCATGGCTGAATTCCCCCAGGAACAAGGACTGGTCAGGTCGTTCGGTGAAGCCGAGCTTGACAGGCCCTGATCTTCGAATCGTCCGTTCGGTGTCACAGGGATGTAACACAGGGGACAAGGTCCAGCTGATCGTTCAGCCGATCCTCGTGAAACTCCTTCTGACCAAAGGACATGGATGAGACGAAGATCCCTCACCGGGACGGCCGCAGCGCGCTCATATCCACTGCTCTGGGGCCTGGATCCGGCGCACTCCCAACGGTCGGCTTTCGACCCCAACGGCCGCGACGACTCCGCCACGCTCACGCTGAACCGAGTCCGCGAACCGCGCGCCGATGCCGAGCACCTCCCCGCTCGGCGTCGGCGCGCGCACCCGTCAGGCACTGGAGCCAAGGCGGTCCAGCTCAGTTCCGATCGCCTCCCGCAGCGCGTCGTGCCGCCGACCGAGCCGGAACCGCTCGTCCCGCCACCGCTCCGGCGGATACAGCCACACGGGCTTCCCCACCACCTCGGGCGACTCCCACCCGAACCGGGGCCACACGTGGGCGTGCAGGAACGGGTCCTTGTTGCCGAGAATCTCCAGGTTCACCCTGAGGAAGGAGGGGTCCAGCTGCCGGCAGGCCCGTTCGACGGCCTCTCCGAGCCGGTCCATGTCGGACAGGAACGCCAGCCGCTTGGCCCTCGGCAGGTCGGACAGCCGGTGCACACCCGGCTCGTCCACCAGGAGGACCGAGTATCCGGGCAGGAACTGCACGTCGCCGATCACCGCGAACCCCGCCCGAAGCCGCCGCAGCACCGTCGGGTTCTCGCCCCGCAGTGCAGCCCCGATCCGATCCGTGCGCCAGTCGTGACTCATGGCCCCAACCTAGGTCACCCCCCTGCGGGCAAGGGGGGTGACCTGCGGAATTGCTTCAGAGGGGCGGCAGATCGATGGCCCGGTCGACGTCCCGCGGCCGCAGCATGCGCAGGAGGGCTTCCAGCAGGTAGTAGTCGGCGTGGGGGAGGGAGATCTCGCTGCCGTCCTCGGCCGGCCGGTTGCGGGTGCAGCGGGCGACTGCTGCTTCCACGCGGGCGGATTTCCGGGTCGGACAGGTCTCCGACAGCGCGGTGAGGGTCCGCAGGGCGACCCGTCGGTACTCGGGCTCGTCGGTCGCGGCGGACAGTCGAGCAGCCCGCAGGCCATGACCGCGCCCACGGCGAGTCTGCCTGCCGTGGCGAGAAACCCCTGATCCCCGGTCCGGCGGTTCATCGTGGTGAACCCGTGGATCCCCCCACAGGGTTCCCGGCCAGAACCCTCCGACCCGGTCACCGGACGGGGAGTAGGTCCATTTCCCGAACTTCGTACCGGCGGGAGCCGGTCACGCCCCGTGCGGCGGCGCGCAGCTTCTCCACCGCGTACTCGGCCGCCGCGCGCAGTGCCCGCGCGGCCGATGCCGGGTCATCGACGCCGGACGCCTCCGCGGCGTCGGCGGATGAGGTGGCGGTGGCCGAGGCTCCGGCTGCGACGGCGAGCACGGCGCACGACTCGGGTCCGGGTACGGTGCGGGGCGACCCGCTCATGGGCCGGCGCATCCGGCGATCCCGGGACGGCCGGGCGGGTCCCAGCCGATTCCCGTCCGGAAGGTGACCGCCGATGTCCCAGCCCGCCCTCACCACCCCCGTCGCGAGCACGTCGAGTGCCCCGGTCCTCGCCGAGGTCGTCCGCTCCGGATTCGTCGAGGGGCGGCACCGGGGCAGCGTGGTGCTGCTCGCCGCGGACGGCACGGTGGAGTGGGCGATCGGTGACGTGCTCTCCCCCGTCTTCCCGCGTTCCGCCAACAAGCCCATGCAGGCGGCGGGCATGTTGCGGGCCGGCCTCGACCTCTCGGGAGAACGGCTGGCCCTGGCCGCCGCGAGCCACTCCGGCGAGCCGTTCCATCGCGACCTGGTGCGCGCGATGCTCGACGAGCACGGGCTGACCCCGGAGCACCTTCAGTGTCCGCCCGCCCTCCCGCTGGACCAGGAGGAACAGGAGGTCTGCCTGGCGGCCGGCGGCCGGCGTGACCGCGTGGCCATGAACTGCTCCGGAAAGCACGCGGCGATGCTGGCGGCCGCCGCGCTGAGGGACTGGCCGCTGGACTCCTATCTGGACCCGGACCATCCGCTCCAGCGCGTCATCCGCACGGTCGTGGAGGAGGCGGCCGGTGAACCGGTGGCCGCTGTCGGCGTGGACGGCTGCGGGGCGCCGCTGATGGCGATCAGCCTGACGGGCCTCGCCCGCGCCTTCCGCTCCTTCGTCGTCGCAGCACCGGGTACGCCCGAACGGCGGGTGGCCGACGCCATGCGGGCCCACCCCGAGTACGTCGCCGGAACCCGCCGTCACGACACCTGGCTCATGCGGGACATACCGGGCGTCCTGTCGAAGGTCGGCGCGGAGGCCGTGCAGGCCCTCGCCCTGCCCGACGGGCGTTCCCTGGCCCTGAAGGTCGAGGACGGCGGAGTCCGGGCCCTCGGCCCCGTCCTGGCCCGTGCGTTGCGGCTGATGGGGGTGACGGCGCCCGTCGTGAACCGCATCGGCCGTACGCCGGTTCTGGGTGGCGGGGAGGAGGTGGGGGAGGTGCGTGCGGTATTCTGACGTCGCCCTACGTTGCTGACGTATCGTCAGACTGCTTGCTGACAAGGAGAGTTGGGGAATCTGCCGGCTATCGGCGCGGCGCATGCCTGTCTCCTTCCGTTCCCTGAGCGTTCAACTGGCGATTCCTGTGAGTGTGGTGTCCTCTTCTTAGGGTCCTTGAGGCTTTCGAAAGAAGGGGCTCATGGACTCACTCCTCGCGATCCGGGCGCGCGGGATCACCAAGTGCTTCGGCGATGTCGTCGCACTCGACGGCATCGATCTGGATGTGGCGCAGGGACAGATCCACGGCCTGGTCGGACCGAACGGCGCCGGCAAGACGACCCTTCTCGGGCTCCTGCTCGGCCTGGCCGTGGCCGACAGCGGCCGGCTCGAGATCCTCGGTGTGCCGGTGGGCAGGAGGTTCGCCGCTCCCGACGGTGTCGCCGGGTTCGTGGACGGGCCGGGGCTCTACCCCTCGCTCACCGCCAGGCAGAATCTCGCCGCGCTCGCCTCCCTGCGAGGCCGGGACGCGCGCACGGCGCGCATCGACGACATTCTCGACCAGGTCGGGCTCACCGATGTCGCCGACGACCGGATCCGCGGCTTCTCCCTGGGCATGCGGCAACGGCTCGGGCTCGCCGCCGCCCTGCTCACCGAGCCCCGGCTGCTCGTGCTCGACGAGCCGTCCAACGGCCTCGACCCGGCCGGGAAGAAACACGTGCACGGTGTCCTCGCCCGGCTCGCCGCCGAGGGGACCGGCGTCGTGCTGTCGAGCCACCGCATGGACGACCTCGAGGCGCTGTGTTCCGACGTCACCATCCTCGCCACCGGACGCGTCGTCTTCTCCGGCCCGCTGAACAAGCTGGCCGCCGAGAACCGTGAACTCGACTACCGGCTGCTCACCTCCGACCCGCAGACCGCGCGCAGGCTGGCTGCCGGCATGCCCGGCGTCCGCCTCGTCGACGAGGCCGCAGGACGTCACGGCGCCGACGGGCTCGTCGTACGCGCCCTGGTGCCGGCCCTCGACGAACTGGTGGTGCGGCTCGTGCAGTCGGGCGTCGCCCTGCGCGAACTCGCCCCCGTGGTGTCCCCGCTCGAGGCCGCGTTCCTGGCCCTCACCGAGCAGCAGAACACCGGCACCCGGCCTCGGGTGACCGACGCCCAGCCGCAGGAGGCCGGCCGATGACCGCGACCGCAACCGTCGCCGCCGCCACCCCCACCACCGGCACGGACCGCGTCTCCGTGGCCCGCGCCTACCGCTTCGAACTGGTCAAACTCGTCTCGCAGTGGCGGATCCGCCTGCTGGTCCTCGCCTGCTGGATCGCCCCGGCGCTCTTCGTCGCCGGGGTGAGCCGGCAGAGCACACTCCCCGCCGACACCCTCTTCGGCCGCTGGATGCTCGCCACGGGATGGGCCGGGCCCCTGGTGATCCTGGGCTTCTCGGGCACCTGGGCACTGCCGCTGCTGACGTCCGTCGTCGCCGGCGACGTCTTCGCCTCCGAGGACCGGCTCGGCACCTGGCGTCACCTGCTCGTGGCGACCCGCTCGCCCCGCCGGATCTTCGCGGCGAAGGCGCTGGCCAGTGCCAGCGTGATCCTGCTGCTCGTGGCCGGGCTGGCCGGCTCGAGTACCGTCGGCGGTCTCGCGGCGGTCGGCAACCACCCACTGGTCGGCCTCGACGGCCATCTCCTGGCCCCGGGGGACGCCGCCGGCAAGGTGCTGCTCGCCTGGGCCTGTGTGCTCGCCCCGACGCTGGCCCTGGCCGGGATCGGCCTCCTCGGGTCCGTCGTGCTGGGGCGGTCCCCGATGGGCCTGCTGCTCCCGGCGGTCGTCGCGCTCGCGATGCAGCTCGCCCAGATGCTGCCGCTCCCCGTCGCCGTCCGACTCGCGCTGCCCAGCTGGGCGTTCATCGCCTGGAACGGGCTGTTCACCAGCCCGTCACAGCTCGGCCCGCTGGTCATCGGCATCGTTGTCAGCCTGGTGTGGGCGGTCGTCGCGACGGCGCTGGCCTGTCTGCTCTTCCTGCGACGCGACTTCACCAACCCGACCGATGACGGCTCGGGCCGCCGCGCGGTCACCGCCGGACTCCTGCCGCTCGCCGGGCTCGTCGCCGTCACGGTCGCCGTGGTCGCGGCGGTGACCGGCGCGAGCACCGGCTCCGGGATCCAGCAGGACAAGGTGCAGCGCTCGCTCGCCACTGCCTTCGCGCACCTCTACCGGATGCAGACCACACAGCTCAACCGGCCCGCCGTCACCGAAGCACAGCTGAAGTCAACGGCCGCCTGCACCAAGGGCGGCGTCGCGGACGACGCGGAGGGCGCCGGCAACGACTGGCGCTGCGTCGTCTCCTGGCATCTGCCCGGTACCCAGACCACCGGCCAGGCCGTTTACCAGCTCGACATCACCGCGGACGGGCGGTTCGTGGCCGACGGCGACGGACCGAAGGAAGTGAACGGCTACTTCCTGGTGCGGACTTCGACCGGAGACGCACCGAACCCCCTCTGGCAGTTCGACGGCAACGTCGAACTTCTCTCCACCTCCCCGAAGGGATGACGTCATGCAGATAACGCGCCGCCGCCGGCAGGCCGAGAAGGAGTACTTCGACCTGCTGGGCAGACGCGTCGGCCGCCGGGCAGCGCTGCTCGCGGCATGCATCACCACGGTCGCCCTGGCCACCGGCACCGCTGTCGCCTCGACCCACCAGTTCGGCACCGACCAGGTCGGCCAGGTCACCGACAAGGGCCAGGTGGTCTCCGCCGACCAGTACATCTCTCCCTACGGCAGCCGCCTCGTCATCAACGACGGCAAGATCATGTCCTCGACCGTCAGCCCGGACGGCAGCCACCTCGCGGCCGCGGTCGCCGACGGCGATGCCGCGCTGGTCGTCGTGGACCTCAAGACCGGGCAGGTGAAGCAGAAGGTCGGCACCAACGCGGCGGACGACCTGCGCATCAAGAGCGGTTCGGTCGGCCAGGAAGGCCCGACGTACTCGCCCGACGGCAAGCAGCTCTGGCTGGGCCAGACCGACGGCTACACCAGGTTCACGGTGAACGCCGACGGCACCCTCGCCGACCCGGTGACCGTCCCGATCCCGGCCGACGGCACCAAGCACGCCCTGGCGAGCGCGGCCGTGTTCTCCGCCGACGGCTCCACCGTCTACTCGGCGGTCAACGGCCAGAACCGGGTCGTCGCCATCGACGCGGCCACCGGCGCCGTCAAGCAGAGCTGGTCCGTGGGCAACGCCCCGCGCGGCATGGTCCAGGCCGGCGACAAGCTCTACGTCAGCAACGAGGGCGGGCGTCCGGCCAAGGCCGGCGACACCACCATCAACTCCTACGGCACCCAGGTGCCGGCCGACCCCAGGACCGCTGCCACCACCACCGGCACGGTCAGCGTCATCGATCTGGCGAACCCGTCCGCCGCCGTCGGGACCATCGACGTCGGGCTGCACCCGACCGCCGTGTACGCCAAGAACGGCGCGGTGTTCGTCACCAACACCGCCGACAACAACGTCTCGGTCATCAACACCAGGAACGACAAGGTCGTACAGACCATCTCCACCCAGCCGTGGCCGGAGGCCTCGGTCGGCTACGAGCCGAACGCGGTGACGCTCACCGACGACGGTCATCTGCTGGTGACGCTCGGCCGTGCCAACGCGGTCGCGGTCTACCGCTACACCTCCCCGCAGGAGCCGGTGTCCTACGTCGGCCTGCTCCCGACGGACTACTTCCCCGCGGAGATCACCACCGTGGGCAGGACCGTGGTCGTCTCCAACACCCGCGGCGTCGACGCCCGCCGCCCCGACAGCGCCGGCCACGGCACCCACGACACGACCTCCAGCCTTACGCAGTTCGCGCTGCCCAGCGACCGTGTCATCCGGTCCGAGACCCGCAAGGTCTTCCAGCAGAACGGCTGGACCGAGGGCTCGGTGAGCTACGCCGACAAGCACAGCAACGCCAGGCCGGTACCCGTCCCGGCGCGGCTCGGCGACCGCTCGACGATCAAGCACGTCTTCCTGATCGTCAAGGAGAACCGGACCTACGACCAGGTCTACGGCGACATCGCAAAGGGCAACGGCGACCCGTCGCTGACCCAGTTCGGCGAGAACGTCACGCCCAACCAGCACGCCCTCGCCGAGCAGTTCGGGCTCTACGACAACACCTACGACATCGGCACGAACTCGGCCGAGGGCCACAACTGGCTGATGCAGGCCGACGATCCCGAGTACACCGAGTCCTCGGCCGGTGAGTACCAGCGCAGTTACGACACCGAGGACGACGCGCTCGGCCACCAGAAGACCGGCTTCCTGTGGACCGGCGCACAGGCGGCGGGCAAGACCGTGCGGGACTTCGGCGAGTTCCAGCAGTTCCTGACCAAGCCGTCCGGCGCGAGCTGGCAGAACCTGTACTGCGACGCCAAGAACATGGCGGCGACCGGGCAGGGCACCGCCTACCCGCTGAACTCCTCCTCGCCGATCCCGTCGCTCAACAGCGTGTCGGTGCCCGGCTTCCCGAAGTTCGACACCAGCGTCCCGGACGTCTACCGGGAGCAGATCTGGAAGCAGGACTTCGAGAAGAACGGTCCGGCGAACCTCAACATGTTCTGGCTCTCCAGCGACCACACCGGTGGTCCGGCGAGCCCCGCCGCCCAGGTCGCCGACAACGACCTCGCGACCGGCAGGATCGTCGACGAGATCTCCCACAGCAAGTACTGGAAGGACTCGGCGATCTTCGTCGTCGAGGACGACTCCCAGGCCGGCCTCGACCACGTCGACGGTCACCGGGCGCCGATCCAGATCATCAGCCCCTGGGCCCAGCACGACACGGTCGACAGCCACTACTACTCGCAGATCACCATGATCCGTACCATCGAGCAGATCCTCGGGATCCGCCCGATGAACCAGAAGGACTCCGCTGCCACCCCGATGCGCGGCGCCTTCACCCAGCACCCGGACTACACGCCGTTCACGGCGCTGCCCAACCGCACCTCGCTGACCGACGGTCTGAGCACGCCGCCGTCCTGCGGCGTGGACACCCCGGCGAAGCAGGACCTCAAGGCGGCGGCCGTGCCGTCGGCGAAGGTCCCGTCGGACATGCGGAAGCTGGCGGACGAGTGGAACAGCTGGAAGTCGAAGCAGCGGCTGACCGGGCCGAACGCCGTACCCGACTACGCCAACCCCGCGCAGATGAACCACCTCACGTGGTATCAGACGCACAACTGGAAGACGCCGTACCCCGGCGAGAAGAAGATCTACGCACCTGACGACGTGCCGGGTGCCTACATCCCGTCGTCGGAGTCCGACGGCTGACACGGGCCGACCTGACGAGGACCCCTGGCCGGCACACGCCGCCAGGGGCTCTCGCCGTTCCCGCGCGCCCACTGACCTCGTCCCATCGGGGGGTGGGCGTTGCAGGCTCGTAAGGACCGGAGATCCCATCGGGCATAGCCTGATGAATGGGCGGATTCGCGGGCAGTGTGTCACCGCACCCCCGGTGAAGATCGCCGCAGCTCACCGGTGAAGGAGGAGACATGTCGGTTTCCCAGGAGCGACAGGCGCCTCCGGACCCCGCCAGGCAGGAGGCGTTCGCGGCCGAGATGGTCGACGTCCTGAACAAGGCGGCACTGGCCCTGCTCACCAGCGTCGGTCACCAGTGCGGCCTGTTCGACACCCTGGCCGGCCTGCCCCCGTCGACCAGCGCCGACCTGGCCGAGGCGGCGGACCTCGACGAACGGTATGTGCGGGAGTGGCTGGGAGGCATGGTCGTCGGCGGCCTCGTCGAGTACGACCCCGCGGGGGACACCTATGCGCTGCCGGCGGAGCACGCCGCGTCGCTGACCACGGCGGCGGGCCCGGAGAACATGGCGGCCATGATGCCGTACGTCGCGCTGATGGGCGAGGTCGAGCAACAGGTCGTGCGGTGCTTCCGCCGGGGCGGGGGAGTGCCGTACTCGGCGTATCCCCGCTTCCAGGCGCTGCGGGCGGAGGAAACCGCCCGGATCTACGACGTCGCCCTGGTCGATGTGATCGTGCCGCTGGTGCCGGGCCTCCCCGAGCGCCTGCGGTCCGGCATCGACGTGCTCGACGTCGGTACGGGGCAGGGCCATGCCCCGCTCGTGCTGGCGAGGGCGTTTCCCGCGAGCCGCTTCCTCGGCCTGGACCAGTCGGAGGCGGCGATCGGGGTGGCACGGGCCGAGGCGGCCTGTGCACGTGTGCACAACCTGAACCACACCGTCGCCGACGCGACACAGATCACCGGCGAGTACGACCTCATCACCGCCTTCGACGTCATCCACGACCTGGCCCGGCCGGCCGAGACCCTCACGGCGATCGCCCGCGCCCTGCGCCCCTCGGGCACGTTCCTCATGGGTGACATCGCCGCCTCCAGCAGACTCGAGCAGAACATCGGCCATCCCTTGGGCCCCGCCCTCTACGGTTTCTCCGTCTTCTACTGCATGACGACCTCGCTCAGCACGGGCGGTGCCGGTCTGGGCACGGTGTGGGGCCGGGAAACGGCCCTGCGGATGCTCCGGGAGGCCGGGTTCGGGACCATCGACGTCAAGTCGGTGGAGGGCGACCCGATCAACGTCTATTACGTGGCTACCAAAGGCACCCGGCCATGAACACCATCGACGCAACGGCTCTCGGCGGTCTGCGCGAGGCACTGCGGGGATCCGTGATCACACCGCGGGACCCCGGCTACGACGCGGCCCGCAGCATCTACAACGCCATGATCGACCGGCGGCCGGCCGCCTTCGCCCGGTGCGAGGACCTGGCGGACGTGCAGACGGTGATCTCCTTCGCGCGGGACACCGGCGTCGAGCTCGCCGTGCGCGGCGGCGGCCACAGCGGCCCGGGTCTGTGCCTCGTCGACGACGGACTCGTCCTCGATCTGTCCCCCATGCGCTGGGTCAGGGTGGACCCGGAGACGGACACCGCCCAGGTGGGCGGCGGCAGCCTGTTCGGAGACGTCGACCACGCGACCCACGCCGTCGGGCGCGCCGTACCGTCCGGGATCGTGTCGACCACGGGCGTCGGCGGTCTCACCCTCGGCGGCGGCCACGGTCACCTGACCCGCAGGTACGGCCTGACGGTCGACAGCCTGCTGTCGGCCGACGTCGTCCTCGCCGACGGCAGCTATGTCACCGCGTCCCGGGAGAGCCACCCGGAGCTGTTCTGGGCGCTGCGGGGAGGGGGCGGCAACTTCGGCGTGGTGACGTCGTTCACCTTCCGGCTGCATCCGGCCGGCACCGTCGGGGCCGCCGTGACGGTGTGGCCGGTCGAGCGCACCCCGGAAGTGCTGCGCTGGTACCGGGAGTTCCTGCCCGCCGCGCCGGACGTGCTCACCGGGTTCTTCGCCCTCCTCGTCGTACCGCCCGGCCCGCCCTTCCCCGAGCCGATCCACGGGCAGAAGATGTGCGGCGTCGTGTGGTGCTACACGGGCGACCTCTCCGAAGAACACCTGGCGCAGGTGTTCGCCGTGGTGAACGAGCCGGCGCCGCCGGCCTTCCACTTCGCCGCCCCGGTGCCCTACCCCGCCCTGCAGACCATGTTCGACGAACTGCTCCGCAAGGGACTGCAGTGGTACTGGCGCGGCGACTTCTTCGAGACCATCTCCGACACCGCGATCGACGTGCACCACAAGTACGGGGAGAACATCCCGACCGGCCTGTCGACCATGCACCTGTACCCGGTGGACGGGGCGGCCCACGAGACCGACGCGGACGACACCGCGTGGGCCTACCGGGACGCCCTCTGGTCGGGTGTGGTCGCCGGCATCGACCCTGACCCCGCCCACGCCGACGCGATCCGGCGGTGGTGCGTCGACTACTGGACCGACCTGCACCCGCACTCCATGGGCGGCTCGTACGTCAACTTCATCGGCCACGGCGAGAGCCCCGACCGGGTCCGGGCCACCTATCGCGGGCACTACGACCGCCTGGCGGCCGTCAAGCGCGCCTACGACCCGGACAACCTGTTCCACGCCAACCAGAACATCCCACCGGCCCCGGACTGACGCGCGTGCATGCCTCGTCCGGGCCGTCGGCCGGGGCCGAGGGCGTCTACCGCTCGGCCGGACCGATCCTGCGGCCCGTGAGGCTCGTGGGCCGGAT
The DNA here is from genome assembly GCF_042891825.1 of Streptomyces sp. NPDC001852. Lineage (NCBI taxonomy): Bacteria > Bacillati > Actinomycetota > Actinomycetes > Kitasatosporales > Streptomycetaceae > Streptomyces > Streptomyces sp. NPDC001852. Next base: position 81,280 of record NZ_JBIATN010000015.1, read on the forward strand.
CGACACCCACATCTCGCGCTCGCCGCCCGCCCACGGCGGAGTGTGGGCGCGCCGGGTGAGTGCCCGCACGGTGGCCGGGTCCGTCACGACGCTCGCCGGGCCGACGGCGAGGACGCTCCAGCCCTGGCTCAGGGCCTCGTCCACGTGGTCGACCTCGAAGGCGACCTCCCGTTCGGCGGCCGCCGCGGCCACGGAGTCGGGCGCGGTCCGGAAGACGATGGCGTCGTCGACGACGTCGTAGTTGACGGGGACGACCGCCGGTCGGCCGTCGGCCGTCGACACCGAGACACGTCCCACGCCGTGCGTGGACAGCAGTGAGCGGCATTCCTCCGGGGCGAGGTCGCGCAGCTCGGGATGGAGCAGTGCGTGGCCCTGACCGGGTGGGAGATCGATGCCTCCGCCGCGCAGCGCGGCGACCGTGGTGCCCAGCACGTCGGCCAGCCTGACGAGCGTCGCCAGGGTCGGGTCGGCGGGCCGTTCCTCGAGGTACGCCAGATAGTCGGGCGACATCCGGGCGCGGCCGGCCATCTCCTCGCGGCTGAGGCCCTGTCTCCTGCGCTCGAGGGCCACGCGCCGGCCGATGTCACCGGGGTTGGCCGACCCTGGTGGTGGGGCGGTGCGGGACAGGGTGGTCATGTCACCCGTGTCCTGTGGTGGCTCGTGCGCGGCCGGGGCCCGTTCGTGGTGCAGCGGGCGGATGTGTGCGTCCGGTCCGGGGAACACGAGGGTCACTTCGTCCGTGTCCGACCAGCGCACGTCGTAGGGAGGCGTGCCGTCCGCATGGTGCAGTCCGATGATCTCGCCGTCGCGCCTGGTGGCGCCCGTCGCCGGACTTTCCACGACGAGCTGGTCGCCGAGGTGAGCTCGCATGATCGCCGCCCTCTCCTCAGACTGCTGCTGTATCCAACCTGCCACGCGTCGGTCCCGCCCGCCTCATGGACGGCTCCCCTCTCGGTCCCGGCATCGGCCGGCGGGCGGTCGTGTTGCCCGGAAGACCGGTGGGCGTGACCGTGGAGGAGGGAAGAGCGAGGAAGTGAGCACCGTGCGAGCGCTCGTCTACCACGGCCCGTCGGAGACCTCCTGGGACACGGTCCCGGATCCTGCGATCGAGGAGCCGACCGACGCGATCGTGCGCGTCGACGCGACCACCATCTGCGGCAGCGATCTCCACATCCTCCGCGGGGACCTCCCCGAGGTGAAGCCGGGAACGGTCCTCGGTCACGAGGCCGTGGGCGAGGTCGTGGAGGTCGGTGGCGAGGTCCATCACCTGCGTCCCGGTGACCAGGTGATCGTGTCGTCGGTCTCGGCGTGCGGAGGGTGCTGGGCGTGCCGCGACGGGATGTACGGCCAGTGCGCCGGGGGCGGCGGATGGCTTCTGGGAGGCCTGATCGACGGCACCCACGCCGAGTTGGTACGGGTTCCCTTCGCCGATCAGTCCACCACCCGATGCCCTTGCGACGTCCCGCTCGACGACGCGGTGCTGCTCGCCGAACTCCTCCCGACCGCCTACGAGGTCGGGGTGCGCAACGGCCGTGTGTCGCCGGGGGACACCGTGGTCGTGGTGGGCGCGGGACCCGTCGGCCTCGCGGCCGTGGTCGCCTCCCGGCTCTACTCTCCCCGCAGGATCATCGCGGTGGACCTGGCCGGCGCCCGGCTGGAGACCGCCGTCCGCGTGGGGGCCGATGCCGCCGAGTCACCGGGGAGGATGCTCGCCGAGCTGTCCGAGGGACCGGGCGCCGACGTGGTCATCGAGGCGTCGGGGGAACCGGATGGCTTCGTCCTGTGCACCCGCGCGGTCCGCACGGGCGGGCACATCGCCAACATCGGCGCGCACGGCAGACCGGTGACGCTGCATCTCGAGTCCCTGTGGCGCAAGAACGTGACGATCAGTACGGGCCAGGTGGACACGTCCTCCACCCCGCGGCTGCTCGAGCTGATGAGGTTCCGGCGTCTGCCCGTCGCCGGGTTGGTCACCCACACCTTCGGCCTGGACCGGATGGAGGACGCGTACGACGTGTTCGCGCGCGGGACCAGCACGGGCGCCCTGAAGGTCGTCCTGCACCGTCGATGAAGGTTCTTTGGGAGGTGACGGGTATGACGCGCCGGCTCCGGCTCACGCTGCTGGGTGTGGGCGCCATGGCGTCCCCGCGTTTCGCCCCGGCCGGCCTGCTGGTCGCCTACGGCCGCCGGCGCGTCGCGTTCGACGGCGGTCCCGGCGCGGAGCCCCCCGAGGGCCGGCTGGACGCCTGGCTCGTCACCGATGAGCACGCCGAACTGCGCTCCGCCCTGCGACGCCTCGCCGCCGAGCGCGGGCTGGTGCCGCGCATGACGGACCTGGACCTCGGCGAGCTGCGCATCCACGCGCTGCCGGTCGCGCACACCTCCCACCCCACCTGCGGTTACCGCATCGAGTCAGAGCCGGGGGAGGCGGTGTGGGCACCGGAGTTCCGGACCTTCCCCGCCTGGGCCGCCGAGGCGGACCTGATGTTCGCCGAAGCCTCCTCCTGGGACCGCCCCGTCCGCTTCCGCGGCGGAGTGGGCGGGCACGCCCCCGTACGGGACGTCGGCGCGGAGGCGGCAGGGAAGCGGGTCGGGCGCCTGGTGTACGCGCACATCGGCCGCCCTTGCCTGCGGGCGATGGACGCCGGTCTGGCCCCCGAGTTCGGGGAGTGGGGCCGGGAGGGCCGTACGTACGTCCTCCCCGCACCCGGTGCTGAAGGAGGCCGGTCATGAGCGCCGGCGCCTGCGCCAAGGCCTCCAGGGCCCCGCCGCTGAGCGGGTCGGCCTCGCAGCCCCTGCCGACCCCCCGGACGCCGGCCCCTCGCCGGGGTCATGTGGCCCCCGATGCCGCCCGGCACGGCGCCGGCCCGGAGACGAAACCCTCACCCTGGAGGCGGAGACCATGCCCGGAACCGTCGTGGCAGGCATCGACGGCTCGCCCGAGAGCCGGGCCGCGGTGGAGTGGGCGGCGCGCGAGGCGCTGCTGCGCGGCCTGCCGCTGAAGATCGTGTACGTCAGCGAGCCGGTCCCTCGGCGCCTGGCCCAGAACCCGCTGCTGGCCCCCGAGAGCTACCAGCACTGGGCCGAGCAGATGCTGCGGGAGTCCGTCGAGGGCATCCGGTTGCGTCACCCGGGCATCGCGGCGGTCGCCGAGCAGCTCACCGGAACGGTGGCCGACCTCCTGTGCGAGGCGGCGGGTTCCGCCGAAATGCTGGTGCTGGGTTCACGGGGTCTCGGTGCGGTGGGCGGGTTCCTGGGCGGCTCGGTGAGTCTGGCCGTCGTGGCCCGCGCCGAGCGTCCGGTGGTGCTGGTGCGGGCAGGAGAGCGGGCCGCGGCCGAGCACGAGACGCAACGCGCGGGCGTGTCGTCCACTGCGGCGCCCTTCCGGCCCGTCGTGCTCGGTCTCGACATCGACGATCCGAACGACACCCTGCTGGAGTTCGCCTTCGACGCCGCCGCGTGCCGGAAAGCCCCCTTGCGGGTCGTCCACAGCCGGCCCGAGCCACCGACCGCCTTCTACCGCTTCTCCGGTGACGCCGAGCTCCGCGACTCGCTCGCGCGCGGACAGGCCGGCCTGCTGAGCAAGGTGCTGCGACCGTGGCGGCAGAAGTTCCCGGACGTGGAGGTGATCGAGTCGAGCCGGACCGGCAGCGCCGCACAGAACCTCGTCGAGGATGCCCGCGACGCCTCACTGGCCGTCGTCGGCCGGCGAATCCGCACGGGCCTTTTCGGCGCCCGCATCGGCCATGTCGCGCACGCCGCCATCCACCACGTCGCCGCCCCCGTCGCGGTCGTCGCACACGGCTGACCCGCCACTGCGAGGAGGAGACCCATGGCCGAGCGCGGAGCCGACGGCCCGGAAGAGGCCATGCGGCCCGATGACTGGGGCCGCCCGTCCGGCGAGGGTGAAAGGGGGCCGGCCGCGACACCACCGGCGGCCGAGGGGGACGACCGGGGCCGTACGCCCGCCCGGCACGAGGAGGCGACCATGGACGAGCAACTCGCGGTGCGGAGTCTGATGGATGCCGCCCCGTACTCGATCGGCGACGACGAGAGCGTGCTGATGGCCTGGGAGGTCATGGAGCGGTCCGAGCAGTGTCAGCTCCCGGTGGTCCGTGCGGACGGCTGCTGCGCCGGAGTGCTGGACCGCGCAGAAGTCGCGGTGGCCTGTGCCGCCGCGGCTGCGCCCCTGTCCCGCAGCAGGGTCCGCGAGCTCGTGCACGCGCGCCGGACCGTCACGGTCCACCCCGAGGAGTCGGTGCTGCGGGCGGCGGCCGTGATGACCGAGGAACACCTCGACGCCCTGCCGGTCACGGATGCACGCGGGCGGCTGGTCGGCCTGCTCACGGCCCGGCACTACGTGGCCGCAGCCGCGGGCCTGCACACCCGCACCGAGTCCGACGGCCGGCATCCCGCACGGGCCGCCCTGGACGGGCTGCCGCCGCGCCGCGCGGCGCAGGCACGCGGAATCGTCATTCCGTAGCGGTCCCGCTCGCGGGGCCGTTCGCTCATGAAGGGAGGCTGACGTCATGGTCTGGGCATCTTGGACCACCCCCGGGGTCTTCACCGGCCCGGGCGGCACGCGAACCGAGGAGGCGGGGGTCGTCGTCGGCGACCTGACCGTCCACACCACCTGGGACGGCAACGAGGCCGACGTGTCGGTCCAGTACACGGGAACCTCCGAATGGTTCACCCTGACCGGAAGTCCCGTGCCCTGCCGTTCCGAGGTGCAGAGCCGGCACCTGCATCAGGCAGCCGTGGAAGCGGTCAGGGCGGGCGGCGGCTCCACCGTCCCCCGACTCTGAGCAAACCGGATTGCCCCTGCGCCGCCGGGTGCGCATCCTGTTGGGATGCGGTTCTCCGTCAACGTCCCCAACTTCGGCGACTTCGCCGATCCCCGTAACGTCGCGACCGTGGCGGCTGCGGCCGAAGCGGCGGGCTGGGACGGGCTGTTCGTCTGGGACCACGTGGTGCACCGGCACCACCAGGGCCGTCCCTTCGGGGACCCCTGGATGCTGCTGACCGCCGCCGCACTGGCGACCTCCCGGATCCGGCTCGGCGCCCTGCTGACGCCGGTGCCGCGTTACCGTCCGCAGCAACTCGCCCGCCAGGTGGCCACGTTGGACCATCTCAGCGGTGGCCGGGTGATCTTCGCCGCGGGCCTGGGAGGTCCGATCGAGGACGAGTACGGCAGCTTCGGCGACACCACCGATCCACGCCTCCTCGCCGAGCGGCTGGACGAGGGACTTGAACTGTTGCGGCGGCTGTGGTCCGGCGAGCCGGTGAACCACCACGGCCGGCACTACCGGGCGCGGGACGTGACGCTGCTGCCCGCCACCGTGCAGCGGCCCGGACCGCCGGTGTGGATCGGCGGGTTCTGGCCGCGCCGCCCGCCCATGCGCCGAGCGGCGCGGTGGGACGGCGCGGTGCCACTCTTCGAGACGGCCCGGCACGGGCATGTGCCGGATGCGGCGGAGGTACGGGAACTGGTCGGCTACGTGCGCAAGCAGCGTACGGCCGCAAGCGAGCGCCCCTTCGCGTTCGTGCTCGGCGGCGCCACGCCCCCGGACCCGGCCAGGGCCAGGGACGTGCTCGGTCCGCTGTACGACGCCGGTGCCACCTGGTGGGACGAGCGGCAGGTTCAGACCGGCCCCGACCTGGACCGTCTGGCACCGGTGCTGCGCCGCGTCGAGGCGGGCCCGCCGATGTCCTGAACTCATCGTCGCCGTACCCGAGGCCGCGTCGGTGATCCGGACGTTGCGTCGCCGAGGGGTCCGCCGGCGCACACGCCACGAGGGGAGACTCCGAGCCCGCCTCGCCGCACACCTCCACCCCACGCTCACGCCCGCACCCTCCTGGTGACGTTCGGCCGGTCGTGGGCTACGGCTTCCGGGCTGGGCCGCCGTGTTCGGCGATGATGTCCGGGCCGGGCGCACCGGGCTCCGGGCGCCACTGCGTGACCGGGACGACACCGGGGTCGATGAGTTCCAGGCCGTCGAAGAACCCGGTGATCTCGTCGACCGTGCGCAGCTTGTACGGGACGGCACCGCTGCGTCCGAACGGCCGCCCGCCGCCCATGGGTTCGGGCTACCGGCCGTCGGACGGAGCGTCTGTGCGGCAGGGCTCAGCCCGTGCCACCTGTTTCGTACACCTTGGGCCGGTGGCCCACCCTGCGGATTCCCGCACCCCCGGGCCCTGGTGTCCCGGGGGTTCTCCGCCGTCCGGCCGGTCGGTCGCGCGCACCGTCAGCCGAGCTGGAAGGTCGCCTCGACCGGGTAGTGGTCGCTCGGAGCGTTGGTGTCGATCTGGCCCGCGGTCCAGCCGGACTGCGGGTCGAAGTCCACCTGGACGGTGGGCAGCGCGGCCGGCGTCGGGCGGCCCGGCGCGTCGAGATAGCCGATGTAGTCGAGGTCGTCCCGGTAGTCCTTCGGGAAGGACTCGATGCCGGACATGTACTGGCACCAGGCGGAGACCGGGCAGTCCATGGTCCTCAGGGGCTGACCGGAGTCGGTGGCCGGGGTGCCGAGTACGCCGTTCACCGCGGTCTGGGCGTCGGTGTAGTCACCGCGCGACCGGCCGCCGTAGTACTCCACGTTCAGGTCGCCGCCGATCAGCACCGGCGCGGTCGAGCCGGCGATGCCGTCCACCCAGGTGCGGATCTCGCCGAGTTGGGCGAGCCGGGTGGACTGCGTGGTGTCCGTGGACGTGTCGGACTCGTCGGCCTGCAGGTGGGTGCCGACCACCCAGCTCTTCACACCGTCCTTCTGGATCTGCACCAGCGCCGCGCCCTTGTTGGCGTGGTAGTCCCAGGTGCCGTAGGTGGAGTTGCTGAAGACATGGGCGTACTGGGCGGTGATCGGGTACTTGGAGAGGATCATGGTGCCGCCGTTGATGACGAACCACGAGTTGGAACAGTCACCGCTGATGCCCGTCCAGCCGCCGCCGGAACAGGTCTGGCCGACGACAGGGGTGTGGTAGGGGTAGAGGTCGGCGAGCTTGCTGGTGATGTCGGCGGTCGAGCTGTTGTTGAAGTCCTCGTCCAGCACCACCACGTCCGCGCTGTGCTTGCGGATGACGGACTCGATGGTGGGGGTGCGTTGCGCCGCCTTCTCGTTCTGGGTGCTGTCGACGATCGCGGTGCCGAGATCGACGTTCCAGGCGAACACCGAGAGACCGGTGCCGGTGCCCGCGCTCGCGGCGGGGGCCGCGTAGCCGCTGAAGCCGAGCAGCAGAGCTGCCGCTGCGGAGGTGAGGGCGGTAGCTGTACGACGCGAGACCATGCGCTCTCCTGGTGAGGTGGGTAGTCCCCGGGCCGTGACCGGATACTCCGGTCGCGTACATGACAGCGCCGACTCTAGGGTGCTCACCGGTACGTCCGAGGGAACTTCGTTCGATCACCTCATGGAGAAAAGGTGTCTGGACAAGTTCGTCCCGTGCGGAGTGAATCCGACAGGCCGACGCCTTCTGCTCGTCTCCCGTCTGCTCACACGGACGCTGGGCCGGAGCGTGCCGGGAGGACGCCGCCCTAGGGTGGGTGTATGGGCGGCGGTGTGGTGACGCTGTTTCTGTGCGGCGACGTGATGCTCGGGCGTGGCGTCGACCAGATCCTGCCGCACCCCGGAAGTCCGGTACTGCGCGAGGGTTACGTCACGGATGCCCGGTCGTACGTGGAACTGGCCGAGGCGGTCAGCGGTCCGATCCCCGCGCCGGTCGACCCGGCCTGGCCGTGGGGCGAGGCGCTGGCGCTGCTGGACGAGGTCGCGCCGGATGCCCGGATCGTGAATCTGGAGACGGCTGTCACGCGCAGTGATGCGTTCATGCCGGGGAAGGCGGTGCACTACCGGATGCACCCGGCCAACCTCCCCGCGCTGACGGTGGCACGGCCCGATGTGTGCGTCCTGTCCAACAACCACGTGCTGGACTTCGGTCGGCCGGGCCTGGCGGAAACGCTGGACGCACTCGCCGGTGCGGGCCTGCGGGCCGTGGGCGCGGGGCGCACCGCCGAGGAGGCCTACGCGTCCGTGACGGTCCCGGTCGGGCCCGGCCGCCGCGTCCTGGTCCACGCTCTGGGGGCACTGTCCAGCGGCATCCCGCCCGACTGGGCCGCGACCACGGACCTCCCCGGCGTCGCCTATGCCCAGGAGCTGTCGGCGGCGGCAGCCGAGGCGGCCCTGCAGCGGGTGCGGCGGGACCGGCAACCGGGCGACGTCGTGGTCCTGTCGGTGCACTGGGGCTCCAACTGGGGATATCTCGTCCCCCACGAGCAGACGCGCTTCGCGCACGCCCTGGTCGACGGCGGCGTCGACCTTGTCCACGGGCACTCCTCGCACCATCCCCGCCCCGTCGAGCTCTACCGGGACCGGCTGATCCTCTACGGCTGCGGCGACTTCATCGACGACTACGAGGGCATCTCGGGCTACGAGGAGTACCGCGACGACCTCAGGCTCGGCTACCTCGTCTCGGTCGAGGCGGACACGGGGCGCCCCGTCGCCCTGCGGATCTTCCCGTGGCAGGCGCGGCGGATGCGGCTGGAGCCCGCCGGTGACCGGGACCGCGCATGGCTGCGCTCGACCCTCGACCGGATCAGCCGCGGCCTGCACATCGCCATGGAGGCCGACGGCACGCTCGGAGTCGCCGGGGGGTTCGCGGGCGCGGGCCGGTGAGGCAGGGTCGCCGGGCGTCACGCGGTGCGGTGGGGGTATGGCCGGAGAGTCGCGGGTACCCGTGCGGTGGCAGACGTTTCCTGAGGAGATGACCCCGATGCTGTTCCTCGGACTGCTCCTGCTCGTGGGCGCGGGTGCCTTCACGGCCCTGGCCATCATCGGCAACCTGTCCGGCGGGCCCGGATACACCGTGTCCGTCCTCGGCCACGACATCGCCACGATGAACGGCCTCGCGCTGTTCAGCTCGGGCCTCGCGCTGGCGCTCATCTTCTGCCTGGGCCTGGCGATGGCGGCCACGGCCGGCACCCACCGGCACCGTCACCGCCGCCACCGCGTCCCCTGGGGGCGGGGACGCAGGACAGGGCCACTCTCGGCGGGCTGACCGGTCGATTGAAACGCCAACAAGACAGCGCCACGCGCCTCGTGCACCATGGCTGAAGGCCTTGTTCGGGCCATGGACGGGGTTCGTGCGCCGCGCCATCGGCGCCACCACCGGAACTCTCCGCCGAGCCCCCTGGGGTGGTGAACTGCACCATGCTCCTGCCGGCGAAATCCGAAGTGCGCCGTCTGCTGCGCCGCTACCGACTGTGCGAGCGCGCCACGGTCGCGGCACCCGCCGATCTCGCCTCGCGTGCCGCCTTCGAGGACTCGGGCTACACGCTGTGCGTGCTGATGGGCGAGCGCACCCCGCGGGAGGCGGCCGAAGCGGCCCGGCGCTATCTGCGCACCGACCTGGCCACGTACCTGAGGGAGCGCAACGGCCGGATCCGGGCGGCCTCCGTCGGCCGGAGGCCGCGGCGATCCACTTCGAGGACCCAGGATTCCCGGGCGGGCTGACTGCTCGCACCGGTACAGCCGTGAAGGGACGAACGATGACGACTGCGAAGGACATCATGAGCCGGGGCGCCCAGTGGATACCCCGGCACGAGACGCTGGACCGGGCCGCGCAGATGATGCGGGACCACGAGCTGGGTGCACTTCCGGTCAGCGATCCCGACAACGGCGACCGCATGTGCGGCATCATCACCGACCGCGACATCGTGGTGAAGTGTGTCGCCTCGGGCCATGACCCCGCGCGGATGACCTGCGGTGACCTGTGCGAGGGCACGCCGCGCTGGATCGATGCCGCCGCCGACATCTCGGACGCCCTGCGGGAGATGGAGGGCCACCAGATCAAGCGCCTGCCGGTGGTCGAGAACAAGCGCATGATCGGCATGATCAGCGAGACCGACATCGCCCGGCACCTCAGTGACGACAAGCTCGCGGAGTTCGTCCACCGGGTGTACGCGCCCGCCTGATCGCGGAAGGGACACCCCATCGCCAACGACTCGGCCGGCCGAGTCGTTGGCGAACTCTTTGACGGCTGACGGATCCTTGACCGCCGCTTCGGCCTCGGCGATGCTGTGTTGCGAAACGTGAGAGGTGTGCCGTAATAGGCAACATCTCGATCCGCTGTGAGCCGAGGAGTGGCCATGTCCCAGCAGGTCCGTGGTGTCGTCGCGCGGAGCAAGGGTGCCCCTGTCAGTCTGGAAACCATCGTCGTGCCCGATCCCGGCCCGGGCGAGGCGCTGGTCAAGATCGAGGCCTGCGGGGTCTGCCACACCGATCTGCACTATCGCGAGGGCGGTATCGGCGACGAGTTCCCGTACCTGCTGGGGCATGAGGCCGCTGGCGTGGTCGAAGCGGTCGGCGAGGGGGTCACCGAGGTGGCTCCCGGTGACTTCGTGATCCTGAACTGGCGTGCCGTGTGCGGTCAGTGCAGGGCCTGTCTGCGCGGGCGGCCCTGGTACTGCTTCAACACGCACAACGCGAAGCAGAGGATGACCCTGGCGGACGGCACGGAGCTGTCGCCGGCGCTGGGCATCGGCGCCTTCGCCGAGAAGACCCTCGTCGCGGCCGGCCAGTGCACCAAGGTCGACCGGGCCGCCTCGCCCGCTGCGGCCGGGCTGCTCGGCTGCGGCGTGATGGCCGGCCTCGGCGCGGCCATCAACACGGGGAACGTGGGCCGTGGGGACACCGTCGCCGTGATCGGGTGTGGCGGTGTGGGAGCCGCGGCGGTCGTCGGATCGAGGCTTGCGGGTGCGGCGAGGATCATCGCCGTGGACATCGACGACCGCAAGCTGGACACCGCGAAGAAGCTGGGCGCGACCCACACCGTCAACTCCCGGGAGACCGACGCGGTCGACGCGGTGCGCGAGCTCACCGGCGGCTTCGGCGCCGACGTCGTCATCGAGGCCGTCGGCCGCCCGGAGACGTACCGGCAGGCCTTCTACGCCCGCGACCTCGCCGGCACCGTCGTCCTCGTCGGCGTCCCCACCCCCGAGATGAAGCTCGAACTGCCCCTGCTGGACGTCTTCGGTCGCGGCGGCGCCCTCAAGTCGTCCTGGTACGGCGACTGTCTGCCCTCGCGTGACTTCCCGATGCTCATCGACCTCTATCTGCAGGGCCGGCTCGACCTGGACGCCTTCGTCACCGAGACCATCGCGCTGGACGAGGTCGAGAAGGCCTTCGAGCGGATGCACGGCGGGGACGTGCTGCGTTCGGTGGTGGTCCTCTGATGCCGGCCGGGACGGCGGGCGCCCGCGTCGAACGTCTCGTCACCTCGGGGACGTTCTCGCTGGACGGCGGCACCTGGGACGTCGACAACAACGTGTGGATCGTCGGTGACGACACCGAGGCGGTCGTGATCGACGCCGCTCATGACGCCGATGCCATCGCCCGGGCCCTCGGCGGGCGCGCCCTGCGGGCGATCGTGTGCACCCACGCGCACGACGACCACATCGACGTCGCACCCGACCTCGCGGCCCGGACCGGCGCCCCGATCCTGCTGCACCCCGACGATCTGCCGCTGTGGAAACAGACCCATCCCGACCGGGCACCCGACGGCGAGCTGACCGACGGACAGCGCCTCACTGTCGCCGGAGTGGAGCTGACCGTGCTGCACACCCCGGGACATGCCCCCGGAGCCGTGTGTCTGTACGCCCCGCGCCTGTCCGCGCTGTTCAGCGGCGACACGCTGTTCGCCGGCGGGCCGGGGGCGACGGGACGGTCGTACAGCGACTTCCCCACCATCACCCGTTCGATCAGGGAACGCCTCCTGGCCCTGCCGGACGACACCGTCGTGCACACCGGTCACGGCGACACCACCATCATCGGCGCCGAGGCGCCTCATCTTCAGGAGTGGATCGAGCGCGGCTTCTGACCGCACGGCGAGCAGCGGCCCTGCCCCCGGTGACGGACCGACGTGGACGGCACCGGCGGCGGGGCCGTCGTCGCACCCCCGCACCACTCGCTGATCAGCCTGCTGACCTGCCCTTTCGAGGTCGCTCCGGCGTGCCCGGAAATCGGTCGCCGGGCACCCTGCAAACAGGCCTCTGGATGCCTTGACAACGCTTCCAAGCGGCCAGCAGACTGACGTTGCGCTAATCGCAATCCGTTTCGCTATACGCACCGAGGTGTCATGATGATTCCCGCGTGCCGCCTCGCGGATCTGCCGCGAGGCGAGGCCCACCGGCTCGACATCGACCCGCCCGTTTCGGTGTTCCACACCGACGACGGCGAGCTCTTCGCCATCGACGACACCTGCACCCACCAGGACGCGTCGCTCGCCGACGGCTGGCTGGAGGGCTGTGAGGTGGAATGCCCCCTGCACGCCTCCAAGTTCGACCTGCGGACCGGGGCCGTGGACGCCCCGCCGGCCAAGCTCCCGGTCCGCACCCACGAGGTCCTCGTCGAGGACGGCATGGTCTATGTGCGGCTGTCCACTCAGGCTCCCAACCTGCCGCCGTGCATCGCCGCGCGCCTGGCCGGAGGCCCCGCGTGAGGACCGTCACCGTGGTGGGCGCGTCGCTGGCCGGTCTGTCGGCCGCGCGCTCGCTGCGCAAGCGGGGGTACGACGGCCGGCTGGTCGTCGTCGGCGCCGAGCTCCACCGCCCCTACGACAGGCCGCCGTTGTCCAAGGAGTTCCTGGCCGGTGCCGTCGGCGAGGCGGAACTGGCGCTGGAGCGGGACGACGAGGAGCTCCAGGCCGAGTGGGTGCTCGGCGCCCGCGCCGTCGGACTCGACCGCACCGAGCGGGCGATCCGGCTCGCCGACGGCCGGGAGATACGCGCCGACGGCGTGGTCATCGCGACCGGCGCCGCCGCCCGCACCCTGCCCGGCACCGAAGGGCTCGCCGGCGTCCATGTACTGCGCACGCTGGACGACGCCCGGGCCCTGAGGGACGACCTGGCCCGGGGCGGACGGGTGGTGGTGATCGGTGGCGGCTTCATCGGCGCCGAGGTCGCCTCCACGGCGTACGCCCTCGGCCTCGACGTGACCGTGGTCGAGGCGGCGCCGACACCGCTGGCCGGACCGCTCGGCGAGGCCATGGGCCAGATCGTCTCCGCCCTCCACACCGATCACGGTGTGCGGCTGCAGTGCGGGGTCGGGGTGAAGGGGCTGAGCGGGGAGCGCCGGGTCGACGCCGTACTGCTGGAGGACGGGCGCAGCATCCCCGCCGACACCGTCGTCGTCGGCGTGGGCGCGCGCCCCTGCGTCGAGTGGCTGGAGGGCTCCGGCGTCGCCCTCGACAACGGCGTGCAGTGCGGTGTCGACGGACGCACCAGTGTCGCCGGGGTGGTCGCCGTGGGGGACTGCGCCAGCTGGTACGACCCGCACGTCGGTTTCCACCGCAGGGTCGAGCACTGGACCGGCGCGCTGGAACGGCCGGACGCCGCCGTCGCCGCACTTCTCGCTCACGGTGCGACGGAACCGGGTGTGCCCCGGCCGCCGTACTTCTGGTCCGATCAGTACGGCGTGAAGATCCAGTTCGTCGGCCACGCCGCCGGGGCCGACAGCGTGACGGTCGAGGAGGGCTCGACCGACGACCGCAGTTTTCTGGCGGTCTACCGCCGGGCCGACCGGCCGGTCGCCGTGCTCGGCATGAACCAGCCGCGGCTGTTCACCCGCCGGCGCAAGCAGTTCGCCTCCGCCGCATCGTGACACCACCCCATAGCCCCTCCCATCGGTCCACATTCCCGAGGAGTGCACTGTGACCTCGACCAGCCTGCCGGACAGCCTGATCGCCACTCTCCCCGGCTCCGCCTACACGGATCCCGGCATCTTCGCCCAGGAACAGGAGCGCATCTTCGAGGCGATGTGGTTCTGCGTGGCCCGCTCCTCCGACCTGGCCAGGCCCGGTGCCTTCCGCACCGTCGACGTGGGACGCGAGAGCATCCTGGTCACCCGTGCCCGGGACAACTCCGTCCGCGCCTACTTCAACGTGTGCCGGCACCGCGGTGCCAAGCTCTGCACCGACGAGACGGGCGAGGTCAAGCGGGCCTTCCAGTGCCCCTACCACGCCTGGACCTACGACCTGAACGGCAAGCTCGTCGCGGCACCCAACCTGACCAAGATGCCCGACGTCGGCCGCACCGAGTACGGCCTGGTGAGCGTGGCCGTCCGCGAATGGCTCGGCTATGTCTGGGTGTGCCTCGCGGAGAACCCGCCCTCCTTCGAGGAGGACGTGATCGGCGCGATCGTCGAACGCCTCGGCGACGTCGGGTCGATCGAGCGCTACGACGTCGAGAACCTCTCGGTCGGCAAGCGGATCGTCTACGACGTCAAGGCGAACTGGAAGCTCATCATCGAGAACTTCATGGAGTGCTACCACTGCGCCACGATCCACCCCGAACTGACCGAGGTGCTCCCGGAGTTCGCGGACGGCTACGCGGCCCAGTACTACGTCGGGCACGGCGCGGAGTTCGGCGAGGAGATCCAGGGCTTCACCGTGGACGGCAGTGAGGGCCTGGACCGCATCCCCGGCGTGTCCGAGGACCAGGACCGCCGCTACTACGCGATCACCGTCAAGCCGCAGGTCTTCATCAACCTCGTCCCCGACCATGTGATCTTCCACCGCATGTACCCCGTGGCCGTCGACCGCACGGTCGTCGAGTGCGACTGGCTCTACCTGCCGCACGTCGTGGAGAGCGGCAAGGACGTCAGCCGGTCCGTGGAGCTCTTCGACCGGGTCAACCGCCAGGACTTCGACGCCTGCGAACGCACCCAGCCGGGCATGAGTTCACGGCTGTACGCCAAGGGCGGCGTGCTCGTGCCCAGCGAGCACCACATCGGCGCCTTCCACGACTGGGTGAACGAGCGTCTCGGTACGCACCGTCCGGAGTGAGGGAGCGCCCGTGGCCCGCGCGGGGGGCGTACGCGGGCCGTGCGGCCGTCGTGCTCCGTGCGCTCAGCCGAGGTATCCCATCCGGTGGCTGATCTCCTCCGCGCCCTTGACCAGCACCGGAGCCAGCTCGTGCATGCGCTCCTCGGTGAAGCGGTACGAGGGCCCGGAGGCGCTGATCGACGCGATGACCTGGCCCTCCCGGTCACGGATCGGGGCGGCCATGGCGTGCAGCCCGATCTCCAGTTCCTCCAGCGTCCAGGCGTAGCCGCGTTCGCGGGCCGCGGCGAGGTTCTTCTCCAGCTTCGCCTTCGAGGAGATCGTGTGGGGAGTCAGCTTCTTCAGGCCGGCATCCGTCAGCAGCGCGGCGCGCTCCTTGGCGGGCAGGTGGGCCAGCATGATCTTGCCGCTGGAGGTGGCGTGCAGCGGGGTGAGCTGGCCGACCCAGTTGTGGGCGGTGACGGCGGCCGTGCCGCGCACCTGGTAGAGGTTGATCGCATAGTGCTCCTGCATCACGGCGATGTTGACCGTCTCGCCGATCTCCTCGGCCAGGCGCTCGCAGACCGGACGCCCCTGCTGGGTGATGTCGATGCGTCCCGTGACGGCACCTGCCAGGCGTACGATGCCGAAGCCGAGGCGGTACTTTCCGCGCTCACCCGACTGCTCCACGAGACCGCGCGCCTCCAGGGCGCCGAGCAGGCGGAACGCGGTGGACTTGTGCACATCGATCTCGCCGGCCACCTCGCTCACGCCGGCCTCGCCGCGCTGGGCCAGGATCTCCAGGACGCTGATCGCGCGGTCGACGGACTGTACTCCTCCGGGCGGCGAGCCGTTCGTTTCGGTATCCGGACTGTAGTTGCTCATAGCGAAACTATACGCGCAGTAAACAACTTTGCTGCAAGTAACGCGCTGTGAACAAAGAACTTACAAGTTGCGCCGTCCGCAACCTAGTGCGCATAGCGATACCCGTACTAGCATGCCCGGCACATCAACGACGCGAGCGAGACGAGGCACCATGGCTCCCTTGCAGTACGACTTCGTCATCGTCGGCGGTGGGTCGGCCGGCAGCGCACTGGCGAACCGGCTCTCGGCCGACCCCGGCAACAGGGTGCTCGTCCTGGAGGCCGGCCGCTCCGACTACCCCTGGGACGTCTTCATCCACATGCCCGCGGCGCTGACCTACCCCATCGGCAGCCGCTTCTACGACTGGAAGTACGAGTCCGAGCCCGAGCCCCACATGGGCGGCCGCCGCATCTACCACGCCCGCGGCAAGGTACTCGGTGGCTCCAGCAGCATCAACGGCATGATCTTCCAGCGCGGCAACCCCATGGACTACGAGCGCTGGGCGGCCGACCCCGGCATGGAGACCTGGGACTACGCCCACTGTCTGCCGTACTTCCGCCGTATGGAGAACTGTCTGGCGGCCGACCCGGACGACGAGTTCCGCGGCCATGACGGACCCCTCGTCCTCGAGCGCGGCCCCGCGAGCAACCCGCTCTTCACCGCCTTCCTCAAGGCCACCCAGGAGGCGGGCTACGCGCCGACGGACGATGTCAACGGCTACCGCCAGGAGGGCTTCGCCAAGTTCGACCGCAACGTCCACCGCGGGCGCCGGCTGTCGGCCTCGAAGGCCTACCTCAAGCCCGCGATGAAGCGGCCGAACCTCACGGTGAGGACGCGTGCCCTCGTCACCCGGGTGCTCTTCGAGGGCAAGCGGGCCGTCGGGGTCGAGTACCGGCGCGGCAAGGGCGCCCCCCAGCAGGTCCGCGCCGGCGAGGTCATCCTGTGCGGCGGCGCGATCAACTCCCCGCAGCTGCTGCAGCTCTCCGGGGTCGGCAACGCCGCCGAACTGTCCGCCCTCGGCATCGACGTCGTCCACGACCTGCCGGGCGTCGGCGAGAACATGCAGGACCACCTGGAGGTGTACGTCCAGTACGCCTGCAAGCAGCCGGTCTCCATGCAGCCGTACATGGCGAAGTGGCGCGCCCCCTTCATCGGGCTGCAGTGGCTGTTCCGCACGGGCCCGGCGGCCACCAACCACTTCGAGGCGGGCGGCTTCGCCCGCAGCAACGAGGACGTGGACTACCCCAACCTGATGTTCCACTTCCTGCCGGTCGCCGTCCGCTACGACGGTTCCTCGCCGGCCGGCGGCCACGGGTACCAGGTGCACGTCGGGCCCATGTACTCGGACGCCATGGGCTCGGTGAAGATCAGGAGCCGGGATCCGCGGGTCAAGCCCGCGCTGCGCTTCAACTACCTCTCCACCGAGCAGGACCGCCGCGAGTGGGTCGAGGCGATCCGCGTCGCGCGCAGGATCCTCGGCCAGCCCGCCCTCGGCCCCTACAATGCCGGCGAGATCTCGCCCGGACCCTCCGTCGAGACCGACGAGGAGATCCTGGCGTGGGTCGCCAAGGAGGGCGAGACCGCCCTGCACCCGTCCTGCACCTGCAAGATGGGCACCGACGAGATGTCCGTCGTCGACCCGCAGAGCATGCGGGTGCACGGTCTGGACGGGCTGCGCGTGGTGGACGCCTCGGTGATGCCGTACGTCACCAACGGCAACATCTACGCACCGGTGATGATGATCGCCGAGAAGGCGGCCGACCTCATCCTGGGCAAGGAGCCGCTGGAGCCGTCCAAGGCCGCGTACTACCGGCATCGCGACGCCCAGAAGCAGGCCGGGTAGACCATGGGGGCCGAGGCCCTGCGGGCGCTGCTCGGCCGCGTCCGCTACGAGGTGCTACCGGCGAAGGTGACCGAGGAGAAGGTCCTCGCCCATGTGCCCCGCGACGTCGTGGTCACGGTCACCGCGTCGCCGGTCAGGGGGCTGGAGCCGACCCTCGGCCTCACCGAGCGGCTCGCGGCGCACGGCTACCGCGTCGTCCCGCATGTGCCCGCACGGCTGCTGCGGGACGACGTACACCTGAAGGACGTGGCCGAACGGCTGCGGGCGGCGGGCATCGACGACGTCTTCGTGCCGGCCGGCGACGCCGATCCGCCGGCCGGGCCGTACGACGGAGCTCTGCCAGTGCTGCGCGGTCTGAGCGAGCTGGGCAGCCCCTTCGCCGACGTGGGCATCACGGGCTATCCGGAGAGCCATCCGCTCATCCACGACGACATCACCATCCAGTCGATGTGGGACAAGCGGACGCACGCCACGTACATCGTCAGCAACCTGTGCTTCGACCCGCGCGTCCTCGGCGACTGGATCACCAGGATCCGGCGCCGTCGCATCATCCTTCCCGTGTACGTGGGCGTCGCGGGGCCCGTGCAGCGGACGAAGCTGCTGGCCATGGCGACGAAGATCGGGGTGGGGGAGTCGACGCGCTTTCTCACCCGGCACCCCTCCTGGTTCCTGCGGTTCGCGGCACCCGGCGGATACGCCCCCGAGCGGCTGCTCGGCCGCGGCGCGGAGGCGCTGACCGGACCCGCGGCCGCGGTGGCCGGCCTGCACCTGTTCACCTTCAACCAGATCGCCGAGACAGAGCGCTGGCGCCGGGCCCTGCTGGACCGGCTCGCCGCCTGAAACCGGCATCCGCCGACCCCTTGACGGGTGTCGGCCCGGTCGGACAGGGTGTTCCACCACAAGCAATGCGATGCACAATACGCAACGAGCTCCTGCGAAGGGCGCGGCCGTGGCAGATCTGTACGTGGACGGAGAATGGCGCGCTGCGGTGGCCGGCGGCCACCGGGAGATCCGCTGCCCGGCGGACGGCACGCCGGTCGCGACGGTCTCGGAGGCGACCCGCCCCGACACCGAGGCGGCGATCGCCGCCGCCCGGCGCGCCTTCGACGAAGGCCCCTGGCCCCGCACCCCCGAGCGGGAGCGCGGCGCGCTGCTGCTGCGCACGGCGGACGTCATCGAGCGCGACGCCAAGGAGTTCGCCCGCGCCGAGTCGCTCGACACCGGCAAGCGCCTGGTCGAGAGCGAGTACGACATCGCCGACGTCGTCGCCTGCCTCCGGTACTACGGCGGCATCGCCGGCACCAGCGCGGGACGGGTGGTCGACACTGGACGCGACGACGCCCTCAGCCGGGTCACCTACGAGCCCGTCGGTGTGTGCGGACTGATCACCCCCTGGAACTACCCGCTGCTCCAGGCCAGTTGGAAGGTCGCCCCGGCCCTTCTCGCGGGCAACACCGTCGTCCTCAAGCCCAGCGAGCTGACCCCCTCCACCTCCGTCCTGCTGATGAAGGCCCTCCAGGAGGCGGGGCTCCCGGCGGGCGCCGCCAATCTGGTGCTGGGCGCCGGAGCCGAGGCGGGCGCGCCGCTGGCCGACCACCCGGCCGTCGACATGGTGTCCTTCACGGGAGGCCTGGAGACGGGGCGGCACATCATGGCCACCGCGGCGGCGACGGTGAAGAAGGTGGCGCTGGAACTGGGCGGGAAGAACCCGAACGTGGTCTTCGCCGACGCCGACTTCGAGACGGCCGTCGACTTCGCCCTCACCGCCGTCTTCCTGCACTCCGGGCAGGTCTGCTCGGCCGGCGCCCGCCTGATCGTCGAGGACTCGGTCCACGACGCCTTCGTCGACGAGGTCGTGCGCCGCGCCCGGCGGATCCGCCTCGGCGGCCCCTTCGACCCCGAGGCCGAGACCGGTCCGCTGATCTCCGCACGGCACCGGGAGAAGGTCGAGGCCTACGTCGCCGCCGGTCTCGCCGAGGGCGCCGTACTGCGCTGCGGCGGCGAACGCCCCGACGACCCCGCGCTCGCGGACGGCTTCTACTACCCGCCCACCGTCCTCGACGAGTGCCGGCAGGACATGCGCGTCGTGCACGAGGAGTCCTTCGGACCCGTGCTCACCGTCGAGCGCTTCCACGACGAGGACGACGCCGTCCGCATCGCCAACGACACGGAGTACGGCCTCGCCGGAGCCGTCTGGACGCAGGACGCGGGCAGGGCCCAGCGGGTGGCCCGCGGGCTGCGCCACGGCACCGTGTGGATCAACGACTACCACCCCTATGTGCCGCAAGCGGAATGGGGTGGGTTCGGGCGCTCGGGCGTGGGCCGCGAGCTGGGGCCGACCGGCCTCGACGAGTACCGAGAGCCCAAGCACGTCTGGCAGAACATCCAACCCCGGCCGCAGCACTGGTTCCGCGGCTGAACGCCGAAGAGAGGTCGATCATGACCCCAGCACAGACCGAGGTGTCGCAGCGGCGCGACACGTCCCAGGACCCCAAGGACCGCACCCCGGTCATCTCCGTGCGCCGGCTGTGGAAGGTGTTCGGGCCGAAGGCCGACGAAGTGCCGGGCTCGGAGGAGCTGTGCGGACTCACCCGCCGCGAGCTCATGGACCGCACCGGATGCACCGCCGCCGTACGGGACGTCGACTTCGAGGTGTCGCCCGGCGAGGTCTTCGTGGTGATGGGCCTGTCCGGCTCCGGCAAGTCCACCCTGGTGCGATGTCTGACCCGGCTGATCGAACCCACCGCCGGAGAAGTCGTCTTCGAGGGCGAGGACATCCGTGGCGCCGACCCGAGGCGGCTGCGCGAACTGCGGCGCAGCAAGTTCTCCATGGTCTTCCAGCACTTCGGTCTGCTGCCGCACCGCAGGGTCGTCGACAACGTGGCGTTCGGCCTGGAGATACGGGGCATGGGCAAGGCCGAGCGCACCAAGAAGGCCCTGGAGGTCGTCGAACTGGTGGGCCTCGCCGGATACGAGAACTCCTACCCCGACCAGCTCTCCGGCGGTATGCAGCAACGGGTCGGCCTCGCCCGCGCCCTCGCCGGCGACCCCGACGTCCTCTTCTTCGACGAGCCGTTCTCCGCGCTCGACCCGCTGATCCGCCGCGACATGCAGAGCGAGGTCATCCGCCTGCACCACGAGGTCGGCAAGACCATGGTGTTCATCACCCACGACCTGTCCGAGGCCCTGAAGCTCGGCGACCGCATCCTGATCATGCGCGACGGGAAGATGGTCCAGTGCGGCACCGGGGACGAACTCGTCGGCGCCCCCGCGGACGACTACGTACGCGACTTCGTGAAGGACGTGCCGCGCGGCGACGTCCTCACCCTGCGCTGGATCATGCGCCCGGTGGAGCCCGAAGACGCCCTGGACGGACCCGAGTTGGGGCCGGACGTCGTGGTGCGCGAGGCCACCCGTACCGTGCTGGCCGCGCACAGGCCGGTCAAGGTCGTCGAGAACGGCAAGCTGCTCGGCATCGTCGGCGACGAGGAGATCCTTTCCGTCGTCGCGGGACAGTCGGCCGGTCAGGAAGGCGGTGCGTGATGGCCGTAGCCGCCGACGCGACCGCGCCGGTCGTGACGATGCGCAAGAAGGTCGGCCGCCCCATGCTGGTGGCGGCGATCCTGCTCGCCTGGCTGGTGCTCTTCGCCGTGCTGCGCGGCCGGCAGACGCTGACCCTGGCGGCGGCCGACCTCACAGGCCTGCACCGCCGGCTGAACGATCTCAACGACAGCATCGGGGCCAACCGCAACTCCAACCCGCTCTTCCTGTACTTCTTCAACGAGATCCGGCTGGTCGTCGACAACCTGGTCACCTTCGTCCAGTCCCTGATCTCCCAGCCCACCGGCAGCCGCCCGGTCCCGCAGATCGGCTGGCTCGGTGTCGTCGGACTCACGGGCTATGTCTCCTGGGCCGTGGGCAACTGGCGGGTGGCGCTGCTGGCCGTCGCGGGCTTCACCTTCTTCGGGCTGCAGGGCCTGTGGCAGGAGAGCATGGACACCCTGGCGCTGACCCTGTCGGCCGTCCTGGTGGCGCTGCTCATCGGCATCCCGCTGGGTGTGTGGGCCGGTCTCTCCGACCGGTTCAACCGGATCATGACGCCCTTCCTGGACTTCATGCAGACGATGCCGACCTTCGTCTACCTCGCCCCGCTGACCCTGATCTTCCTCATCGGCGGGGCCTCCGCCGTCATCACCACGGTGATCTACGCGGCGCCGCCCGCCATCCGCATCACCGCGCACGCCATCCGCTCGGTGCCCGAGACCACCGTCGAGGCGGCGGAGTCGCTCGGCACCACGCGCTCGCAGCAACTGCTGAAGGTGCTGCTGCCGATGTCGAAGCGGACGGTGGTCATGGGCGTCAACCAGACCATCATGGCCGCCCTGGCCATGGTGACCATCGCCGCCCTGATCGACGCGCCCGGCCTCGGCAAGACCGTCGTACAGGCCCTGCAGTCGCTCGACGTCGGCACGGCCTTCAACGCCGGCCTGGCCATCGTCGTCATGGCCATCGTGCTCGACCGGGTCACCACCGCGGCCGCCGGACGCGCCGACGCGGCGCGGCGCAGCGCCGGACGCCTGGCGCGGTGGCGCCGCCCGCTGCTGGCGGCGGGCGGGGTCGGCGCCGCCGTCCTCGTCTACCTGTCCCACACCTATGTCTGGGCGGCCGAGTTCCCCGGCAACGGCAGCACCGGCAGCCACATCGCGAGCGCGGCCGACACCACGACCACCTGGCTGCAGGACCATCTCTCGGGAGTGACCAACGGTGTCCGGGACGTCATCACCAACGGTCTGCTGAACCCGTTCCAGACGCTGCTCACCGACTCCCCGTGGTGGCTCGTCGGCGTCACCCTGGTCGGGCTCGGCGCGGTGCTTGGCGGCCTGCGTGCCGCAGCGACGGCCGCCGTGTGCGTGGGACTGCTCGTCGGGACGGGCGTGTGGTCGGACAGCATGACGACCCTCGCCTCGACCGCCGTGGCCACGGTGCTGGTGATGCTGTTCGGCGCCGTGTTCGGGGTGTGGATGGGGCGCAGCCGGCTCGTGGACCGGATCGTGCGGCCCACCCTGGACGCCGCGCAGGTCATGCCGCCGTTCGTCTATCTCGTGCCGTTCCTGGCCCTCTTCGGAGCCACCCGGTTCACCGCGATCGTCGCGGCCGTCGTCTACGCGGCGCCCGTCGCCATCAAGATCATCGCGGACGGGGTGCGGAACGTGTCCGAGTCCACCGTGGAGGCGGCCACCTCCGCCGGGTGCAACACCTGGCAGATCATCACCAAGGTCCAGCTGCCGATGGCACGCAGCGCCCTGACCCTCGCGACCAACCAGGGCCTGATCTACGTGCTGTCGATGGTTGTGGTGGGCGGCCTGGTAGGGGCGGGCGCCCTCGGCTACGACGTCGTGGCCGGATTCTCGCAGGGACAGCTGTACGGCAAGGGGCTGGCGGCAGGGATCGCCATCGTACTGCTGGGAGTCATGTTCGACCGGATCACTCAGGCTGCGGCACGACGCACCAGGGCATAAGGAGCACGACACCATGGCAAGACACTGGCGTGCCGGCGCGGCCGGCCTGGCCGTCCTCGGCCTCACCCTCACGGCCTGCTCGGGAGCGAAGGTCGGCGACAGCACCTCCGCCGGCTCGAAGTCCTCGGGCGGCAAGTGCAGCACTTTCAATCTGGCGGTCAACCCGTGGGTCGGCTACGAGGCGGACGCGGCGGTCGTCGCGTACGTGGCGCAGCACGACCTCGGCTGTACGGTCCAGAAGAAGGACCTGAAGGAGGAGATCGCCTGGCAGGGCTTCGGCACCGGCGAGGTCGACGCCGTCCTGGAGAACTGGGGCCACGACGACCTGAAGGCGAAGTACATCACAGGGCAGAAGACCGCCGTGGAGGCGGGATCCACGGGCAACAAGGGCGTCATCGGCTGGTTCGTGCCGCCGTGGCTGGCCAAGGCCCACCCGGACATCACCGACTGGAAGAACCTCAACAAGTACGCCGACAAGTTCAAGACCTCCGAGTCGGGCGGCAAGGGCCAGCTGCTCGACGGCGACCCGTCGTACGTCACCAACGACGCCGCCCTGGTCAAGAACCTGAAGCTGAACTTCAAGGTGGTGTACGCGGGCAGTGAGACCGCGCTCATCCAGGCCTACCGCACCGCCGAGAAGAACAAGCAGTGGGTGATCGGCTACTTCTACGAGCCGCAGTGGTTCATGTCGGAAGTGCCGCTGGTGAAGGTCAACCTGCCCGCGTACACCAAGGGCTGCGACGCCGACGCGGCCAAGGTGGCCTGTGACTATCCCGTGTACGACCTGGACAAGATCGTCAGTGCGAACTTCGCCAAGTCGGGCAGCCCGGCGTACAACCTGGTGAAGAACTTCCACTGGACGAACGACGACCAGAACACCGTCGCCAAGTACATCGCCGTGGACAAGATGTCCGACGACGCGGCGGCCAAGAAGTGGGTCGACGCCAACCGCGCCAAGGTCGACACCTGGCTGAAGTAGCAGGGGACGGAAAAGGCCGGCTGACGATGCCCGGCGGGCGGTGTGCACAGGTGCGCACCGCCCGCCGGGCATTGCCGTGTTCCGGCCCGTTCTCCGACGTCACCGCCCCCTTGACACCCTCCATGGCGACAGGCACATTGAGTTGCGCAACCTGAACCTAGTTGCGCAACAAGCAACTGAACCGGTCTCAAGTTCGGAGGTTGGGCGATGGCGGGACCCCGAGTGGTCATCATCGGAGCGGGTGTCGTGGGAGCGGCCCTCGCGGACGAGATCTCCGCACGCGGCTGGACCGAGGTGACCGTGGTCGACCAGGGCCCCCTCCCGGCCACCGGGGGCTCCAGCTCGCACGCCCCGGGCCTGGTCTTCCAGACGAACCCCTCGAAGACCATGACGGAGCTGGCCCGGTACACGGTCGAGAAGTTCTGCTCCCTGGAGGTGGACGCCGAGCCCTGCTTCCTCCAGGTCGGCGGCCTCGAGGTGGCGACCAGCCCCGAGCGCCTCGCCGAACTGAGGCGGCGCCACGGCTGGATCACCGCCTGGGGCATCGAGGCGCGCCTGCTGACCCCGGACGAGTGCGTGGCGAAGCACCCGCTGGTCGACCGCGACAAGATCCTCGGCGGCCTCCTCGTCCCCACCGACGGCCTCGCCAAGGCGGTCCTCGCCGTCGAGGCCCAGATCCGCCGGGCCACCGAGCGCGGCGTGCGCTTCCTCGCCCGGCACGAGGTCCTGGACGTGCTCCAGGCCGACGGCGAGGTGACGGGCGTCCGCACCGACCAGGGGGACCTGGAAGCCGACATCGTCGTGTGCTGCGCCGGCATCTGGGGCCCGAAGATCGCCCGCATGGCCGGGATGAACCTGCCGCTCACCCCGCTCGCCCACCAGCTCGCCTGGACCGGCCCGGTCCCCGCCCTGGCCGGCCAGACCGAGGAGGCGGTCCGCCCGATCCTGCGCCACCAGGACGCCGACCTGTACTACCGCGACCGCTTCGACGGCCTCGGCATCGGCTACTACGGCCACCGCCCGATGCCGGTCTCCGCCGACGACATCCTCTCCGTGGACGAGGCCGACCGGATGCCGTCGGTCCTGAAGTTCACCGAGGAGGACTTCGAGGACGCCTGGACCGAGACGCAGTCCCTGCTGCCCGCGACCCGCGAGGCCAAGATCGAGGAGGGCATCAACGGCCTGTTCTCCTTCACCACCGACGGCTACCCGCTGCTCGGCGAGTCCCCGGACGTCAAGGGCTTCTGGGTCGCCGAGGCCGTCTGGGTCACCCACTCCGCGGGCGTCGGCCGGGCCGTCGCCGAGTGGCTGGTCGACGGCTACTGCTCCTCCTTCGACCTGCACGAGTGCGACGTCAACCGCTTCGAGCCGCACCAGCTCTCCCCGGAGTACGTCCTGGCCCGCGACTGCCAGAACTTCGTCGAGGTCTACGACATCCTCCACCCCCTCCAGCCTTCGGGCAGGCCGCGCCCGATCCGCACCAGCCCCTTCTACGCCCGCCAGCAGGAACACGGCGCCTTCTTCCTGGAGGCGAACGGCTGGGAGCGTCCGCAGTGGTACGAGGCCAACGCGGGCCTGGTGGAAGGCCGTTCCCTTCCCACGCCCAACGACTGGGCGGCGCAGTACTGGTCCCCGATCGTCGGCGCCGAAGCACAGGTGACCCGCGAGAAGGTCGCCCTGTACGACATGACCGCCCTCAAGCGCCTGGAGGTCAGCGGCCCCGGTGCCGCCGGCTTCCTGGAGGGCCTGGTCACCGGAAAGGTCGCCAAGTCGGTCGGCTCGGTGACGTACACGCTGCTCCTGGACCACGACGGCGGCATCCGCAGTGACATCACCGTCGCCCGCCTCGCCCGCGACCTCTTCCAGGTCGGCGCCAACGGCAACCTGGACCTCGACTGGTTCACCCGCCACCTGCCCGCCGACGGCACGGTCCAGGTCCGCGACATCACCGCCGGCACCTGCTGCATCGGCCTGTGGGGCCCGCTCGCCCGCGAGGTGCTGCAACCGCTCACCGACGAGGACTTCTCCAACGACGGTCTGAAGTACTTCCGCGCCAAGCGGGCCTACGTCGGCTCGGTGCCGGTCACCGTGATGCGGCTGTCGTACGTCGGCGAGCTCGGCTGGGAGCTCTACACGACCGCCGACCAGGGCCTGAAGCTGTGGGACACCCTGTGGCAGGCGGCCGAGCCACTGGGCGGCATCATCGCCGGCCGCGGCGCCTTCAACAGCCTCCGTCTGGAGAAGGGCTACCGCTCCTTCGGCACCGACATGACCTACGAGCACGACCCGTACGAGGCCGGCGTCGGCTTCGCCGTCAGACTCGACAAGGGCGACTTCACCGGCAAGGCCGCGCTGGAGCGGCGCAAGACCGATGTGCGGCGCAGGCTGAGCTGCCTCACCATCGACGACCCGCGGGCGGTCGTCATGGGCAAGGAGCCGGTCTACGACGGCGACCGCGCCGTCGGCTACGTCACCAGCGCCGCGTACGGCTACACGGTCGGCAAGGGGATCGCTTACGCGTGGCTTCCGGCCGAGCTGGCCGCTCCCGGCACCACGGTGCACATCGGCTACTTCGACCAGCGCATCGAGGCCGTCGTCGCCGAGGAGCCGCTGTTCGATCCCGCCATGTCCCGTCTCCGTGGCTGACACTCCGTGGGCTTCGACGGAAAGGAACACCACCGGTGACCGCACAACGCCTTGACGGCAAGGCCACCGCCGCCGCCATCCGCAGTGAACTGGCCGAGCGAGTGGCCAAGTTGACCGCCCTCACGGGACGTTCCCCGGGCCTCGGCACCGTGCTCGTCGGCGACGACCCCGGCAGCCACGCCTACGTCTCCGGCAAGCACCGCGACTGTGCGCAGGCCGGTATCGCCTCCCTGCGCCGTGAGCTGCCCGCCGACGCCACCCAGCGGCAGGTCGAGGACGTCATCGACGAACTCAACGCCGACCCGGCCTGCACCGGCTACATCGTCCAACTCCCGCTCCCGCGCCACCTGGACGCCAACGCCGTCCTGGAGCGCATGGACCCCGCCAAGGACGCCGACGGCCTGCACCCGGTCAACCTCGGCCGGCTCACCCTCGGCGTCGAGGCGCCGCTGCCCTGCACCCCGCGCGGCATCGTCGAACTGCTCCGCCGTCACGACGTCCCGCTCGCCGGAGCGCGGGTGTGCGTGGTCGGCCGGGGCATCACGGTCGGACGGCCCATCGGCCTGCTGCTCACCCGCAGGTCCGAGAACGCCACGGTCACCCTCTGCCACACCGGAACCAAGGGGCTGGCCTGGCACGTACGCGAGGCGGACATCGTCGTCGCGGCGGCCGGCTCGCCCGGACTGATCACCAAGGACATGCTGCGCCCCGGCGCGGCCGTCCTGGACGTCGGCATCACCCGCACCGGGCACGGGCTCGTCGGCGACGTCCACCCGGAGGCCGCCGAGGTCGCCGGATGGCTCGCGCCGATGCCCGGGGGAGTGGGACCCATGACCCGAGCCATGCTGCTCGCCAACGTCGTCGAGGCCGCCGAGAGGAACGCGACCGCCGTATGAACGCCCTGAACACGCCCCTGGCGGAGCTGGACCCCGAGGTCCACGAAGCCCTCCGCGCCGAACTCCTGCGCCAGCAGTCCACCCTGGAGATGATCGCCTCCGAGAACTTCGCGCCCACCGCCGTGATGGAGGCACAGGGATCGGTCGCGACCAACAAGTACGCCGAGGGCTATCCCGGCCGCCGCTACTACGGCGGCTGCGAACACGTCGACGTCACCGAGCGCCTGGCCATCGAGCGGGTCAAGTCCCTCTTCGGGGCCGCCTACGCCAACGTCCAGCCGCACTCGGGCGCCCAGGCGAACACCGCCGTGTTCTTCGCCCTCCTCCGGCCCGGCGACACGATCCTCGGCCTCGACCTCGCGCACGGCGGCCACCTCACCCACGGCATGCGCATCAACTACAGCGGCAAGATGCTCGACGTCGTGCCCTACCACGTCTCCGAGACGGACCACCTCGTGGACATGGACGAGGTGGAGCGGCTCGCCAAGGAGCACCGCCCCAAGATGATCATCGCGGGCTGGTCGGCATATCCCCGGCAGCTGGACTTCGCGGCCTTCCGGCGCATCGCCGACGAGGTCGGTGCCCTCCTCATGGTCGACATGGCGCACTTCGCGGGCCTGGTCGCCGCCGGACTGCACCCCAGCCCCGTCCCGCACGCGCACGTGGTCACCACCACCACGCACAAGACCCTCGGCGGCCCCCGCGGCGGAGTCATCCTCACCAACGACGCCGACCTCGCCAAGAAGATCAACTCGGCGGTCTTCCCGGGCATGCAGGGCGGCCCGCTGGAGCACGTCATCGCGGCCAAGGCGGTCTCCTTCAAGGTCGCCGCCTCGCCCGAGTTCGCCGAACGCCAGGCCCGCACCCTGGCCGGCGCCCGTATCCTCGCCGAACGCCTCACCCGGCCCGACACGGCCGAGGCCGGGGTGAAGGTGCTGACGGGCGGCACGGACGTCCACCTCGTCCTGGTCGACCTGCGGGACTCCTCACTGGACGGCCGGCAGGCCGAAGACCTCCTCCACCGGATCGGCATCACCGTCAACCGCAACGCCGTCCCCTTCGACCCGCGCCCGCCCATGGTCACCTCCGGCCTGCGCATCGGCACCCCCGCGCTGGCCACCCGGGGCTTCACGGAGGCGGACTTCGCCGAGGTCGCCGACGTGATCGCGTCGGCCCTGCAGCCCGAGCCGGATGTGGCGGCCCTGCGCGCCCGCACCGAGGCACTCGCGGCCAGGCACCCGCTCTACCCGCACCTCTCGCACGACGGAGACGCCCGATGAGCCCCCGCACCCCAGGCGCCGACCTGCCCGACCACCCGGACCGGCTCTGGCGCACCCCCGAGCCGAAGCGGTCGTACGACGTGGTGATCGTGGGCGGCGGCGGCCACGGCCTGGCCACCGCCCACTACCTGGCGAAGAACCACGGCATCACGAGTGTCGCGGTTCTGGAGAAGGGCTGGCTCGCGGGCGGCAACATGGCCCGCAACACCACGATCATCCGCTCCAACTACCTGTGGGACGAGAGCGCGGGCATCTACGAGCACGCGCTGAAGCTGTGGGAGGGACTGGAGGAGGAGCTCGACTACCCGATCCTCTTCTCCCAGCGCGGTGTGCTGAACCTCGCCCACAGCCTGCAGGACGTCCGCGACAGCGTGCGCAGGGTCGAGGCCAACCGGCTCAACGGCGTCGACGCCGAGTGGCTGGACGAGCAAGCGGTCAAAGAGGTCTGCCCGATCGTCAACGTCTCGCCCGACGTGCGCTACCCCGTGCTCGGCGGTACCTACCAGCCGCGTGCCGGCATCGCCAAGCACGACCACGTCGCCTGGGGCTTCGCCCGCTCCGCGGACGCCGCCGGCATCGACATCATCCAGAACTGCGAGGTCACCGGACTGGACGTGGCCGGCGGCCGGGTCGTCGGCGTCCAGACGTCCCTGGGTCCGATCGCGGCGGGCAAGGTGGCCCTGTGCTCGGCCGGCCACACCTCGGTCCTCGCCGCCATGGCGGGCATCGAACTGCCGCTCCAGAGCCACCCGTTGCAGGCCCTCGTCTCCGAACTGCTGGAGCCGGTGCACCCGACCGTGGTGATGTCCAACGCCGTCCACGTGTACGTCAGCCAGGCGCACAAGGGCGAGCTGGTGATGGGTGCGGGCATCGACGCCTACAACTCCTACACCCAGCGCGGCGCCTTCCACATCATCGAGGAGCAGATGTCGGCGGCCCTGGAACTCTTCCCGGTCTTCGCCCGCGCCCATGTGCTGCGCACCTGGGGCGGCATCGTCGACGTCAGCCCCGACGCCTCGCCCATCGTCGGTCTGACCCCGGTCGGCAACCTCTACCTCAACTGCGGCTGGGGGACAGGCGGTTTCAAGGCCACCCCGGGCGTCGGCTGGGTCTACGCCCACACCATCGCCCACGACACCCCGCACACCCTGAACGCCCCCTTCTCGCTCGACCGTTTCACCACCGGCGCGCTCGTCGACGAGCACGGCGCGGCCGCGGTGGCCCACTAGGGAGCCGAACCATGCTGCTGATCCCCTGCCCGTGGTGCGGGCCCCGTGACGAGGCCGAGTTCCACTACGGCGGCCAGGCCCACGTCCCCTACCCCGAGGACCCCGCAGCCCTCACGGACGAGGAGTGGGCGCGGTACCTGTTCTTCCGTGACAACCCCAAGGGGCCGTTCGCCGAGCGGTGGAGCCACGCGGCGGGCTGCCGCCGCTGGTTCAACGCGGTGCGGGACACGTCGACGAACGAGATCCTCGCCGTGTACAAGGCGGGGGAGCCGCGTCCGGAGACGGTGGAGCCGCGCCTGGTCACTTCTCGGCCGGCTTCGGCCGTACCAGCCCGTCCGGGGGTCCCCCCTCCGGGGGAGCTTGAGGACGGGGCCCGTCCGGGGCCGACCGGGAGTCCGGGGGCGGAGCCCCCGGCACGGCTCGCGAGCCAGCCGCACCGCCTGGCCACCGGTGGTCGCATCGACCGCGACGTCCACCTGGCGTTCACGTTCGACGGCACCCGGTACGAAGGGTTCCGCGGCGACACCCTCGCCTCCGCCCTCCTCGCCAACGGCGTCATCCAGGCCGCCACCAGCATCAAGCTCGGCCGCCCGCGCGGCATCTTCTCGGCCGGCGTGGAGGAACCCAACGCGGTCGTCCAGATCGAGGAGCCGTTCCCCGAGCCCATGCTCCCCGCCACGACCGTCGAGCTGTACGACGGCCTGGTCGCGAGCAGCCTCCCGGGCCAGGGCCGGCTCGCCGCCGAACCCGACCCCGCCCGCTACGACGCCGTACACGCCCACTGCGACCTGCTCGTCGTCGGCGCGGGCCCGGCCGGCCTCGCCGCCGCGGCGGCGGCAGCGCACAGCGGCGCCCGCGTCATCCTCGCCGACGACCAGCCGGAACCCGGCGGCAGCCTGCTCGGCACCGGCGAGCACCTCGACTGGGTCGAGGCGACGCGTGCCCGGCTCGAAAGCGCCCCCGAGGTGCGCGTCCTGCGCCGTACCACGGTCTTCGGCCACTACGACGACAACCACCTCCTCGCCGTCGAGCGCCGCACCAGCCACCTCGGCGCCGACGCCCCGGCGGACGTCTCCCGCGAGCGGGTCTGGCGGATCCGCGCCCGGCGCGTGGTCCTCGCGACCGGCGCCCACGAGCGTTCGCTGGCGTTCGGCGACAACGACCGGCCCGGCGTGATGCTGGCGTCCTCGGCCCGGACGTACCTGCACCGGTACGCCGTGCTGCCCGGCCGGCACGCGGTCGTGTTCACCACCAACGACAGCGCCTACGCCGCCGCGCTCGACCTGGCCGCCGCCGGCGTGGGTATCGCCGCGATCGTCGACACCCGGCCCGAGCCGGGGGAGTGGGCCGAGCGCGCCCGGTCCGCCGGGATCGAGGTGCTCGCCGGGCACGCGGTCACCGGCACCGAAGGCGCGGACCGGCTCACCGCCGTGACGGTCGCCCCGTACGGGAAGACCGCCGGACAGCGGCAGTTCGCCGTCGACCTGCTCCTGGTCTCCGGCGGCTGGAACCCGGTCGCGCACCTGTTCAGCCAGTCGGGCGGCAAGCTTCGCCACGACGACGTGCTCGGTGCCTTCGTGCCCGACACGGGCCGGCAGGCGGTGGAGGTCGTGGGCAGCGCCAACGGCGCCTTCGACCTCGCCGCAACCCTCGCGCAGGGCGCGGCAGCCGGCACCCGCGCGGTCGAGGCGGAGGGCTACACGGCCGAAGCACCCGCCCTCCCGCCCGTGGCCGTCCAGCCGCACACCCCGCCCATGCAGGTCTTCACCGTCCCCACCGACACCGGCGCACCCCGCTTCGCCGACCTCCAGCGCGACGTCACGGTGGACGACCTGGCGCGGGCGACGGGCGCGGGACTGCGCTCGGTGGAGCACACCAAGCGCTACACCACCGCGGGAACCGGGGGTGACCAGGGCAGGACGGCCGGTGTGCTGGCCAGCGGGGTCGTCGCCGAACTCCTCGGCGTGGACATCTCGGCGCTCGGTCTGCCCACCTTCCGGCCGCCGTACACGCCGGTCTCCTTCGCCGCCCTCGCCGGGCGGGACCGTGGCGCGCTGAGCGACCCGGTGCGTACGACGGCCCTGCACCCGTGGCATGTGGCGCACGGCGCCCTGTTCGAGAACGTCGGCCAGTGGAAGCGGCCCTGGTACTACCCGCAGGACGGCGAGGACATGGAGACCGCGGTGCTGCGCGAGTGCCGCGCCGCCCGCGAGGGCGTCGCCTTCATGGACGCCTCCACCCTCGGCAAGATCGACGTGCAGGGCCCGGACGCGGCACTCTTCCTCGACCGGCTGTACACCAACATGATGAGCACCCTGAAGGTCGGCATGATCCGCTACGGCGTGATGTGCCGCCTGGACGGGATGGTCTTCGACGACGGCACGGTCATCCGGCTCGCCCAGGACCGCTTCCTGGTCACCACGACGACGGGCAACGCGGCAGCGGTCCTGGACTGGATGGAGGAGTGGCTGCAGACCGAGTGGCCCGACCTGCGGGTCCGCTGCACATCGGTCACCGAGCAGTGGGCGACCGTGGCCCTCGTCGGCCCGCGCTCCCGCCGGGTTCTGGGCTCGCTGGCGCCCCAACTGGCCGTGGACAACGAGGACTTCCCGTTCATGGCGTGGCGGGAGACGACCGTCGCCGGCATCGACGCGCGCGTGTGCCGGATCAGCTTCTCCGGCGAACTCGCCTACGAGGTCAACGTGTCACCGTGGGACGCCCTCGCCCTGTGGGAGGCGCTGTACGAGGCCGGCGCCCCGTACGGCATCACCCCGTACGGCACCGAGACCATGCACGTCCTGCGTGCCGAGAAGGGATACCCGATCGTCGGCCAGGACACCGACGGCACGGTCACCCCGCAGGACCTCGGCATGGGCTGGGCGGTGTCGAAGAAGAAGCCCGACTTCATCGGCAAGCGCTCCCACGCCCGCGCCGACACGGTCCGCCCCGACCGCAAGCACCTCGTCGGGCTCCTGACGGAGGACCCGGCCGCCTTCCTGCCGGAGGGCACGCACCTGGTCGCCGACGGCGAACTGCCCGCCCCGCCCGTACCGATGCTCGGTCACGTCACGTCCAGCTACCGCAGCGCGGCGCTCGGGCGGACCTTCGCGCTCGCCCTGATCAAGGGCGGCCGGGACCGCATCGGCGAACGCCTCTACGCACCCGTCGGCGACCGGCTGGTCCCAGTGACCGTCGCAAGCCCCGTCCTCTACGACCCCGAGGGAGCCCGCCGCGATGGCTGACACCGCCCCGACCGTACGGCAGCGCAGCCCCCTGGCCGACGCCGCCCACCGCCTGGCCGCCGCGACGCGCTCCTCCCGGGGCGCGATCCGCCTGGCCGAACTCCCCTTCCTGGCCCAGGTGAACGTCCGCCTCGACGCCAAGAGTCCGGCGGCGGACGCCGTCGGACTGGCCCTGGGACTGCAACTGCCCCTGGAACCCAACACCGTCGTGCACGCGGGCGGCGTGACCGTGGTGTGGCTCGGCCCCGACGAATGGCTCGTGGTGGGCCTGCCCGGAACCGAGCGGGACCTGGAGGGCCTGATCCGCTCGGCGGCGGGAGACGAACCGGTCTCCGTCACCGACGTCTCCGCCCAGCGCACCACCCTGCTGGTCGGCGGACCCCGAGCCCGCGACCTGCTGGCCCACGGCTGCGCGCTGGACCTGCACCCGCGTGCCTTCGGCCCCGGCCGCTGCGCCCAGACGACGCTGGCCCGCACCCAGGTCGTCCTGGTGGCCCGCGACGAGCCCAGGGCCGGCTTCTGGGTGCTGGTGCGCTCCTCCTTCGCCGGCTATCTGGCGGACTGGCTGCTGGACGCGGCCGTCGAATACCGGTGAGCGACCCGGCGGGGACGCGGAGGTGAACCGGCGGTGCCGGGTCGACGCGGGGGAGGCTCAGCCGACGTACCCCATTCGGTGGCTGATCTCCTCCGCGCCCCTGAGCAGCAGGGGCGCCAGCTCGTGCATGCGCTCCTCGGTGAAGCGGTAGGCGGGGCCCGATGCGCTGAGGGCGGCGACGACCTGGCCGTGGTGCGAGCGGATGGGGGCAGCCATGGCGTGCAGGCCGATCTCGAGTTCCTCCAGGGTCACCGCGTAGCCGCGTTCGCGCGCCTCGGTGAGGTTCTCCTCCAGCGTCGTCCCTGCGGTCAGGGTGTGCGGCGTGAGCCTCCGCAGTCCGGAGGCCGCGAGCACCGCGGCGCGCTCCTGCGCGGGCAGGTGTGCGAGCAGGACCTTGCCGCTGGACGTGGCATGCACGGGCGTCAGCTGTCCGACCCAGTTGTGGGTGCCGACGGCGCCCGGACCGCGTACCTGGTGGAGGTTGACGGCGTAGTGCTCCTGCAGCACGGCGATGTTGACGGTCTCGCCGATCTCCTCGCTGAGCCGCTCGCACACCTCCCGGCCCTGCTGTGTGATGTCGAGGCGGCCCGCCACCGCGCCGGCCAGGCGCACGATCCCGAAACCGAGCCGGTATTTGCCGCGCTCGGCGGCCTGCTCGACCAGACCGCGCGCCTCCAGCGCTCCGAGCAACCGGAACGCGGTCGACTTGTGGACGTCGATCTCGGCGGCGACCTCGCTGACGCCCGCCTCACCGCGCCGGGCCAGGATCTCCAGGACGCTGACCGCACGGTCGACGGACTGCACCCCGTTCACCGCCGGAGCCGCTGTTTCGCCATCTGCGAGGTAGTTGCTCATAGCGCAACTATACGCACCATCGGCCCCTGTGCCCCGTGGTTCGCAGAGGGAGGCTATACGACGGCTCCCCGGGCAGGGGAGCCGTCGTCGCAGAGTTCTCGCGGGCCGCGCGGGAAGGGGGTGTCAGCGGAAGACGACCGTGCAGTTGCCGTTGGTCAGCACGCGGCTCTCGCTGTGCCACTGCACGGCGCGCGCGAGGACCCGGGCCTCGACATCGCGGCCCATGGTGACCAGTTCGTCCGGGGTCTGGGAGTGGTCCACCCGGACGACGTCCTGTTCGATGATCGGGCCCTCGTCGAGGTCGGGGGTGACGTAGTGCGCGGTGGCTCCGACGAGCTTGACGCCCCGCTGATGCGCCTGCACGTACGGCCGGGCGCCCTTGAAGCTCGGCAGGAAGGAGTGGTGGATGTTGATGGCCCGGCCGTCGAGCCGCTTGCACAGGTCGTCGGAGAGGATCTGCATGTAGCGGGCCAGCACCACCAGGTCGACGTCGAGCGCGCCGACGAGCTCCAGGAGCCGGGCCTCCGCCTCGGACTTGGTCTCCCGGGTCACCGGGATGTGGTGGAAGGGGATGCCGTAGGTGCGGGCCAGCGGCTCGAAGTCGCGGTGGTTGGAGACGATCGCCGGTATCTCGATGTTGAGCGAGCCCGTGGACCGGCGGAAGAGCAGGTCGTTCAGGCAGTGGCCGAACTTCGACACCATGATCAGGGTGCGGGTCGGGGTCGTCACGTCGTGCAGCTGCCATGTGATCCGGTGGGCCTCGGCGACGGGGCCGAAGTCGGTGCGCAACTGCTCCAGGGACGTGGCCGGATACGAGACCTCGAAGTGCACCCGCATGAAGAAGCGGTCCTGCAGACGGTCGTCGAACTGCTGGCTCTCCAGGATGTTGCCCGAGTGGTTCACGAGGAAGCCGGTGACCGCGTGGACGAGGCCGGCCCGGTCGGGGCACGAGAGGGTGAGGACGAACTCGCGGCCGGGCTGCGGGCGAGGGGACATGGCATCCTCCGTAGTGCGCAATACGCAACGATGAGAGTGATGCGCAACATGGTCCGACGTTGGGGGCCGACTGGTCAAGAGGCTGACCCCTCACGCTCCTTGCCGGGGCGAGTGGTGACCTCACCCTCGGCCCACCCCTTGACAGCGGTCCTGCGCGACGGAAACCATGTTGCGCATAGCGAATATCGTTGTGTTATTCGAGACAGGTCTCCGGGGGCCCGCATGAGGACCATCACCGTCGTCGGCGCGTCGCTGGCCGGCCTGAGCGCCGTCCGTGCGCTGCGCGCACAGGGCTACGACGGCGAGATCGTCGTCGTCGGGGAGGAGCGGCACACCCCCTACGACCGCCCGCCGCTGTCCAAGGACTTCCTCAAGGGTGACCTCGACACCGACGCACTCGCGCTCGGCGACGCGGAGGAATACGCGGACCTGGACGCGCAGTGGCTGCTCGGCGAGCGAGCGGTACGGCTCGACCCCGCCGCCCGGACCGTCACGCTGGCCGGCGGGCGGCATGTGCGCACCGAAGGCGTCGTCGTCGCCACCGGCGCCGCTCCCCGGACGCTCCCCGGCGCGGACGGACTGGCGGGCGTCCACACCCTGCGCACCCTGGACGACGCCCAGGCCCTGCGCGCCGAGCTGTTGAACGGGCTGCCCCGGGTCGTCGTCATCGGCGCCGGTTTCATCGGCGCCGAGGTGGCCTCCACCGCCCACCGCCTCGGACTCCACGTCACCGTCGTCGAAGCGCTGAACGTGCCGCTGGAGCGTCAACTGGGCCGCCGGATGGGGCTGGTGTGCTCCTCGCTCCACCGCGATCACGGGGTCGGCCTGCTGTGCGGAACCGGCGTGGCGGGACTCACCGGCAACGGCCGGGTGACCGGCGTACGGCTGACCGACGGGCGTGTGCTGCCCGCCGACGTCGTCGTGGTCGGGGTGGGTGTACGGCCGGCCACCGACTGGCTCGCCGGTTCCGGCGTCCACGTGGACGACGGCGTGGTGTGCGACGCCGGCTGCGCCACCACGGTCCCGGGCGTGGTCGCCGTCGGCGACGTCGCCCGCTGCCCCAACCCGTTCACCGGCCGGCACGCCCGCATCGAGCACTGGAGCAGTGCCATGGAACAGGGGACGACCGCCGCCCGCACGCTGCTCTCGGGAGTGCCGGCCCCCGCCCCGGTCACCGCGCCCTACTTCTGGTCCGACCAGTACCAGGTGCGGATCCAGCTCGCCGGGCACGTCGCTCCCGCTGCCGAGCCCCAGGTCGTCGACGGCGACCTCGACAGCCGTTGCTTCACCGCCGTCTACCGGCGCGAGGGCGCGCCGGTCGCGGTGCTCTCCCTGAACCAGCCGAAGCTGTTCAACCGGCTTCGTCGCACCCTCACCCCCGCCGACGTGCCCGTCGGCTCATGAGCCCGGGCCGCCGGCTGCCCAGCCGTTCCCACCGGGAGACCGCACGACGTGTGCGGCGCGTCGACCCACCCGGGCCGTGGTCGTCCGGCGCCCACCGGCGCCCCCGCCGCGTGGCGATGCTCAGCGTGCACACCTCACCCCTGCACCAGCCGGGCACCGGCGACGCGGGCGGGATGAACGTCTGCATCGTCGAGCTCGCCAAACGCCTCGCCGCCATCGGCATCGAGGTGGAGATCTTCACCCGGGCCACCTCCGCCGCACTCCCGCCGCGCGTCGAACTGGCACCCGGAGTCCTGGTACGGCACGTGACCGCCGGACCCTACGACGGCCTGGCGAAGGAGGACCTGCCCGCTCAGCTCTGCGCCTTCACGCACGGCGTGACGCAGGCCTGGGCCGACCACCGCCCCGGCCATTACGACCTGCTCCACTCGCACTACTGGCTCTCCGGCCAGGTCGGGCGCCTCGCCGCCGAACGCTGGGGCGTCCCGCTGGTGCACACCATGCACACCATGGCCAAGGTCAAGAACGCCTCACTCGCCGAGGGGGACACCCCCGAGCCCGCGAACCGCGTGACCGGCGAGACACACGTCGTACGGGCGGCCGACCGGTTGACAGCGAACACCGAGCGGGAAGCGCACGAACTCCAAGGCGCCCGACGTCCTGCTGCGTGCCGTGGCCACGCTCCTCGCGGATCGGCCACGGCTGCGTGAGCGGATCACGGTGCCCGTGGTGGGCGGGCCGAGCGGCAGCGGTCTGGCCCGGCCGGAAGGACTGCAGAAGCTCGCGGCCTCGCTCGGCATCTCCGACGTCGTCCTGTTCCGCCCGCCGGTCGGCCAGGACCAGCTCGCCGACTGGTACCGGGCAGCGTCCGTCCTGGTCATGCCCTCCCACAGCGAGTCCTTCGGCCTCGTGGCCCTCGAGGCACAGGCCTGCGGCACGCCGGTGATCGCCGCCGAGGTGGGCGGGCTTCCGGTGGCGGTGAGAAACGGTGTGAGCGGCGTTCTCGTACGCGGGCACGATCCGGTGGACTACGCGCGGGCCCTGTGCGCCTTCGCCGACGACCCGCCACTCTCCGCCCGGATGGGCGCGGCCGCGGCCCGGCACGCCCGTCGCTACGGCTGGGACACGGCCGCGGCGACGACGGCGGACGTGTACGCCGCGGCCCTGCACGAGCGCCGCCTCCCCGGGCCGCCGGCCCGATGACGGCTGCATGTCTTCCGGCGCCCCGACGACAAGAGGTCGCTCAGAGCTGACTGAGAGGTGGCTGTGCCAGGGTGGCGCGCGCCCACACCCCCTTCAGGAGCCCCTGGATGACTCTGATCAACGGTCTGCCCGCCCATGTCCTGTTCGTCCACGTGGTCGTCGTGCTGATACCCCTCACCGCGCTGGCCCTCGTGACGGCCGCGCTCTGGCCGCGCGCCGCCCGGCGGCTGGGCGTCCTGCTCCCGGTGCTCGCCTTCCTGGCCCTGGCCAGCGTGCCGGTGACCACGCACGCCGGCGAGTGGCTCGAACGGCACGTGGCCGATGACGCCCTGGTACGCCGCCACACCGAGCTCGGCGACGGACTGCTGCCGTGGGCCCTGGGCCTCTTCGTGCTGGCGGCGGTCGTGTGGTGGGCGGGGCGGCGCGCTCCGGAGCAGCGCGGACAGGGCAGCGCCACGCTCTGGGCCGCCCTGCCGGTCCGCATCGTCGTCGGCGTGCTCTCGCTGGCCGTCGCGGCGGGAGCGGTCGTGGACGTCTACCGGATCGGCGACTCCGGCGCGAAGGCCGCCTGGCACGACGCCTACTCCAAGACGGCGACGGGATCGCAGGGCCACGGCGACTGATCCGGCGCCCGCCCGCTGGGCCCGGACCACCCGACAGGCCCCGCCTCCGCTGGGCCCGGCAGCCCTGCCGAGGGCCCCGGTGCGGAACTCCGCGCCGGGGCCCACGGCGCGTGCACGTGCTCGGCGCACGGCCCACCCTCGTCCGGCTCGGGGCCGAAGGACCCCCAGGCCCGGCCCGAGTGGCCCGTGGCGCTCTGTACCGGATGCGCCCACGCTGGGTGCAGAAGCCACGAAGGGAGCCGGTGCGATGACCTCCACCACCACCATGAGCGCGGCTCTGGAACCCGGGCACCGCGAACGGCTGATGCGCCTGGCCCACGAGGTCTCCTTCGAAGCCGGGTCCCGCCTCTTCGAGGAGGGCCGGCGCGCCGACCGGTTCTG
Organism: Streptomyces sp. NPDC001852; assembly: GCF_042891825.1. NCBI lineage: Bacteria > Bacillati > Actinomycetota > Actinomycetes > Kitasatosporales > Streptomycetaceae > Streptomyces > Streptomyces sp. NPDC001852. The sequence goes on from NZ_JBIATN010000015.1 coordinate 120,640, forward strand.
GATCGTGCGCACCGGCACCGTCGCCCTGGACCTGCACGTACCGGGCCGCCGGCCCGCCGTGATCGAGACCCTCGGACGCGGCGAACTGGTCGGCTGGTCCTGGCACTTCGCGCCGTACCTCTGGCACCTGGGTGCCGAGGCGGTGAGCCCGGTGCGCGCCTGGGAGTTCGACGCCGGGGACGTGCGGGCGATGTGCGCCGAGGACGCCGAGTTCGGCCGGGAGATCGCCGACTGGGTCGGGCGCGTGGTCGCCCAACGCCTGCATGCCTCCCGGGTCCGGCTCCTCGACCTCTACGCCCCCTACGGCAGCGGCATGCTCACGTGACCCGCTCCTGTGAGGAGAACGCCATGGACAGCAGCCCGCACCGGGTGAGTGACGTGATGACGCGAGCCGCCGTCGCCGTGGGCCGCAAGGCGCCCTTCAAGGACATCGTGGAGCGCATGGAGCAGTGGCAGGTCAGCGCCCTGCCCGTGCTGGAGGGCGATGCCCGGGTGGTCGGTGTGGTGTCCGAGGCCGATCTGCTGCCCAAGGAGGAGTTCCGGGACAGCGACCCGGACCGGTTCACGCAACGGCGCCGACTGGCGGACCTCGCCAAGGCGGGGGCCGTGTGCGCCGAGGAGCTGATGAGCACCCCGGCCGTCACCGTGCACGCCGACGCCACGCTGGCCGAGGCCGCACGCATCATGGCGCTGCGGCACGTCAAACGGCTGCCCGTCGTGAACGCGGAGGGTGTGCTGGAGGGCGTGGTCAGCCGCGGGGACCTGCTCAAGGTGTTCCTGCGGCCGGACAACGACCTGGCCGACGAGATCCGGCGCGATGTCGTCGACCCGCTCTTCCCGGCCCCCGTCGAGCCGGTCCATGTCGTGGTCACCGAAGGCGTCGTGACCCTGACCGGGCGGGTGCAGGACGGCGCGCGGATCCCCCTCGCCGCACGCCTCACCCGCGGCGTCGAGGGCGTCGTGGGGGTGGACTGCCGGCTCACCGCGGCCGACGTCGGGTGAGCCGGGCGACGGGATGCCGGTGCGGCCGTCGGTGACGAAGCGAGGGCCGCACCCACGTCGTACGGCTCGGCGCCGAGGTGGTCTGTCAGGGCGTGGGCGTCCTGTCGGCCTCGGGGAGGTCGGGGTCGAGGTCCGGACGGCGAGGCGGTCCGGCCAGCCCGCAGTGCACGTCCACCACGCCCGGCACGGCCCGTGCGAGCCGCGCCGCGAGCGGGACCAGGGCCGTCTCACGGACCCCGCCCGCCAGCGTGACGACACCGTCGCGCACCTCCACCCGGACGGTGACGGCGCGCGGACCGAAGAGGCGTACGACGACCTCGCGCCGGACCTCCTCGGCGATGTCCTCGTCGTCCCGGAGAAAGACCTTCAGCAGGTCGGAGCGGCTGACGATGCCGCGCAGAGTGCCGTCACGGCCGACGACCGGCAGCCGCTTGACCCCGGTGCGGGCCATGAGGCGCGCGGCGTGCGCGAGCGTGGCCTCGGGCGCCACGGTGACGGCCGGGGCGGTCATCAGCCCCGCCGCGGTCACCGCGTCCGCCTTGCGGGCCCCGGCGGGGTACCGGACCTGCCCGTACCGGCCGATGCCACCGTCCTGGTACTCCTCCTTGGCCAGCAGATCACCCTCGGAGACCACGCCGACGACCCGGCCGGCGTCGTCCAGCACCGGCAGGGCGCTCACCTGCCACTCGCGCATGACCTTCACGATGTCCTTGAAGGCCGCGCCCGCGCGCAGGGCTACGACCTGGTGCGTCATCACGTCGTTCACGAGGGCCGGAGTGCCGTTCATGGCGTCCTCCCGGGGCGGGGGTGCCGTCGTCGGACATCCTCAGGCTGCGGCGGCGGACCGGTTCCTGGCATGGGCCGAGTGGTCCCGATCCCGTGTCCCGTCGGCCCTGCGCGCCGTGTGCGAGGGGACCGAGGGCGGACGCGGCCTACCCGGCGGACAGCGGGACGTGCCAGTCCAGCGCCGAACCGCCCGCCTCCGGGCTGGTCACCTCGAGCGCTCCGCCGAGGTTGTCCGCCCGTTCGGCCATGTTCAGCAGCCCGCTGCGCCGGCCGTCGGAGGGGATGCCCACGCCGTTGTCCGAGACCCTCAGGCGCACCTCGCCGCCGCCGGCCGTCAGGACGACCTGGGCCCGGTCGGCGCGGGCGTGCCGGGCGATGTTGGTGAGGGCCTCGGTCAGCACGGCCACCACGTGGTCGGCGATCTCCGGCGGCACATCGGTGTCGACCAGCCCTTCCATGCGCACGCTGGGGGTGAAACCCAGCACCGGGGCGGCTTCACCGGTGGCGCGGACGACCCGCGCCCGCAGCCCGCTGCCGACGACGCCCGTGCGTGACCGCAGCCCGAAGATGGTCGACCTGATGATCTTGATGGTCTCGTCGAGGTCGTCCACGGCCCGCAGCACCCGCTCGGAGGCCTCGGCATGTTCGATGAATCGGCCCGCGCTCTGCAAGGTCATCCCGGTCGCGAACAGCCGCTGGATGGCGAGGTCGTGCAGGTCCCGGGCGATGCGGTCGCGGTCCTCCAGCAGCGCGATCTGCTGGGCGTCCCGCCTGCGGTCGGCCAGCTCCATCGCGATCGCGGCCTGGGCGGCGAACCCCTGCAGCAACTCGGTCTCCTTCTGGAGGAAAGGCGGCCGGCCGCCCTCGCGGGCCACCAGCACCACGCCACGCACCCCGCTCTCGTCCGAGCCGATCGGGACGGCCACGGCGGGGCCGAGCCCCTCGAAGCGCGGCGGCTCGGGGGTTATCCGCGCGTCATGGATGACGTCGTCGCTGGTGACCGGGGCGGTTGCCGTGTACGCCAGGCCCATGAGGCTCGTGTCCATGGGCAGCACCAGACCCCGGTGCGCCTCCGCGTCCACGCCGACGGCGATCTCCACGGTGAGCGACTTCGTGCCCTCCATGGGCATGGCCACGGCGGCCAGTGCGGAGCCCGAGATCTCCCGGGCACGTTCGGCGATCAGGCCCAGGGACTCGGCGCGGTCGGTCCCGGACATCAGGCTGTGGCTGATCTCGGCGTTCGCCCGCTGCCAGCGCTCGCGCAGCCGGGAGTCCTCGTACAGGCGCGCGTTGTCGATGGCCACGCCGGCCGCCACGGCCAGCGTGGACAGCACCGACTCGTCCTCCTCGTCGAACTCCCGCCCACCGCGTTTCTCGGTCAGGTAGAGGTTGCCGAAGACCTCGTCACGGACCCGGATCGGGACGCCGAGGAAGCTGTTCATCGGCGGGTGCCCCGGCGGAAAGCCGTAGGAGGCGGCGTGTTCGGAGATCTTGCCGAGCCGGAGCGGCTGCGGGTGCCGGATCAACTCACCGAGGATGCCGTGCCCTTCCGGATAGGGGCCGATCGCGGCGATCTGCTCCTCGGTGACGCCCACCGTGTGGAAGGCGGACAGCCGAGTGCCGTCCGGCCCGATGACGCCGAGGGCCGCGTACGCGGCGGAGACGAGCACCGCGGCCGCCTCCACGATGGAGTGCAGGACCTGCTCCAGGTTCAGCTCCCGGCCGACGGAGAGGACCGCCTCCAGCAGACCCTGCACGCGATCCTGCGTGCCACGGGCCGCGTCGATCCGGGCCTGCAGCTCCTCCAGCAGCTCGTCGAGCTTCAGCTGGGGCAGTCGTACGCGGGGTTCCTCCGCACCGGTCACCACGCCCTCCAGCGCCCATCGGCTCACGGCTGCGAACCAACGGGTTCCCTGCACACCGTATCCCTTTCCCGGGCCGGGCGGGCATTTCCAGGACGTTGCCGCGACCTGGCTGTCAGGCTCCTCCCCGTCAGGCCGCGGGAACGGCCACTTCCGCGTGCTGCTCCCCGCCGAGCACGATCTTGAGCGCGCCGGTCTCGGCGGCCTCGGAGAAGACGTCGTAGGCCTCCTCCATGTGGCCCAACGGGAAGGTGTGGGTGACCAGTTGCCGGGTCGGCAGCCGGCCGGCGGCGGCCATCCGCAGCAGGGTGGGCGTGGAGGAGGTGTCCACCAGGCCGGTCGTGATGGTCACGTTCTTGATCCAGAGGTCCTCGAGGTGCAGCGTGGCGGGCTTGCCGTGCACCCCGATGTTGGCCACGTGCCCGCCGGGGCGGACCATGCGGGTGCACAGCTCGAAGCTCTCCGGGGCACCGACCGCCTCCATCACCACGTCCGCGCCGAGCTCCTCGGTCAGATCGGCGACCAACTGGGCGGGTTCCTCGCGCACGTCGGCGACGGCGTCGGCGCCGAGCCGCCGGGCGGCCTCCAGCCGGGCCGGTGCCAGGTCGACCGAGATGATCCGTTCCGGGGCGAACAGGCGCGCCGTGGCGACGGCCGCGAGTCCGACGGGTCCGGCGCCGACGATGACGACGGTGTCGCCGGGGCGCACCCGCCCGTTGCGGACACCGACCTCGTAGGAGGTCGGGAAGATGTCCGCGAGCAGGACGGCGTCCTCGCTGGGCACGGTGGCGGGCAGCGCATGCACGGACAGGTCGGCGTGGGGAACGCGGACGTACTCGGCCTGCGTGCCGTCGATCAGGTGGCCGAGGATCCAGCCCCCGCCGCCCCGGCACTGGCCGTACGAGCCGTCCCGGCAGAACCGGCACCGGCCGCACGAGGTGATGCAGGACACCAGCACCCGGTCCCCCGGCCGTACGGTGCGCACGTCGCTGCCGGCCTCGACGATCTCACCGACCGCCTCGTGCCCGAGCACCGTGCCGGAGCGGACCTCGGGGACGTCGCCCTCGAGGATGTGCAGATCCGTCCCGCAGATGGTCACGACGCCGACCTTCACGATGGCGTCGGTGGGTTCCTTGATGGCGGGGTCCGGGACGTCCTGCCAGGACGCCTGCCCCGGACCGTGGAACACGAAGCCCTTCATGGCAGCTCCTCGTCGGTCTTCGTCGACTCCGCCGCGGGATCGCGGTTCCGGCACGCTGCCGGGATCGCCCGCACCTTCAGTGTGGCCGGTGGGCAGCGGTGCCGCCTGGGCCGTCCGGCCCTCGCCCGGGGCACGCCGGGGCCGAGCGGGGGCGCGGCCGTCGTCCGGGCGGGCGGTGCCCCGTACGGACCCGCAGCCAGGGCCGGACGGCCCTTCCGCCCCGCCCGGAACGCCCGCTTGGCTCGTGACATGCCCGAGAACGACGCGGCCCGCGGGACAGAGCACCCCACAGCACCGGAAGCACTCGCGGCCCACCGGGCGGCCGACGGAGCAACCGTCGTGGCCCTGCACGGCGAGATCGACCTGCTGACCGCTCCCGCCCTGTCGCGGCGGCTCGACGCGCTCACCACCTGCCCGGGGCCCGATCTGGTGCTCGACCTGCGGCAGGTCACGTTCATCGACTGCGCCGGACTCTGGGTCCTGTGCCGCGCGCACAACCGGACGCTGGCCCGGCAGGGCCGGCTGCGGCTGATCACGGAGAGTGCGGGCTTCCGGCGGATCCTGCGGGTCACGGGCCTGGGGGACGTCTTCGAGGTGCACACACGATTGCCCCACCCGCTGCCGGGGGCCCGGGGCGGAGCGGTGTGATGAACGCGAAGCCGGGGCTGTGGCGTTGGCGGAGCAATCCGCTGCGGCGACGCGAGGACGTGGTGGAGGCCTGGCTCGTCCTGGCCGTGTGGATGGTCGTCGTGGTCGCCGGGGCCGTGGCCGGGGTGCTGACGGCACGCGCCGCCGCGGACGTGTTCGCGGCGCAGCGCGCCCACCGGCACCCCGTCCGCGCCGTACTGCTCGCCGACGCACCGCATGGCGCCACATCCGCCTGGCCGGCGGACGGCCTGGTCCGGGCGAGGGTGCGCTGGACCGCACCGGACGGCACTCCCCGCACCGGTGACACGCTGGTCGACAGCGGGCTGCGGTCCGGCGCCCGGGTGGCCGTCTGGCGGGACGACCACGGAAACCTCGCCCCCGCGAAGCCGACGAACCCCACCGAGGGCGCGATCGAGGCCGGCGTCTTCGGCGTCGCGGCCGCCCTGGCCGTCGCCGCCCCGGTGTACGGGGCGGGAGCGCTCGGACGACTGTGGCTCGACCGGCGGCGGATGGCCCGCTGGGAGCGTGAGTGGGACCTGGTGGAACCCCGCTGGGGCCACAGGACGGGCTGATCCGGACCGCCGTCGCAGGCGCAGGCCGCCGCCGCGGGCCGCACCTGCCGCGGACCTGGCGCCGAGGGCTCGCACGCGCGGTGGGCGAACGGCTCGTACGGCGCCGTGGCCGGCGACCCGGTGGCCGCGATCGTGCGGGCCAGGACGTCAGGCGGGCTCCGGCACGACGGCCACCGGGCAGGCCGCGTGGTGCAGCACCGCGCGGGCGACGCGCCCGAGCCGGGGCCCGAAGTGACCGTGCCCGCGCCGGGCGCCGACGACGAGCAGGTCGGCCTCACGGGAGACGGCGATCAGGGCGCCGCGGGCGTGGCCCTCGACCGTGCGGCGGTCCACCTCCAGCCCGGCCGGTGCGCCGCGCAGGGCCTCCTCCAGCAGCTCGAGGGCCTCCTGCCGCTGCAGACGCGCCGGTTCGCGGTGACCAGTGGTCGCGTGCGGGGGCTGCCGCCAGGCCCGTACGGCTTCCAGGGGCACCCCGCGCAGGCGGGCCTCGTCGACCGCGAACCGCACGGCGGCCGAGCCGGCCGGCTGCTCGCCCACCCCCAGCGCGATCCGTCCCCGGACCCCGGTGCGGGCCTGGTTGTCGTGGCTGTCACGCAGCACGATCACCGGGCAGTGCGCATGCCCGGCGACCGCGAGGCTGACGGAACCCAGCAGCGCCTCGGCCATGCCGCTGCGGCCACGACACCCCAGCACCAGGGCGAGGGCGCTGCCGCTCTCCCGTACGAGCCCGTGCTCCGGCTCCTCGGGCAGCACCTCGGTGGTGACCTTCACCTCCGGCCGGCGGCATCGGGCGCGCTCCTCCGCGGCACCGACGACGTCCCGGGCCATCACCTCCTCCAGCGGCTTGTGGAGCTCCTGCGCGAGCAGGGCCCCTTCGTAGCGGTCCCACAGGGAGCCGTACACCAGCCGGAGCGGGGCCCCGCGCAGGGCGGCCTCGTCGGCCGCCCAGTCGACAGCCCGCACGCTCGGCTCGGAACCGTCGACACCGACGACGATCGGAAGGTCCATCGTGTTCATCGCTCCTCGAGGGATCAGACGTGCGGAACGACGGCGACCGGGGCCAGGACGTGGTGCAGCACGGCATGCGTGACATGGCCGATGTGGGCGCCGAGCGGGCTGGTGCGGACGCGTCGGCCCACGACGACGAGGGAGGCCTCGCGCGAGGTGTCGACGAGCACCTGTGCGGCGCTGCCGCACCGGCTCGCCTCGATCACCTGCACGTCCGGGAACTTCTGCCGCCAGGAGCGCAGCAGCTCGGTCAGGGCCTTGGCCTGCCCGCGGGTGAGCTCCTCGGCGAGCTCGGCGTCACCGTAGAAGCGGTAGAAGGAGGTGGGCGGCTCGCTCCAGGCGTGCACGACCCGAAGGGGCGCACCGCGCCGGGCGGCGGCGCCGAAGGCGAAGCCGAGCAGGGTCTCGTCGGGGGTGCCGAGGTCGAGGCCGAGGACGACCGGCCGGAAGGGGGCCGCCTCGGACGGCACGCCCGCCGGGTCCGGCTTGTGCTCGTCGGTGGCCTGTTCTCCGGCCCGGACCAGCACGACCGGACGTTCGGCGTGGGCGAGGACGGCCAGGCTGACCGAGCCGGTCATGAAGCCGGCGATCCCGCCGAAGCCGCGTGAGCCCAGCACCGTCAGCTCGGCGGAGTCGGCCGCCTCGGTCAGGGCGTGGGCCGGATTCCCGGTGAGCCGGTCGGTGACCACCTCGAGGCCGGGATGGCGCAGCCGCAGCCCTTCGGCGGCCTCACGGGGAACCTCATCGGTCCAGTGCTGCCGGGTCTCGCCGCCGAGCAGCGGGGCCTGGGCCACGGGTTCGGGCACCGGCTCCCAGACGTGAACGATCTTCAGCGGCAGACCGCACAACGCTGCCTCACGGGCCGCCCATTCGGCGGCGGCCCGGCTCTCGGGCGAGCCGTCGAGACCTACCGTGACCGTTCGATTCATCGTCTCCACCTCCCGGGGCGAGGGATCCAGCTCCAGCGTGGTGCCACCGCGCTCGCGGGATGAGGGGCCGTAAGTCCCCATACGGGTCCGACCGGCCCCCGTGACCCGGACGGCACACCGGGCGTGACGGTGGCCGCGTATTCCGTTGCGCGGGGTGTGGCGGACGCAGTGATCCAGGGACTGTTGCCCGGACGGGCGGGGAGCCGAACGGCCCACCCGGGGGACCGGTGGCCCCTGGCCGGCCGTCCGGCACCGGCACATGCTGGGAACGGACCGGCCGCCAGGACCGTACGGAGGTCACCATGTACGGCACCCCGCACATCGTCAGCGATGTCATGACCCACACGGTCGCCGCCGTGGGCCGTCGTGCCCCCTTCAAGGAGATCGTGCAGCTCATGCAGGACTGGCAGGTCAGCGCCCTGCCGGTGATCGAGGGCGAGGGCCGGGTGATCGGTGTCGTCTCCGAGGCCGACCTGCTGCCCACGGAGGAACTGCGGGACGAGCCGGAGACCGGCTGCCTGCAGCGGCGCCGGCCGGCCGACATGGCGAAGGCCGGCGCACTGACCGCGGCGGAGCTGATGTCGTCGCCCGCCGTCACGGTCCGGGCGAACGCCACCCTCGCCGAGGCCGCGCGCACGATGGCGCAAGAGGGGGTCAAGAGGCTGCCGGTGGTGGACGCGGCCGGTCTGCTGGCGGGCATCGTCAGCCGTGCCGACCTGCTCAAGGTCTTCCTGCGCGACGACGACGCCATCGCCGAGGAGGTCCGGCGCGAGATCGTCTCGTACCTCTTCCCGCCGCCGGCGTCGGCGCTCCAGGCGGACGTGCACGACGGAGTCGTCACGCTGACGGGCCGGGTCCGCGATCCCGCCCTGGTCCCGGTGGCCGCGCGCCTGGTGCGGGCCGTGGAGGGCGTGGTGGACGTGCAGTTCGACCTCGCACACGACGACCGCGGGGTGACGGGGGCCGGTCGGCCCTAGCCCGCACGGCGCCACCGGATGGATGATCGGCCTCGTGTACAGCCCGCGGTCCGTCCTTCCCGGGGAACGAGAGGTCGTCATGGCCGAGACCCGCACCTTCACCGAGCAGAACCCGATCCGGGTGTTCCTGCTGGACGACCACGAGGTCGTGCGGCGCGGCCTGGCCGACCTGCTCGACGCCGAACCGGACATCTGCGTGGTCGGTGACGCCGACACCGCCGAGCACGCCCTCGCCCGCGGGCCCGCGGTGCGACCGGACGTCGCCGTGCTCGACGTGCGGCTTCCGGACGGCGACGGCATCTCGGTCTGCCGGGAGCTGCGCAGCCGGATGCCGCAGCTGGCGTGTCTGATGCTGACCTCGTTCGACGACGAGGACGCCCTGCTGGACGCCATCATGGCCGGCGCCTCCGGCTATGTGCTGAAACAGATCAAGGGCTCCGACCTCCTCTCCGCCGTGCGTACCGTCGCCTCGGGCCAGTCGATGCTCGACCCGGCGACCACGGCCCGCCTGATGCGCTCCCTGCGCACCGACCCGGCCGAGTCCCCGTCGCTGCCGTCCGAGCTGGCAACGCTGTCGCCGCGCGAACGGGACATCCTCGCCCTGATCGGGGACGGTCTCACCAACCGCGAGATCGGCAAACGGCTGTACCTGTCGGAGAAGACCGTCAAGAACCACATCTCGCGGATGCTGGCGAAGCTGGGAGTCCAGCGGCGGGTCCAGGCCGCGGTCCTCGCGTCCCACCTGGAGCCGCAGGGCTCGGGGGAAGGAGGGGAAGGAAAGGAGAGGTGAGGGGCGGAGGGAAGGGCGGACGGGAACAGGCCGCGGCACGCCCGGCGGAGCACATCGCACCGGCGGGCCCACGCGAGGTCCGCCGGTGAAGTGAAGGCGTCCGTCAGCCGTGGTGCCTGATCTCGACGTGCCTGGCCTCCGCCTTCTCGGCGCCCAGGCCCACGCTGACGGTCAGCATGCCGTCGGTGTAGTCGGCCGTGACGTCCTCCTCGTCGGCGCCGGCCGGCAGCGTCACGCTGCGGCTCAGCGCGCCGTACCGGATCTCGCTGTGGTGCTTGTCGACCTCCCGTTCGGTGCGCTCGGCCTTCACCGTGAGCACCCCGTCGCCGATGACGACGTCGATGTCCTCGGGAGACATGCCCGGAAGCTCGGCACGCACGACGTAACGGTCGTTCTCCGTGTAGTCCTCGATACGGACGGAAGGCATCGCGAACTTGCTCGGAATGGTCTCGAACCAGTCCGGCATGTCCAGGAAGGGGATCCTCTGCCTGCGGGTGAGTGTGCCCATGACCGTACCTCCTCGTTCTTCGCCTGCTTCCAGTACAACGCGCCGGGCATCCCCGTGCCGAGCCCAACAGGCCCCGTCATGGTCCTCGAAGTCCCTTCTGCGAAGTGACCATGGTGTGCGGGCGGGGGAGGGGGACACGCGGGCGCTCGTGGCCTCGGTGCGCAACGGGCTCTGCGCCTCGGGCCGTTCGGCCCTGGGCCGGGTCCGGGCGGCCCCTGCCACGGACGGTGAGCGTCGCCGAGGCTGGGGAGAGGACTCGGTATGCCGGCCCGCAGCACGCTGTGGGTCGTCGCCTCGTACGACGGCCGGGCCCGCCACCCAGGGAGGCCATCGTGATCACGCCACCCAGCACCTCGTACGACATCACCGCCCTCGTGTCCGACGCCGCGGCAGCCCCCTCGCTGCACAACGCCCAGCCCTGGAGGTTCCGTTACCGGCGCGACAGCGGGATCCTGTGCCTCTTCGCCGACCTGGAGCGTGCCCTGCCGCGGACCGACCCGGACAACCGCGGCCTGTACCTGGGCTGCGGCGCGGCACTGCTCAACCTGCGCGTGGCCGCAGCGGCGGCCGGCCTGGATCCGGCGGTCCGGCTGCTGCCCGACCCGGCCGATCCGGCGCTGCTGGCCGAACTGGACCTCGGCGGCCCGGCCCACCCCGACAAGGCCCTCGCCGTACTGGAGCCGGCGATCGGCCGTCGGCACTCCAGCCGTCATCCCTACCACGAGGAGGAGATACCGGGCGCGCTGAAGGACCGGTTGCGCGAGGCGGCCCGTGCCGAGGGAGCGGAGCTGCTGTTCCCGGGCCCCTGGCATGTGGCGTTGCTGCTGGAGCTGGTGCGCGACGCCGAGGGACGGGAGGCCGTGGATCCCGGCGTGCGGGGCGAGACGGTGCGCTGGACCGGAACGCGACCGTCGAGCGGAGCCGAGGCACGGGAGGGCATCCCCGCCGAGGCGTTCGGGCCCCGTAGCCGCCGCGCTGCCGCACCGGTGCGCGATTTCGCCGCGGGGCGGGCAGTGCCCGGTCGCGGCTGTGCGGCGTTCGAACAGAACCCCCAGGTAGCTCTGCTGGGCACCGCCCACGACCGGCCCGTGGACTGGTTGTGCGCGGGCCAGGCGCTGGAGCGGGTCCTGCTCCGGGCCACCACGGACGGGCTGGTCGCCTCGCTGACGTCCCAGCCCCTGGAATGGGCCGAGTTGCGGTGGGCCGTCCGCGACCCCGGCTCGGCCATGGCCCACGTCCAGATGGTCGTCCGGCTCGGTTACGGGCCCGAAGGACGACCGAGTCCCCGTCGGCCCGTCGCCGACGTGCTGGACGTCGTATGAGACGGCGACGCCCACGGGCGTCCGACCGGAGGGAGGATCCGGGTGAAGGTGTCCGAGGTGATGACCGCTCCCGCGGTCGCCGTGCCACCGCACGTCTCCCTGGCACAGGTGACCCGGAGGATGTCGGAGTCCGGTGTGGGTTGCGTCCTCGTCGTCGAGGACGGGACGCTGCGCGGCATCGTCACCGACCGCGACATAGCGGTGCGCGGGCTGGGCGGAGGGCTGCCCCCGAGCACAGCGGTCGAAGCGGTGATGTCCGCGGGGGTCGTCACGGTCGACGCCGCGGACGACGTCCAGGCGGCCTATCGCACCTTCCGTCGTATCGGCGTGCGCCGCCTGCCGGTGCTGGCCGGACACCGCCTGGTGGGCGTGGTGACGATCGACGACCTCCTGCTGGACGTCTTCCGGCGGCTGACCGACCTGCTGGGGCCGGTCGCCTGGAGCGTGCTGCGGGAACCGCCGGGACCGCCGGGAGCGGAAACGGCGTCGTGCGTGCGCTGAACGGGGGGCAACGCGCGACCGGGACGACGGTGCTCCGGAGAGGACGGCACCGGGGTTTCCCGGCGCCGGGCAGCAGGGCGCTGCCTGCCGGAGCAGGTCACTGCTGCCGAGCGCGCACGATCACGACCGGGCAGCTCGCGTGCTGCGACACATGCTGGCTGACCGAGCCGAGCAGGGCCGCGGCGAATCCGCCCCTGCCTCGGCTGCCGACGACCAGGACCTCGGCCCCCTCGGCGGCCCGCAGCAGCACGTCGGCGGCATTGCCGTGCACCACATGGCTGTGGACCGACTCGGCCGCTTCCGCCCCGAGCACGTCGGTCAGCTCCTTCCGTATCCGCTGCCGGGTCTCCTCCTCGTCGACGTCCATGTCCACGGCGGGCGCCGACCAGCCGTACAGCCCCGGCAGCTCCCACACCGCGACCGCCTCCACGGTGCCGCCGACGAGGCCCGCGTACCGGACGGCCCAGCGCAGTGCCTCGTACGAGGACGGCGATCCGTCGACACCGACGACCACCCGGGGCCCGGAGACATCCCTGTCCATGTGTCCCACCTCTCCTACGGCTCTTGCACCCGCCGGCTCTTCCACCCCGCCGATCGGAAACGCTCGTTTCCACGCTGCACGCGGTCGCGCGATCTCGCCAGGGCAACGCGTCCGAGGGCGATCCCCGGTGAAAAGGACGATGATGAGGTGAGTGCTCAGGCAGGGCGACGCGGGCGAAGTACCGCGCCTCATATGGTGGGAGGAGCCATGAGCAAGGCGGCGTTCGCTCGGCCGCGGATCGCGGCGGAAGGCTGTGGCTCTCGGCTGCCGACGCGCAGGGCGGCGCGCACTCCCGGCGTACGCAGGGCCTCGTCGCCGAAGAGCGACTGGCTCCTGCTGCCCGGCGGCTCGTGGCGGCATGTCGAGACGATCAGGGTGCGCAGTCTGTTCGGCTGAGAACACCATGCGGCGGACCGACCGGCCTGGCTGCTCCGGTGGCTCGCGACGGCCAGTGCACGACCGCGACCACGACCACGGGTCAGCGCGCCCGGGCCGTGACGGCCAGACCGACCGGGCCGAGCAGCAGTTCCCTGAGCCGGCGGCGCCCCGCACGGCCTCTGTCACCACGGTCCCAGGACTCTGAGCGGGAACAACTCACGCGCACCAGGTGCTGTCACTGATACCCGACCGGGTATGAGAGCCGCTGGAGTGGCGGCTGCTGGGGAGGGGACCGAGCGGCGGAGGAGCGCGAGACCGATGGCGACGGCAGGGAGTGACCGGCTCTACAGGGCCGACGAAGGCCGTACCGAACAGGGCCCTCTGGTGACGGGGTGCGGTCGCAGGATCGACGTACGGTGTCTGAGCCTCGGACACCCGGACCGGCCCCTCAGCCGGATCGCTCTGGACGTGGGGGAGGACCAGGGTGGCGAACCGGGAGTCTGGGCGGCACTCACCCCGGACGAGGCGCGTGGTCTGGCCCACCTGCTCCTCCAGCGGATCGGCGCGACCGACCGGCCCACCGAGGCCGGACCGCACGACGGCACTGCGTGACACGCGGCGGTACGGAAACCGCGCCGACGCCTGCCGTTCACCTGCCGCTCTAGCCGACCTTGATGGGCGCCGCCGTCCCGGACTGGGACGTACAGTACCCCTAGGGGTATTTTTCGAGGAGTGATCGTGGAACTGGAGCTTGAGGGCGCATCCCTGAGGGCCGTGCTGAACCGGCTGCGGCGTGCGCAGGGCCAGATCTCCGGCGTGATCCGGATGATCGAGGAGGGGCGGGACTGCGAGGACGTCATCACGCAGCTGGCCGCCGCCTCGCGGGCGCTGGACCGGGCCGGCTTCGCGATCATCGCCACCGGCCTGCAGCAGTGCGTGGCCGACATCGAATCGGGCCGTAGGAACGGGGAGGACACGGAGGCGATGCGCGCGCGGTTGGAGAAGCTGTTCCTGTCGCTGGCGTAGGCCACTGATCGCCGAAGCCGTCACGACCGGCAGCACCACCGCGGCCCACCTCTGCACGCTGCGGAGACACCCCGACACCCCGACACCCCGACGGCACGACCGCTCGTCCGCGGCGACCACGACCAGCGACGGCGATCGTGCCCCGCGCTTCTATCTCCGACCTGTGTTGTTCCTAGAATGGCCGGGTGGAGGACATCGAAGCGATCGCGGCGTTGCAGGATCCGGTCCGGCGGCGCCTGTACGAGTACGTTGCGGCGCAGGGCCGCGAGGTCGGCCGCAACGAGGCCGCCGAGGCGGCCGGGGTGGCGCGCACCCTCGCTGCGCACCATCTGGACAGGCTCACGGAGGTCGGACTGCTGGAGAGCGGCAGCCGTCGCCTGACGGGCCGCTCGGGGCCGGGGGCGGGCCGTCCCGCCAAGGTGTACACGCGGGCGCGGGCCGAACGGGCGGTGTCGCTGCCCGCCCGCGACTACCGCACCGCCGCCGAACTGCTCGCCGAAGCCGCTGAGCAGGCCGGGCTGGATGCCGGGCTCTGCGCGGCCGCGCGCCGCCGGGGTGAGGCCCTGCGCGGCTCGGCGGCACCCTGCGGCGGTCTCGAAGAGGTCATGGAGATGCTGGCGGCCCGTGGCTACGAACCGCACCTGGAAGTCGCCGAAGGCGCCGAAGGGGCCCAGGAAGCCTCCGGGGAAGCCCCGCGCGTCGTGCGTATGCGCAACTGCCCCTTCCATGCCGTCGCCGAACGCTTCCCGCCGCTGGTCTGCGGCATGAATCTCGCGCTGTTGGAGGGGCTGCTCGGCACGGACGGTCCCGTTCGCGCCCGCATGGACGCCCGGCCCGGGGAGTGCTGTGTGGTGGTCGAGGATTCTAAAAACAACAATGATTGACATAGAAAGCGGGGTCGTGCTGGGATGAGGCCATGACCGCATCCACGCATGCCGCTCACCTCGCCCACTTCAACGTCGCCACGCTCCGCCACCCCCTCGACGACCCACGTACGGCGCCCTTCGTCGACATGCTCGACCCGGTCAACGCCGCCGCCGACGGCGCACCCGGCTTCGTGTGGCGGCTCGTGGAGGAGGGGAAGGCCGACGCCACCGGCCTGCGCCCGGCGGGCGAGAACGTCATCGTCACCCTGTCGGTGTGGGAGACCCAGCAGGCCCTGTGGGACTTCACCTACCGCAGCGGGCACCTGGAGGCGATGCAGCGGCGCCGCGACTGGTTCGAACGGCACGTCGAGGCGCACCTGGTGCTCTGGTGGGTCCCCGCCGGTCACCTCCCGACCGTCGACGAGGCCCTGGAACGGCTGGCGGACCTGCGGGCCCACGGGCCGTCCCCCCGCGCATTCACCTTCGCCTCCGCCTACACCACCGCCGAGGCCGCCCGGCACCTTCAGGACGTGCCGCCGATGCAGCCCGGGATGGCCGTCGGGAGCGCGCGGCCGACGCCGGCCGGGGGCACGGCGGCCGTATAGCGCAGGGACGCGCGGGCCGGCAGGGACACCCGGCCCGGCACGGCGGCCGCGCCGGCCTCTCCGTTCGCGGCGATCAACATGGCCTTCCCGGCTGCCCGTTGATGCCAGTGCCCGCCCCGTCGCAACTGACTGCCTGCCAGGGCATCGGTCGCAGTCTCCACGAACGTGCCGGGCGACGCTGTGCCCGGCCCCGGGACGCCGACTCGAGCGGGCGGGGCTTCGGCGTCAGGATGGGCTTGATGCCCGGGACATGCCCGGAGCCCGCTCACGCACGCGGTCACCCCATGCACCAGCCCCCCGACCGGTCCCTGCACTGGCAGCCCGGCTTCGCCGTGGACGCGCGGCTGAGCCTGGAGAGCCTGCGCCGCGGCCGTGACGACCCCACGCACCGCGTCGAGGCCGACGGCGCCCTGTGGCGTACGGCGCTGACGCCCTCGGGACCCGTGACGTACCGCATCCGCCAGCAGCGCCTGGACGACCTGCACATCGACGCCTGGGGAGCCGGGGCCGCCGAACTCGTCGACCGCATCCGCACCGAACTGGGCGCGGACGACCGGCCCGACCTGTTCCGGCCCCGGCATCCGGCCCTCCGGGCTGCCCTCCGGCGCCTGCCCGGGCTGCGTGTGCCGTGCACCGGACGCCTCTTCGAAGCGATCGTCCCGGCGATCATCGAACAGCGCGTGATCGGCCCCGACGCCGCCGCGTCCTTCGGCCGCCTGGTCCGTGCCCATGGGGAGCAGGCGCCCGGCCCCGCGCCGGCGGGCATGCGGGTGCCGCCCGCCCCCGAGGTCTGGCGGACCCTCCCGAGCTGGGAATGGCGCCGGGCCGGCGTCGACCTGCAGCGCTCCCGCACCGTCGTCCGGACCGCCCGCCACGCCGCACGGCTCGACCGGGCCGCCGGGGACCCCGCCCGGGCCTACGAACTGATGGCGAAGCTGCCCGGCATCGGCATCTGGACGGCCGCCCAGGTCGGCCACCGTGCCCTCGGAGACGCCGACGCGCTGCCGCTGGGCGACTACCACCTCGGCCGCATGACCGGCATGGCCCTGCTCGGCCGGCCGCTGGCGGACGACGAGATCGAGGAGTTCTACGAGCCCTTCCGGCCCCACCGCTACCGGGTCCTGCGGCTGATCGAACTCGACGCCCGGCTCGCGCCCCGCCACGCACCCCGCGCACCCCGGCGACGGCCGCTGCAGTGAGGCGCCGAGCCCGTCCCGCGATGTCGGACGTGTCGTAGTGCGGGGCCGGTCTCGGACCCCGTCCCGCCCGCAGCGGCCGTACACCCGGTCGGAGCCGGTCACCGGGCCGGCGGGCACGGGCGGACGGACGCTGTACGGGGTGGACCTCGGCCCCGTGCCGGCACGAAGAGGCCGCCTTGCCGGCGGCCGTAGCCCGAACGGCCCTGCCGGGTACCCGGCGATCCGCCCCAGGGTGGGTGCTGCCGGGCACGTGTCACGCCCGACCGCCGTCCGATCCGGAAGGAACCCCGATGTCCGTCGACACGCAGCAGGCGCCCGCCGGGCTCACGGACGAGGAGCTCGCCACGCTGGACGCACACTGGCGCGCCGCGAACTACCTCTCCGCCGGCCAGATCTACCTCATGGCCAACCCCTTGCTGACCGAACCCCTGCGCCCGGAGCACGTCAAGCCGCGCCTGCTGGGTCACTGGGGCACCTCACCCGGCCTCAACCTCGTGCACACCCACCTCAACCGCGTCATCAAGGCCCGCGGCCTGAACGCCCTGTGCATCTGGGGACCGGGCCACGGGGGCCCCGCCGTCCTCGCCAACTCCTGGCTGGAGGGCTCGTACACCGAGACCTACCCCGACATCACCCGGGACGCGGCGGGCATGGCCAGGCTCTTCCGGCAGTTCTCCTTCCCCGGCGGGGTGCCGAGCCACGTCGCCCCGGAGACCCCGGGCTCGATCCACGAGGGAGGGGAGCTCGGGTACTCCCTCGCGCACGCCTACGGGGCCGCCCTCGACAACCCCGGCCTGCTGGTCGCCTGTGTGATCGGCGACGGCGAGGCGGAGACCGGGCCGCTGGCCGCCTCCTGGCACTCGAACAAGTTCCTGGACCCGGTCGGCGACGGCGCCGTCCTGCCCATCCTGCACCTCAACGGCTACAAGATCGCCAATCCGGCCGTGCTGGCCCGGCTTCCCGAGGCGGAACTCGACGACCTGCTCAGGGGCTACGGCCACGAGCCGATCCATGTCACCGGTGACGACCCGACGGCCGTGCACCGCGCGATGGCCGAGGCGATGGACACCGCCGTCGACCGCATCACCGCCCTGCAGCGGGCCGCCCGTGAGGACGCGGCCACGGACCGGCCCCGCTGGCCCGTCGTCGTGCTGCGCACCCCGAAGGGATGGACCGGCCCGGCCGAGGTCGACGGGCTGCCGGTCGAGGGCACCTGGCGCTCCCACCAGGTGCCGCTCGCCGCCGTCCGCGACAACCCCGAGCACCTGCGGCAGCTGGAGCAGTGGCTCCGGTCGTACCGCCCCGAGGAACTGTTCGACGAGCGCGGCGCCCCGCGCCCGGAGGTGGTCGCCTGCATTCCTGAGGGAGCCCGGAGGCTCGGGGCCACCCCGCACGCCAACGGTGGGCTCCTGGTGCGCGAACTGCCCCTGCCGCCACTGGAGAAGTACGCCGTGCAGGTCGACAAGCCCGGCGCCACCCTGCACGAACCGACCCGCGTCCTCGGCGACCTGCTCCAGGACGTCATGGCGGCCACCGCCGACCGCCGCGACTTCCGCCTGGTCGGCCCCGACGAGACTGCCTCCAACCGCCTGCAGGCCGTCTACGGCGCCAGCGGCAAGGCCTGGCAGGCCGCGGTCCTGCCCGTCGACGAACACCTCGACCGGCACGGCCGGGTGATGGAGATCCTGTCCGAGCACACCTGCCAAGGCTGGCTGGAGGGGTATCTCCTCACCGGCAGGCACGGGCTGTTCTCCTGCTACGAGGCGTTCGTGCACATCGTCGACTCGATGGTCAACCAGCACATCAAGTGGCTGCGCACCACCCGCCGCCTGCCCTGGCGCGCCCCCATCTCCTCCCTCAACTACCTGCTCACCTCGCATGTCTGGCGCCAGGACCACAACGGCTTCTCGCACCAGGACCCCGGGTTCGTCGACCACATCCTCAACAAGAGCCCGGAGGCCGTGCGGGTCTACTTCCCGCCGGACGCCAACACGCTGCTGTCGGTGGCCGACCACGTCCTGCGCAGCCGCGACTACGTCAACGTCGTCGTGGCCGGCAAACAGCCGTGCCACGACTGGCTGTCGATGGAAGAGGCGAAGGTCCACTGCGCGCGGGGCGCCGGCATCTGGGAGTGGGCCGGCACCGAGGACGGCACCCGCGAGCCCGACGTGGTGCTGGGCTGCGCGGGAGACGTGCCCACACAGGAGGTGCTGGCAGCGGCCCAGGTGCTGCGCCGGGAACTGCCCGAGCTGGCGGTGCGGGTGGTGAACGTCGTCGACATCGCGCGTCTGCTGCCGAGCGAGGAACATCCGCACGGGATGACCGACTTCGAGTACGACGGTCTCTTCACCTCCGACAAACCGGTCATCTTCGCCTACCACGGCTACCCGTGGCTGATCCACCGCCTCGCCTACCGCCGCACCGGGCACCGCCATCTGCACGTGCGCGGCTACAAGGAGATCGGCACCACGACGACGCCGTTCGACATGGTGGTCCGCAACGACCTGGACCGCTACCGGCTCGTGATGGACGTCATCGACCGCGTCCCCGGCCTGGCGGTGCGGGCGGCAGCCGTACGCCAGCGGATGGCGGACACCCGGCAGCGCCACCACCTCTGGATCCGCGAACACGGCGCGGACCTGCCCGAGGTGGCCGACTGGTCGTGGGACGGCTGAAGGGCCGAACAGCAAGGAGCAGCACGGGTGGCCGTCCCACCCGTCCGGGACCGGGACGCGCCGCTCGTAGCAGGAGAGCGGGAGGGGCGGCTGCTCCTCGATGACCCTTCGGCGCACCACGGGATCCGAGAACATGGGCGCGACGTCCGCCTCGTCCGGCCACAGACCGCCACGTCGAGGGACCCCCGGAAGGACCGTGCCCGGTAACCGCCGAGCTGATCGCCGATGCTCTCGGCGGTGCCACGGGGCAGTCCAGGGCGACGATGACCCGGCTCTCTCGATCCACGACGGCATTGTGCCCGTTCAGAGGAAGCTGACCCCCTGGGCCAGGTTGAGTTCGCCGGAGTAATTGATGGTGTTGGTGGCCGAGCGCATGTAGGACTTCCAGGCGTCCGAGCCGGACTCCCGGCCGCCGCCGGTGTCCTTCTCGCCGCCGAAGGCACCGCCGATCTCGGCTCCGGAGGTGCCGATGTTGACGTTGGCGATGCCGCAGTCGGAGCCGGCGGCGGACAGGAAGATCTCGGCCTCCTGCTGGTCGCGGGTGAAGATGCTCGACGACAGGCCCTGGGGGACGTCGTTGTGCAGGGCGATCGCCTCGTCGAGGGTGTCGTAGGTGAGGACGTACAGGATCGGGGCGAAGGTCTCCTCCCGTACGACGTCGGTCTGTTCGTCGACTCGGACGAGGACGGGCTCGGCGTAGGCCGCCGCAGGCGCCGCCTCGGCGAGGCGCCGGTTTCCGCCGGCCAGGATCTTGCCGCCCTGGGCCTGGACGCGGCTCAGGGCGCCCCGCATGGCGTCGAGTGCCGCGGTGGAGACGAGCGGGCCGACCAGCGTGGTGTCGTCGAACGGGTTGCCGATGGGCAGCTTGGTGTAGGCGGCGGTCAGCCTCTCGACGAGGGTGTCGGCGATGTCGCGGTGGACGATGAGGCGGCGCAGCGTCGTACAGCGCTGCCCCGCCGTGCCGGCCGCGGCGAAGACGATGGCCGGGACGGCGAGGTCGAGGTCGGCGGAAGGAGCGACGATCGCGGCGTTGTTGCCGCCGAGTTCCAGCAGGCTGCGGCCGAACCGGGCGGCGACGCGGGGACCGACCTCGCGGCCCATGCGGGTGGAGCCGGTCGCGCTGACGAGCGCGACTCGTGGATCGTCCACGAGCTTCTCGCCGACCGCACGGTCGCCGAGGAGCAGACGGTGTACGTCACGCGGGGCGCCCACCTCCGCCGCGGCGCGGGCGAGCAGATGGTCGCAGGCCAGGGAGACCAGCGGGGTGAGCTCCGACGGCTTCCAGACCACGGTGTCGCCGCAGACGAGGGCGACGGCGGTGTTCCAGGACCACACGGCGGCGGGGAAGTTGAAGGCCGAGATGACACCGACCACGCCGAGCGGGTGCCAGGTCTCGGCCAGTCGGTGGCCGGGACGTTCGGAGGCGATCGTACGGCCGTAGAGCTGACGGGACAGGCCGACCGCGAAGTCGCAGATGTCGATCATCTCCTGGATCTCGCCGAGCGCCTCGGAGCGGATCTTGCCCGCCTCGATGGTGACGAGGTCGGCCAGGTCGCCCTTGTACTCGCGCAGCAACTCGCCCAGACGGCGTACGAGTTCACCACGGCGCGGGGCCGGGGTGGCGCGCCAGGTGAGGAAGGCCGTGCGGGCGGCGGCGACGGCCTCGTCGGCGTCGGCGCCGGTGGCCGCCGGCAGACCGAAGAGGTTCTCGCCGGTCAGGGGCGTGCGCGCGGGGAAGTCGGTGCCCTCGGCCACGTCGACGCCGATGCTCTCCAGGGCGGTACGGGCGCGGACGCGAAGGTCGTCCGTGGTCGGCAGCGGGGTGCTGGTCATGGCGGTCCTTGAGGGGTGAGGGTTCAGCGGGGGGTGTCGGTCAGGTCGAGTGCGCGGGCGACCTGTGCGAGGGAGCGGTTCTGCCGCTGTTCATAGAGGTCGAAGGGGTCCAGGACGTCGCGTCCGAGGGCGCCGGAGAGCCAGGCGGCGTCGTAGGCCGTGCCCTGCTGGTCGTTGTCGCGGGTGCCCTCGCCGCTGAGGTTGGACTGGAAGATGCCGGCGGCGGAGCGGGGCAGGAAGTCCTCGTAGACGATGGGCTCGGCGTGTACCCAGCTGTGGTCCACCAGTTCGCTGAGGCTGGTGGGCGGCTTGCGGCCGTCACGGGGCCGGTCGTCGGCGAGTCGGTAGGTGAAGAAGGCCAGCCCCTCGGCCGCGAGTTCCTGTTCGCTGCCGGGCATGTGCCGCTCCCACACGGCGCGCGCGATGTCGCTGCGGGCCTTTGACGGGTGCTGGGACGCCTGCTCGTCCACGTGGCCCAGGAGTTCGTCGTACAGGGCGCGGCCCTCACGGGTGAGGGCGATGCCGCGCGCCTCCACCTCGCCGAAGCGGACCCGCAGGGCGCCGCTGACGACGGCGCCGTCCGGGGTGCGCATCGCGCGGCGCTCGGCCAGGGCCCGGAAGGAGGTCTGCCGCAGCAGGACGTCGGGGCCCTTCCAGGCCGGCGGGCCCTGGATGGTGTCGATCATCTCGATGCCGCGGTCCGTCATACGGCGGTACAGCTCGTCGATGTCCAGGACGCGCGGGGTGAGGTGGTTGATGTGCGTGCTGCGCACGCCGCCGATGTCCGCGGCGACGGCGGAGATCCGCTCCAGGGTCTCGTACCAGGCCCTGTCGACCGGCTCGGGAGACAACTCGAATGCCCGCACGGCCAGTTGGAGGAAGTGTTCGGCCTCGTCCTCGGGCAGTTCCCCCTCGGCGGCGGCACGGTCGGCCAGTGCGAGCAGCTCGGGCGGAAAGAGCTCGCGGCCGGCGAGGAAGGACTCCAGGCGTGTGCGCAGGTCGGCATCGAAGAAGCGCGGGTCGGCCGGGGTGAGCAGGGAGGTGAACACCCGGAAGGGATTGCGTGCCAGCTCCTCGCCGTCGACCGGCCGGAACGCGGTGGAGACGACGGGGACGGCGCTGGCGGCGGCCTCCCGCAGGTCGTAGAACCCGACCGGGTGCATGCCGAGGGCGCCGAAGACGCGGGCGACCTGCTGCAGTTCCCGGGGCGTGCCGACCCTGATGGCGCCGTGCCGCTCGGCGGTCACCCGGCCGATGGATCCGAGGCGTTCGGCGTCGGCTCCCCGCGCGCGCAGGACGTCCTCGTTGACCTCGCGGGAGACGTCCACGAGCGTGGTGTACGCCGGAACCTCCCGCCCGTACATGTGCGACAGCCGTTCTGCGAATGCGGCCCGCAGCTGCCACTGACCGGTCGCTGGCATGGCTGGCCTTTCGATCGGGGTTCACACCACATGGGCTTCGGGGCGGATCTCGGTGCCGAGGCGGAACCGGTCGGCACTGAGCGGGGAGATGTCGGTGAACGGCGCGCGCTCCAGGTACAGGTCGCGCATGACCTCGCCGACCGCGGGCGCCTGCAGGAAGCCGTGGCCGGAGAACCCGGTGGCGTACAGGAAGCCGGGCAGCTCGCCGGAGCGGCCGATCAGCGCGTTGTGGTCCGGTGTGACCTCGTACAGGCCCGCCCATCCCGCGACGGTCTCCATGTCGGCCAGGGCCGGGGCGCGATGGCGGGCGACGGTGCGGAACAGGTCCAGCCACTGCGGGGTCCAGGTGGTGTCGAAGCCGTCCTCCTGGCCGGGGTCGGCCAGCCCGAACAGCAGGCCGTCGTCACTGTTGTGGAAATAGGCGGTCGAGGAGAAGTCGATGGTGAAGGGGATGCGCGGCGCGGGCGGCACGAGCGGCGCGGTGAACGCCAACTGCCGTTTCACGGGCCGCACCGGGAGGGTGACGCCCGCCATGCCGCCGATCCGCGCCGACCAGGCTCCTGCCGTGCAGATGACGGTGGAGCAGGCGATGCGGCCCCGGCTGGTGTGCACACCGACGACGCGGTTCCCGGCCGTGTCGATGCCGCAGACCTCGGTGTGGGTGGCGACGGTGACGCCGCCCCGGGCGGCGGCCTGCGCGTACCCCTGGACGACCAGTCCGGGGCGGGCGTGCCCGTCGGTGGGGGAGTAGGCGGCGGCCACGAGGCCCTCGGTGCTGATGTAGGGACACAGGCGCCGGGCCTCGGCAGGGCTGATCGTGCGGCTCGGCACGCCCAGGCCGTTCTGCAGCCTGACGCCGGCCTCGAAGTCGCTCGCCTGCTGTTCGCTGTCGAGCAGGAAGAGGTAGCCGACCGTGTCGAGCCGGATGTCGGCGCCGGGACGGTGCGGGAAGTCCTGGAAGGCACGCAGGCTGCGGAGGCCCAGCTCGATGTTGAGCGGGTCGGAGAACTGGGCGCGCACGCCGCCGATCGGCTTGCCCGAACTGCCGCAGCCGAGATC
Organism: Streptomyces sp. NPDC001852; assembly: GCF_042891825.1. Classification (NCBI taxonomy): domain Bacteria; kingdom Bacillati; phylum Actinomycetota; class Actinomycetes; order Kitasatosporales; family Streptomycetaceae; genus Streptomyces; species Streptomyces sp. NPDC001852. The sequence continues at coordinate 144,349 of NZ_JBIATN010000015.1, forward strand.
GCCGCGCTCGACGACGACGATGTTCTCGACCCCGGCCTTGGCGAGGTGGAACGCGGTGCTCGCACCCATCACGCCGCCACCGATGATCACCACGTCGGCGGAGGACGGAACGGTGCGGAAGGCGGCGGAGGACAACGGGCCACTCCCTTCCGGAGGCCGCCCGCCGGACGGTCGTTCCCGGGTGCGGCGGGGCTGTCAGTGACAGAGTGATGCCGATCAGCTGTCTGTGCGTCATCGTGCAGCACCCCGACCGTTGACGTCCATCAACGGTTGGTGCATGCGAGCTTTTAGGGTTCCTATATGGACTGGACGAGTGCGCAGCTGCGTTCGCTGGTGGAACTGACCAGACGCGGCACCATCACCGCGGTCGCTCAAGCCCTGGGATACACCCCCGGCGGGGTTTCGCAGCAGATCGCCGCGCTGGAGAAGGCCACCGGCAGGCAACTGCTGCGGCGGGTGGGACGCCGCGTGGAACTCACCGACGCCGGAGCGGCCCTCGCCCTGCACGCCGAGCGCATCCTGACCACGGAGGCCGAGGCCGTGGAAGCACTGGAGCGCACCCGGAACGAGATGTCCGGGACGCTGCGGGTCGGCGTCTTCGCCACGGCCGCCGCCGAGATCCTGCCGCCGGCCCTGCGCCAGGTGCGCGAGACCCACCCCGGCCTGACCGTGCGCAGCCGGGACATGGACGTGGACGAGGTGTACGACGCGGTCGCCGGCGGCAGCGTGGACCTGGCGCTCGGCCTGGACTACCCGGACGTGCCCATCCCGCGGGATCCGTCCCTGCGGGTGCGGGAGCTGTCCAGGGAACGGTTCTCGCTCGCTGTTCCTGCCGGAGCCATGCCCGGCCGGCCCGAGGTCTCCCTCGCTGACACCAGCGACCTGGGCTGGATCCTGCCGTCGGCCGGCAGCTACTACGGCCGGGCCGTGCTCAACGCCTGCCGCCGAGCCGGTTTCGAACCGCGGGTGCTGCACGAGGTGACGGACACGGCCGCCACCCTGGCCCTGGTCGAGGCCGGTGTCGGGGTCAGCGTGGTGACGGATCTGATGCTCCGGCTGCGCCCGTCCTGCCTGGACGTCCTGGATCTGCACGAGACGATGGAGCGTCACATCGTGGTCGTCTTCCGCTCCTTCGTGGAGCACCGGCCGGCGGTGGCCGCCCTCGTGGATGTCCTGCGAGCCGCCGCCGGCAGCGCTCCCGCCCGGCGTGAGGGCCTGCCCCCGGGCTGACCCCGTCCGACGGTGATCGGCGTCGGTGCGAACCGGCGGCGGTGTCCTGGGCCTGGCGGCGGCCGTCGCCAGGGACGTCGCCGGCCCCGCCGTACCCCCTGGGACCCCGGCGATGTCAGTGGCGGCTGCGAGGCTGGCCGTATGGACAGGGACGACGAGCAACTGCTGCGGGGCCGGGTCTACGGCCAGGACCACGACCGACCGGGCCCGCGGCCGGGACGGCGGTACGTCGAACTGGTCGGCGGGCCGCTGGACGGGCTCCTGCTCGACATAACCGACTGGGAGCAGCACGAGATCGGTACCGGCGCGGCCCTCCCCACGGAGCTGGGGCGGTTCGGTACCGGCGGCCGGGCGATGTACGCCCCGCGCCCCGGCGACCCCCGCCACTTCGACTGGGGCGGGGACGCCCCGTGACGGCCGTCGGCCGGTCGCCGCGCACCCTTCGCAGCGGCCAGCGGCCAGCGGCCAGCGGCCAGCGGTCTGCGAGCCGCGCGCGTCCGTGTACGGCCCGAACTCCGCCCGGAACCGCTACAGCACGGCGTCCGCGATCACCGTGGCGACGACCTTCTCGACGTCCGCGGGCGTCGGAGCCGCGCCTTCTCGGTCGGCGAACAGCAGATGGGCGGCCCCGATCAGGGTCGGCGCGAGCGTGTCGATGTCGGCGTCGGGCGCCACCCGGCCCAGTTCGCGCTCGGCGGCGAGGTAGGACGCGATCATGCGCGTGGCCTCCCTGAGCACCGGCACGCCGCCTCCGGTGAGTGCGCGCAGCCGGGTGCGTACAGCGTCGCGGGAAATGACCAGACCGACGATTCTCAGGGCGATCGACCCGAACAGTTCGGTCAGTGCGTGCGTCAGGTGGGCGACGACCCTGCCGGTGCCGGCGGACTCGCGCAGTGCGGCTGCCTGGATCTCGATCCGGCCGATGCGGTCCAGCACGAACCGGGTGAGGAAGTCGTCGAAGTCCGCGAAGTGCCGGTGCAGCAGTCCTTTGGCGACTCCCGCCTCGGTGGTGACCGCCCGGCTGGTCAGCGCGTTCGCCCCCTCGCGGAGCAGTACGCGCTCCGCGGCGGCGAACAGTTGCTCACGCGCGTCACGCAGAGCGATCCCTGTCGGCACTGCACACCCCGATCCTTCGTCAATTCGTGTTCAGCCGTTGCGAGTGGGCATGCGCCCACTTAGAGTGGGCGCATGCCCACTCTACCTCCGAATCGCCAAGGGCGCCTTGCCGAGAACGAGACACACTTACAGCGCGAAGTGGCGGAGTCGTACGGCGAGGACGCCGAACGCTACGACCGGACCCGGCCCCGCTACCCGAAAGCCCTGGTGGAGCGCATCATCGCCACCAGCCCGGGCCGCGACGTCCTCGACGTGGGTGCCGGCACCGGCATCGCCGGACTGGCGTTCCAGGGCGCAGGCTGCACGGTCCTCGGGGTCGAGCCCGACCCGCGGATGGCAGAGTTCGCCCGCCGCAAGGGCCTCGAGGTCGAGATCGCCAGGTTCGAGGACTGGGACCCGGCCGGCCGGACCTTCGACACCCTGATCGCCGGGACGGCCTGGCACTGGATCGACCCGGCGGCCGGCGCCGACAAGGCGGCCCGGACCCTGCGATCCGGTGGCCGACTGGCGCTCTTCTGGAACGTGTTCCATCCTGCCCCCGAGGTGGCCTCGGCGTTCGGCGCGGTCTACGCCCGGGTGTTGCCCGAATCACCGGTCTACCGGCGCGGGATGGCCGGCCTGCAGAGCAACGCCGGCCTCGTCGCCAAGGCCTCCGACGGGCTCGGGCAGTCCGGCGCATTCGAGGAGCCCGAGCAGTGGCACTTCGGCTGGGACCGCGACTACACCCGCGACGACTGGCTCGAGCAGGTGCCGACCTTCGGTGGCCACGGCCAACTCCCGCCGGACCGGCTGGATGCGCTCCTGACCGGTTTCGGCGACGCCATCGACGCGATGGGCGGCGTCTTCACCATGCACTACACCGCACTGGTGCTCACCAGCGTCCGGGCTCGCTGAAGGCCCCGGACCCGGAACCGGACTCACCCTCCGCCCGCCATGCCCGGCCGGTCGGCTGAAGGCCTTTACGGCCGGCCGCGGACGGGCAGACATACAGAGGCGCCGTGCCGGACGGCTGCCGCGCCTCGGCACGCAACCCGCGGTGGGCCGGCCGCCGCTTGTCCGGCCCGGCAGATCACCATGAGGGGCCCGGACGGCCGGGCCACCACGAGGAGTCGTCAGTGAGGGTCGTCATCACCGGTGGGTTCGGATTCCTGGGCCGTCGGCTCGCCACCGCGCTGCTGCGGACGCGGACGTTCTGCGGCGCACCGATCGAACGACTGGTGCTCGCCGACCGGGCCGTACGATCCGGCTCACCACCGGCGACCGATCCCCTCGTGGACGTCGTGCACGGCGACCTCATCGACCGCCTGGACGATGTCTTCGCGGAGCCGGTCGATGTGCTGTTCCACCTCGCCGCCGCGGTGTCGGCCGAGTGCGAGTCCGACGTCGATCTCGGCATGCGCGCCAATGTGGACACCACCCGCGCCCTGCTCGACGCCGCCCGGGCACAGTCGGCCGCCGGCGGCCCGAGGCCGCGGGTGGTGTTCTCCAGCAGTCTCGCCGTCTACGGCGGCAGCCCCGAACTGCCCCTGCCCCCGGTCATCGACGAATCGACTCTGCCCCTGCCGCAGTCGACCTACGGGACGCAGAAGCTCATCTGCGAGCACCTGATCGCCGACCACACCCGCCACGGCTTCCTCGACGGACGCATCGCCCGCCTCATGACCGTCTCGGTACGGCACGGGAATCCGAACGCCGCCGCATCCGGCTTCCTGTCCGGCATCATCCGCGAACCGCTCGCGGGACTCCCGGCGACCTGCCCGGTGCGCCCCGAACTGCGGGTGGCCCTGTCCTCACCACGCCGCACGGTCGACGGACTGCTCCGCATCGCCGAGGCCGAGCGCGGCACCGGACCGGGACGGCTGCAAGGGACGGCGCCGGTCAACCTTCCGGCGCTCACGGTCTCGGTCGCCGACATGCTCGCCACTCTGCGGCAGGTGGCCGGTGACGCCGTCGCCGGCCTAGTGAGCATCACGCCCGATCCTGCCATCGAAGCCATCGTGGCCTCATGGCCCGCCGTCTTCGACAACACACGCGCCGCCGCACTCGGTCTCCAGCCCGACCCGGGCTTCCTGTCGGTCGTACAGGACTACATCGCCGAGCACGGCGACGCGGTCCTCATCGACCCCTCCTCGCGGCGGGTGCAGCGCCGAAAATCGTGATCATTCCAGAATTCCGGTCACGCCGGTGGCGCCCCCCAACCCGAGGAGGGGCGCGATCATGCCTGAACTTGCCGAGACGGCACGGCAGTGGGCGGCCCAGGGATGTACGGGCGTCCTCGCCCACCCCCTCACCGAGCAGGGCTTCGTCCCGCTGCCCTGCCCGCGGACCACGCCGCGGGCCGACGCCGCGCTGATCACCCGGCTGGACGAGGCGCGGACCCGGGCGGCCGGCACCGTCGCGACTCCCGCGCCGGAGGATGTCGACGGGCCCGCAGAGGCCGTCGAACGTGCCCGTGAGCTCCTCGGCCGCCGCCGGACGGGCCGGGACGTCCGCTCCACGGACGACGGACTCGTCCTCGTCGAGACGTTCCCCGCCGTACCACATCCGGTCATCGTGGGAGGCGGCGAACTGGCCGAGTTGCTCGCCGCGCAGGCCCGCCTGCTGGACTGGCACGCCACGGTGGAGTCCGGCGCCCAGGACTCCGTACGGCCGCTCGCCCGGCGTCCGGCCGCCGCCTGCTTGAGCGTCCTCAGCCATGAAGCGGACGTCGACGTCCCCGTCCTGTCCGCCGCGCTGACCACCGGCGTCCCCCATGTCGGTGCGCCGGGCTCACGCCATACTGCTCGCCGCACTCGACGGCAGCGAGGTCCGCGTGCCGCGCGGATCTGGCTAGTCTGCTGCGTGTGTCCGACGACATCACGCACGCGCGACGCGACGACAGGCCCGAGGAATCCCGTCGGGTACACCTCAGCCGGACCTTCGACGAAGACGCGGAGCTGTACGACCGGGCGAGACCGGGATATCCGCCGGGGCTGTACGACGACCTCGCGGACCTCGCGGGTGCCCGCCCCGGCAGCCGCGTACTGGAAGTGGGCTGCGGGACCGGCCAGGCGACCGTGCCACTGGCCCGGCAGGGCTGTCGGATCACGGCCGTCGAGGCGGGACCGAGCATGGCCGCGCTCGCCCGCCGCAATCTGGCGGGGGCCGGGACGGCCGAGGTGGTGACGGCGGAGTTCGAGAAGTGGCCGCTGCCCGACGAGCCGTTCGACACGGTCCTCTCGGCGACGGCGTTCCACTGGATCGACCCGGCGGTGCGGGTGGCCAAGGCCGCCGACGCGTTGCGTCCCGGGGGCGCGCTCGCCGTGGTGCGCACCCAGCATGTGCGGGGCGGCACCGAGGAGTTCTTCGTGGCGGTGCAGCGCTGCTACGAGCGCTTCGACCCCGGGACGCCGCCGGGGCTGAGGCTTCCCGCGGCCGCCGACCTCGACGGCTCCGACCATGCGGGGGAGGTCGCCCGCAGCGGCCGTTTTGGTCCCACCGCCTTCCGCCGCTACGAGCAGGATCTCACCTACACCACGGCGGACTATCTCGAGCTCCTGCGCACCTACTCAGGCCACCGGGCTCTCCCGGAAGCCGCCAGAACCGGGCTGCTGGAGTGCGTCGCAGCACTGATCGACAGCCGGTTCGGCGGCCGGGTGACCAAGCGTTGTCTCATCGACCTGGGCGTGTCACGGCGTCGGTGACCGCCCCTGGACCGCGCGCTGCGGGCTCGGTGTCAGGTACGCAGGAGTCGCAGGTCCGTCGCGTCCGCCATGGCCTTCATGCCCTCGTCGTCGGGGTGGAGGTGGTCGCCCGAGTCGTACGCCGGGTCGAGGGCGGCCGGGTTCGCCGGGTCGCGCATGGCCCGGTCGAAGTCGATGACGCCGTCGAAGGCGCCGCTGCTGCGGATCCACCGGTTGACGCTCTGGCGGATCGTCTCGGCGGCAGGGGTGTAGTAGCCGTTGCCCTCGTCGGGCATCAGGGTCGCGCCGATGACATGGACGTGGGCGGCATGCGCCTCGCGGATCAGTGTGCGGTAGCCGTTGACGAGGTCCTGGGCGGTCAACGGCCGGCCGTCGGGACCGGCGTTGTTGCCGATGTCGTTGATGCCTTCGAAGAGGATCACGTCCTTGACTCCCGGTTGGCCGAGGGCGTCATGTCCGAACCGCTTGAGGGCGCTGACGCCCTGCCACAGGTTCGGGACATCGGTGAGGACCCGGTTGCCGCCGATGCCGGCGTCGACGACGCTCAGTTTCTGCGGTCCCGGTCCGGCGCCCAGCCGGCGCCCGAGGAAGTCGGGCCACCGGCTGTAGGTGCCGGTCGAGGAGTGGTAGCCGTCCGTGATGGAGTCACCGAAGGCGACGACGGTGCCGCGCGCGGCAGGTGACACGACGTCGAGCCCCGCCAGGTAGTACCAGGAGGTCGTGGTGGTGCCGAAGGCGGCGGCGCTGTCGTCACCGGTGTGGTTCCCGGACGCGATGTAGGTGGTGTCGAACGCGTCGGAGTGCCAGGTCGACACCCCCGTCGTACCGGGCACGTAGAGGCTGACGAGCAGGTTCTCCCCGGCGCCGACCGATACCGGGACGACGTCGCTGACCGCCTCTTCGCCCGCGGGGATCGTGACGTGACGTGACCCGCCGAAGGTGACGTTGCGCGTGGTGCCGCGCGTCGCCTCGCCACCGCTCGCCTGAACGGCCACGTCCACGGCGCCGACATCGAGCGGGGTGGCGCTGTACCGGTCGGACAGGGTGATGCGTGCGCCCGAGCCCGAGACGCTGCTGTGGACCACCATCCGGATGGTCCGGTCGGTGAAGGAGGGGCCGCCGGCCGTCATGCTGGGCGACCAGGCGCTCACCCGGGTGCCCCTGCCCTGCGACGAGGGCGTGGCGGCGCTTGCCGCATGCGCGGTGCCCAGCGGAACGGCCGTCAGGGCCAGGCCGGTCAGCGCGCCGAACACGACCAGCAGTGTTCTACGGCGCGGTCGGCGACCCGCCGCCGTGCATCTCTTTTCCGGGGACATGCTCGATCCCTCCGCTCTTCTTGTGGTCCGCGTCCTCACCCGAAACTGCCCAGCGTGACCGACTCTCCGGGCTTGAGGCTGATCCTCCGCGACGTGCCGCCCGCGACCACGGTCGTGGCACGGCCGCCGACGCTCCTGAGCGTCACCTGAGTGACCTTGCCGTTCTTCCAGCTGAGGCCGGCCACGAAGCCGCCGCGGACCCCGACGCCGGACACCGATCCGGATGCCGCCCACGCGGCCGGCAGCGCGGGCAGCAACTCGACGTGACCCGGCCGTGAGGAGAGGAGCATGTCGATCACGGCCGAGGGCGTGCCGAAGTTCGCGTCGATCTGGAAGATGCCGCGGCCTTGTCCCATGTCCATGATGTCGAAGAGGTTCGGCGCGGTGCCGTTGCTGCCGTTCACGGAAGGCCTCAGGTTGGTGACGACGAGCTGGTAGGCCTTCTCCGCGTTCTTCAGCCGCGACCAGCACAGGCTGCGCCAGGCGTTGGCCCAGCCGTAGCTGTTCATTCCGCGGGCGGTCAGGAGGGCCGTGGCGCCGGCGAGGATGTCCTTCGGCGTGGAGTCGTCCGGGCGGATCCGGTCGCCGGGGAAGAGGCCGATGAGCGGCGAGAGGTGCCGGTGCGTGGTCTCGCCCAGGTTGTCGGGCGACATCCACTCCTCCAGCCACCCGGTCCTGGGGCTCACGACCGGCAGGTACAGGCGGCCGCGCAGACCGTCGATGACCGCGCTGTAGGAGGTGTCCTGGCCGAGTGTCCGGGTCGCGGTGCGGTAGATGCCGAAGAGGTGCCACACCAGTTCCTGGGCGTAGGTGATGCCCTTGGCGTCCAGCGGCCCCTGTTCGGGCGACCAGTCGCTGTCGGCGACGAGGACTTCGCGCGAGGCTCCGGAGGCGTCGGTGACGGTCGTGGTGATGAGACGGGCCTCCCAGAACTCCACGGCGCCCTTGAGGAGGGGATAGATCTTCTGGAGGTAGGCGCGGTCCTGGGTGTACTCGTAGTGCTCGAACAGGCTCTGGCAGAGCCAGGCGTTGCCGGCCGGATGCCACCACCAGCCGCCACCGCCGTAGGGGTTGGTGGAGATGGCCACGGTCCAACCGGCAAGCTTTCCGGTGGAGTTGCGGTATCTGTTGGCCGGGCTGTCGAACAGCCGCTGTGTGATGTCGGTCCAGGAGGGCAGCTGCGCGAGGCAGTAGTCCGCGAAGGCGTCGAAGCAGTCGGACAGGCCGGCGCGGTCGGCCAACCAGTAGTTCATCTGGATGTTGATGTCGGTGTGGTAGTCGCCCATCCAGTCCGGGTCGTTGCCGGCGAGCCACGGACCCTGCAGGCCCATCGGCAGGGTGCCCCGCGACCCGGAGATCATCAGGTAGCGGCCGAACTGCAGGTAGGCGGCCTCGAGTTCGGGGTCGGGGACGTCGTCCCGGTAGCGGGCCTGGATCCGTTGCCAGGTGTCCAGTCCGCGCTGTGCGGCGGACGACGTGCCGAGGTCGACGGTCAGCCGCTCGAACACCGGGCGGAAGTCGGCGACATGGGTGTGCAGCAGGGTGCTCGCGGAGTGGGAGGCCGCGTCGAGCACCTTGTTCCGTGCCAGGCGCTCCGGGTCCACGGACAGGTCGCGGAACCCGGTGGCGGCGTCGGGCGCGTAGTCGGTGCCGCCGCTGACCACCACCGTCAGGTCCTTGCAGTGGCTGAACGAGATCGACGTGCCGTCGACGGCGACCGAGCCGCCGCTGCCGCGGGCCGTGACGGCGGCGCCGTACCGCAGCCCGTTGGTGAGGGAGGCCCCGAACGAGGTGGAGTGCCCGGCGCTGTCGGCGGTGGTGGTCTCGCCATGGGTGCCGGCGAGGGTCACGGTGCCGGTGTAGGTGCCGCCGCCCTGCTGGGAGAAGTACAGGACGATGACGTCGTCGGGGCGGCTGGCGAAGATCTGCCGCCGGTAGGTGACGCCGGACAGGTCGTAGGAGGCGCTGACCAGGCCCTGGGCCAGGTCGAGGGAGCGGCGGTAGGTGTCGACGGAACCCAGGTCGTGCCCGGGGATGTCGACGGTGAGCTCGGCCAGCAGGGTCAGGGAGCCGAAGTCCTCGCGTCCATAGGGGAATTGGCCGTCGCTCTGCAGGGTGTCGTTGCGGCCGCCGGTCCACAGGGTGGCGTCGGTGATCGTCAGCAGTTCGCGGGCGGGGTCGTTGCTCGCGAGCGCTCCGAGGCGCCCGTTTCCCACCGGCAGGCCCTGCTGGATCATCGAGTCGGCGGAGCCGGGAGCCTGCCACCACAGTTGGTTCTTCGCGGCGGCGGCCGCGGACAGCAGGGGCGAGGAGGTGGGGCGGACGGGGGCCGCCGATGCGGTGAAGGCGGGCAGACCGCCGAGGGCGGCGGCCGCGCCGGCGGTGGCCGCGAGAGCGAGAAAGCCCCTGCGGTTCGGGTGGTCGTCGCGCGATTCGGTGTGCTCGGTGTGATCGGTGTCCACGTTGTGCACTCCATGTCGGGGGGAACGGCGCATGCGGGGACGGATATGGGCGTCGGGCGTGGGCTCGCCCGGGCGCTGCGGAACCGGATGGCGGGGGCGGGACCCGGGGTGTCGTTCCCGGGCCCGCGCGAGACGTCAGGCGGACCTGGGTACGTCGATCCTGTCGATGTCGGGTGAGTAGTCCCAGCCGCTGTCGAACGTGATGGTGTTGGAGCCCGCCTTCAGCGCCAGCTGGACGCTGACGGTGTCGACCGTGCCCCAGTCGCCCGTGGAGGGGAACTTCAGGCTGGTGCCGTTGCCGCTGTTGGAGTAGACGGTGACCGAGCGAGGGTCACCGCTGACATAGGCGACGTTCACGGTGTAGATGCCGTCCTTCTTCACGGTGATGTCGTTGAACTGCAGCTTGCTGCCGAGATAGAGGTTGCCGACCTTCTTGCCGCCGGAACAGGAGTCGCATGCGGCGACGGAGGCGTTGCCGGTGAGCGTGTTGTCCGCCGACTCGGCCTCGTAGCGGGTGGTGGCCGGCGGGGTGCCGCCGGGCTTGACGGTGAACAGCCGTGAGCCGTGTGCGGGGAGGGCCGCGGTGATCCTGTTCTTGTACGTGCCGAGGTTCTGGTGGTTCCACAGGTCGCGTACGGAGGCGGCGCCGGTGAAACCGAAGGACGCCCAGTCGGCGGTGACGGAGGCCGGCGAACTGCCGAGATTGAACAGGGCGACGGTGTAGGTGCCGTTGCCGTTCCTGGTTCCCCAGACCTGCTGGTCGCCCATCGGTGTGACGGGGCGTGCGACGGGCGAGTCGTTCTGGTCGACGGCGATGACTTCCTGGTTGGTCAGCAGGGACAGGCCGTAGGCGTCCAGCCGGGTGAGGTCGTCGCCGGTGAACAGGGGCGACTTGTTGATGGCCCACAGGGTCATGTAGCTCTGTCGCTCGGCATGGGTGAGACCGTCCATCGCGCCGTTGCCGACGTCGATCGCGTCGAGGTCGTTCCAGCCGCCCGGGCCCGCCACATGGCTCCACGCGGGGGCGTCGTCCCACCGGTCGTCGACCGAGTTCTCCCAGGTGGTGAGGGTGTTGCAGTAGCACTCCACATCGGTGTCGATGCGCCAGCCGTTGGAGTACCTCTTCCAGTCCGCGGCGTGTCCGATGTCGAGCGACCAGGACAGCTCCAGATGGATCGGGCGCCCGGTGCCGGCGATCGCCTGGTGCCAGGCGGCCACGTCCGCCACGTTGTTGTGGTTGTCACCGGACTTGGACGAGCCGGGACCCACCCCGTCCAGTTTGAGGAAGTCGTAACCCCAGTCCGCGAGCATCTGCGCCTGGGAGTCGATGTACTTCTGCGCGCACGGGTTGCCGAAGTCCAGCTTGTAGGCGCTGTCCCAGCCGTTGGTGGTGCGCAGATCCGGGTAGACGACGTCCGCCGTGGTACATCCAGGGGCGTTCCGGATCGGCACCCTGCCGTCGCCGTACGCCCCCTTCTCCAGGCCGACGGGCAGATAGATGCCGGCCTTGAGGCCCTTGGAGTGGATGTGGTCGGCGACCGACTTCATCCCGTCGGGGAACCGGACCGGGTCGGGTGTCTGCCGGCCGTACCGGTCGAACTCGGAGGTCCAGTCCTTGTCCATCCACCAGCCGGCGTCGATGTTGACATGGTCGTATCCGTACGTCTTCAGCGTGGCGGCGAGGGCGTCCGTCTGCTTCAGGACGTTCGCCTCGGTGAGGTAGCTGTAGTTGCCGTCCGGGTTCAGGCCCGGGTAGTGGGAGGACTGCATGCTCCAACTGGACCAGCCCATGTACGGCTTGGCCGCGAGGCCGGAGGCGGCGCCGTCCGTGGTGGCGGACGAGGCGACGGATGCGCTGGGGGAGCCGGATGCGCTCGGGGAGCCGGTGGCGACGGCCTCGGTGGCGGCGGCCGGGACCACGGTGGCGAGTCCGGCCGTGACGGCCAGGACCAGCGTCGCTCGGACGGCACGGCGCGGGAGGCCGGGGAGGGCTCCGCGCAGGACTCTGTACGGGGATGACCGCATGGTTCGCCTCCTGAGATGGGTGTGAGGGGAGAACGTGCGCCGGCACCCGCCGGGGACGGGCGTCGTTCGGGGCGGGGGCGAGGCGTGGTGCCGGGCCCGAAGCCGGGTCGAAGAGGTCGGCCGGCCGGTCGGGAACACACCGGTCCGGCGATTCAGCCCCTGTCCGGGCCGGTGGCGAGCCCGCTGATGAACCGGCGCTGCGCCGTGCGGCACATCAGGAGCCTGGGGACAGCGGTCGTACGAACCCCTGCCGCGACGAGATCGGATCGTGTGGGCCGCGGCTCTGCGTCGTCATCGCTCCTCCTTCTCCCATGCCCGAACCCATGAAGGACTGGATGGCGGTGGCCGCGGCCCCGCGTGCCCACTCCTCGAACGGCAGGGGACGTGTCACCACGTCGCACTGCGCAGCGGTGCCGAAGGCGGCCTCGGCGAACGCGTCCCGGATGCCCTCGGCGAACAGGTCGTAGGCGGCCAGGCCCTCGCCGGAGATGACCACTCGCTCGGGGCCGAGGATGTTCACCAGGAAGCCGATGGCCTTGCCGATGGCTTCGCCCGCTCGTGTGTAGACCTCTTTGACCCCTGGTTCCTCGCCGTGGGCCAGCGCCAGCGCCTCGGCCGCGTCGCTGACCTGCCGGCCCGTGGCCGCGCGTACGGCGCGGAGAATCGCCGGATCCGCAGCGATCGCCTCCACGCACCCCCGGTTGCCGCAGTGGCACAGCGGGCCGAGGGGGTCGAGCGACAGATGTCCGATCTCGCCGGCCACGCCGTGCGCGCCGGACACCACCTGCCCATGGACCACGAGTCCGCATCCGATGCCGGCGCCCACGGTCACCAGGGCGAAGTCCGAGAGACCGACTCCGGCCCCGAACCAGTGCTCCGCGACCGTGAGCGCCCGGACGTCGTTGTCGACCGTGACCGGCAGCCCGGTCGCGGTCCGGGCGATCCCGGCGAGCGGTACGTCCCGCCACTCCAGGAAGGGCGAGTAGCGGACCACGCCGTCCGCGCGGTCCACGTCCCCCGAGATCGCGATGCCCAGGCCCCGTACCTGCACACCGAGTCCGTCGGCCTCCGTGAGCAACTCCTGTACCAGCGCGGTGAGGAGGGGGAGCACCGCCTCCGGCTCGCGGCCTGTCAGCCGTACATGCCGGGACACGCGGATACGGCAACACAGGTCGGTCAGTACGGCGATGACCTCGTCGCCGGTCACCTTGACCCCGATGAACAGCGCCCTGCCCCCGTCCACCCGCACCAGGGTGGCCGGACGTCCCACCGCGGCACGCGCCTCATTGTCCATGCCCTCGACCAGATAGCCGAGTTCCATCAGTGGACGGACCGCCTTGGTGACGGCGGCGGCGGAGAGCTGCGTCCGCCGTCCCACCTCGGCCCGGGTGAGCGGACCGTGGGAAAGCAGGGTGGTGAAGACCAGGGAGGTGGCCGGTGTCATGGCCGGAAACCTAGAGAGCTTATTTTCCGCTGTCAATAAATAAAGCAGGCTCCAGTCGTCCAGGTTTGTTGGAACGACCCAGGCAAGCGGCACACACATGCACAGAAACCACCGAGCCGCCGCTCTGACCTGGTCGGGCGCGGCGACCTGCGGCCGTGGCTGTTCTGGGTGCAGGCACAGCGGACGCGGTAAGGCGGGGCACGGCCCTGCCCGGGGGCCGGGGCGCGCCGTTCAGTGCTCGTCGGAGAGCAGTTCCTCGACGGTGTCACTCTGTCCTCGTGCCTCCCCGGGGGAGGACACGTCGTTCGGCAGCTGTTGCTCCGCCCAGATGGTCTTGCCCGTGGCGGTGTACCGCGTGCCCCAGCGCTGGGCGACCTGCGCCACCAGGAAGAGGCCTCGCCCTCCCTCGTCGGTGGTGCGGGCACGGCGCATATGGGGCGAGGTGTTGCTGGCGTCCGACACCTCGCAGATGAGCGTCCGTTCGTGGATCAGACGCAGGCCGATCGGTCCGCAGGCATGCTTGATGGCGTTGGTGATCAGCTCGCTCACGATCAGCTCGGTGGCGAAGGCGAGGTCCTCCAGCCCCCACGCGGCCAGGCAGCGGGCGGTGTTGTCGCGCGCCTCGTGCACCGCCCGGGGGTCGGTGGGCACCTCCCAGGAGGCCACGCGGTCGGGAGGGAGGGCGCGCGTGCGGGCGATGAGGAAGGCCACGTCGTCGTGCGGATGGTCCGGCAGAAGAATGCGGACCATCGTGTCGCAGATCTCCTCCAGCGGCCGGTCGGGGTGGGCCAGGGCGAAGCACAGCCGCTCGAAACCGACGTCGACATCGCGGTCCGAGGCCTCGATCAGCCCGTCGGTGTACAGGGCGACGACGCTGCCCTCCTCCAGCTCGATCTCGGCCGACTCGAAGGGCAGACCGCCCAGGCCCAGCGGGGGGCCGGCGGGGATGTCGGGCAGTTCCACCGGCTCGCTGAGGTGGGCGATGGCGGGGGTGGGGTGTCCGGCGCGCGCCACGCTGAGTTTCCGCGAGATCGGGTCGTAGACCGCGTAGACGCAGGTCGCGCCAATCACCACCGGCCCGTTCTCCGAGGCTTCCGCCTCTTCGGCCAGGCGCAGAACGAGGTCGTCGACATGGGCGAGGAGCTCGTCGGGGGGCAGGTCCATGTCGGCCAGTGTCTGCACCGCCGCACGCAGGCGGCCCATGCTGGCCGCGGCGTGGATGCCATGGCCCACGACGTCCCCCACGACCAGGGCGATGCGGGCACCGGAGAGCGGGATGACGTCGAACCAGTCGCCCCCCACACCGGCCTCGGCGTCGGTCGGCAGATAGCGGTAGGCGACCTCGACGGCGCAGTGATCGGGCAGATCCGGGGGCAGCAGACTGGTCTGCAGGGCGAGGGCCGCGTTGTGCTCGCGCACGAACCGCCGGGCGTTGTCCACGCACACCGCGGCCCGCGCCACCAGCTCCTCCACGAGCAGCAGGTCGTCCTCGTCGAACGGGGCGGGGTTCTCCCAGCGCAGCAGCGTGACCACCCCCATGGTCGCGCCCCGCGCCCGCAGCGGCACCACCAGGTGGGTGTGCACACCGAGGCTGAGCAGCTTGGACAGACGCTGCTCGTCGCCGGCCAGCCACCACGTCGTCGTGTCCAGCACCGGATCGAGGATCGGCCGGCCCGTGGCCAGACAACGTCGTTGCGGGGACTTCGAGGGGTACCCGGTGGGCTCCCCGACGGGCACGATCGCCTCCGGCAGCTCCGCGTGGATCGACAGGTGCACCGCCCTCTGGAGCGTGCCGCCGGTGATGGGCCCGGGGGCGAGGTCCCTCGCCCTGAGGACGCCCTGGAAGAGGTCGATCGCCACGAAGTCGGCGAGCTGCGGCACGAGCACCTCGGCCAGCTCCTGCACCGTGCGGTCGAGGTCCAGGGTGGTGCCTATGCGCTGCGCCGCCTCGTTGACCAGCGCCAGCCGCTCGCGTGCCCGGTCCTGGGCGGTGAAGTCCACGGCGGTGTGACACACCCCCAGCGTCTTGCCGTCGACGTCCCTCAGCGGGAAGGACGAGCGGAGCCTGAGCTGGCCCTGCGAGTTCCGGCGGGACATGCCGTGCGGGGGCGCCACGTGCTCCACGGCCGGCGTGATCCGGCCCGATGTCAGCGCCTGCCGCGCCTGCCAGTCCACGGCGGTGGGCACCTGTGCCAGTCCGGCGGGCGCGGTCGTGCGGGGGGCCGCGAGGTCGGCCGGCAGGCCCTCCATGGCGGCCAGCACCTGGTTCACCCACTGGAAGCGCAGCTGACTGTCGAGGACGGCGATGCCGATCGGTGAGTCCTCCAGGAGGCCGCGCAGCACGGCCTGATCGAGTTCCCACCGGCGCGAGTCGGCCACCTCACAGGCCACGGCGAGCCATACGGCACCCTGCTCCGCGTGCAGCGGACACACCCGCAGGGCCAGTTCGACCGGGTGGCCCGCCCGGTGACGCGCGGTGATCATGCCCTCCCAGCCCTCCCCGACCCGCTGCGCCTGGGCGAGCAGGGAGGCCGGTGAGCGGTCGCTGCCGAGGAGGGAGGTCGCGGGCCGTCCCAGCACGCTGGGCGCCGGATAACCGAGGAGGCCCTCCGCCCGGTGGCTCCAGTACCGGATCAGGCCGTGTACGTCCACAAGGGCGACGGCGGCAGATGTGATGCCGAACGGATCGCCCCCGTGCTTGTCGGCCAGATCCCTGAGATCCATCGTGTCGGCCGCATCCGCAGGCGGGGTCACTGACACCACGGTCTCACACGGACCCGGGTGTGTCTCCGGACCGGCCGCCCGGGCCCCGGCACAGTCGCCGGAGAATGACGACGCCATCCGGGCGGTGGGTTTCGGCCCCGTCCCGCAGCGTGCCGGACCGGCTGCGGGTGCTACCGGCGCGGGCGCTCGAAGGTCAGCAGCAGCCCTTCGACGGCTCCGGGGCCTACGCGGCCCTTGACGTCGGCGGAGGTGATGGCCTTCAGGCCCCAGCCGTCCTCGGCGTGCTTGTTCAGGACCTTCTCCAGTTTGTCGCTGTCCAGAGCGTCGCCGATCAGCGACTCCCGGAAGGTGACGACCTTGTACTCGTACGCGTAGCCACTGCTCATGGTGCGGTGTTCCTCCTGACGGACGGGACGGGTGGTGGCCCGAAGGCCGGGGCAAGCCAATCATCATCGGGCCCCGCGGCAGAAGGACGTAGCGTGGTCGGCGGCAGAAGCGGCGGCCCGTGGTGGACCGCCCGGCGGCGACCCCTTGGTGGCGTGATGTGCTGGAGTGCGACGGCGGATCTCGCGGCAGGCAGCGCTGTCGCGGCGGTCGGGGTGGCTTGTGCGGCGCTCGTGCGCGAGGTCCGGGAACTCCCGCTCGCCACACTGCCGTTGCTGCTGGGGGCTCACCAGATCGTCGAGTCGGTGGTGTGGCGCTCGGGCGGGGGCGGCGGGCCCGCGACCGTCGTATGGGCCGTCATCGCCCTGCCGCTGCTGGCGGTGTGGGTCCCGGCGGGAGTGATGTGCGTGGCCCCGCCCCGTGCGCGGCTCCGGCTGGCCTTCCCGCTCGCCGCAGGAGCGTTGACCTCCGCGTGGCTCGCCCACGGCCTTGCCACCGAACCCGTGACGGCCGAGATCCGCGGCCACACCGTCGGCTACGTCCTGCATGCCTCGCCCGTACCTCTGCTCGTCATGGGCTACTTGCTGGCCACGGTGGGTTCTCTGCTGCTGTCCGGCGACCGGCGGCTGTTCGTGCTGGGCGTGCTGGCCGCTGTGGGCGCGACGGCGTGCTGGGCGTTGTGGCGGCTGGAGTTCGTGTCGACCTGGTGCGCCGTGGCCGCGCTGTGCTCGGTGGTCCTCCTCGGCTGGGTCCGCGCACGCCGGACGTCCGCCTGACGCATCTGCGCCTCGGCCCTGCCGGCGCCCGGTGCGGACGAGGATCAGCCCGTTCGGGTTCTCCTCCGAACGTCTCTTTCCTTGTCCGCCGTGAGTCGTAACAAGACCGGCCTGTAGATGGATTCGCGCGCCTGTGCCGACACGAAATGGTCGTGCCGTCCTGGAAGTTGATCGAAAGGAACGGCCATCGTGCGCATAGGACGCATGGCGCCCTTGCTCGCCTTAGGGGTCACGGCAACGCTGGTCCCCGCCCTCGCCCCGGCGCAGGCATCCGCGGCGGAACCGCTGAACGGATTCGCGAACCAGAAGCCCGCGTGGCACAGATGCGACGCGTCGCAGCCCGCCGCGTTCCAGTGCGCGACGATCGACGTCCCGCTCGACTACAGCCGGCCCGGCGCCAAGACGATCAAGCTGGCCATCTCCCGCATCAAGACCGGTGTCCCCGGCAAGCGGCACGGCGCGATCCTCTTCAACCCCGGCGGCCCGGGCGGCGAGGGCCTGGACATGCCGCTCATGATGAAGGACGCGATGCCCGGGAACGTACGCGAGCAGTACGACCTCATCGGGTTCGACCCGCGCGGCGTGGGCCGGAGCAGCCCGCTCACCTGCGGTCTCACGGCCAAGGAGCAGGCCTTTGAACACCCCTACAAGCCGGAGACGTTCAGCCGCGACGTGACGTGGGCCCGGACCGTCGCCGACAAGTGCCGTGCCAGGAACGGCGACAGGCTGGCGTACTTCACCACCCGCAACACCGCCCGCGACATGGACGTCATCCGCGCCGTTCTGGGCGAGCGGAAGATCTCCTACCTGGGCTACTCCTACGGCACCTACCTCGGGGCCGTCTTCGCGCAGATGTTCCCCCAGCGGACCGATCGCATCGTGCTGGACAGCGCCGTCGACCCCGCGCGGGTCTGGCGCGGCATGATCCAGGTCTGGGCGGAGGGCACCGAGCCGGCGTTCACCCGCTGGACGAAGTGGACCGCACAGCGCGACCGCACCTACCGACTCGGCAACACCCCGGCCGAGGTGAAGAAGACGTTCTGGGACCTGATCGCCCGAGCCGATCGCACGCCCATCGACGAAGGGGGCGAAAAGCTCACCGGGGACGACATCCGTGCCTCCCTGCGCGCCGGGTTCTTCACCCCCAAGGCGGCGGCCGAGGCGGTCGTCAACCTCAAGAAGGCTGCCGACGGCCATGCGGTCGCCGGGAGTTCCCTCGTACCGGACGACCAGCAGGGACCGCGCCACCCCGGGGCGCCCGCCGCAGAGCCACCGGGCGACAACGGATCCGCCGTCTTCTGGGCCGTGGTCTGCGGCGACACCGCGGCCTGGCCCCGTGACCCCGAGCAGTACCGGCGTGACGCGATCCGGGACAAGGCCAAGTACCCCCTCTACGGCGACTTCGGCTCCAACATCACGCCCTGCGCGTTCTGGGACAAGCCGGCCGAGTCCGTCACCGCGGTGGACAACAACGTCGGCGTGCTCACCGTCCAGAACCAGTGGGACTCCCAGACGCCCCTGGTCAGCGGCCTCGGCATGCACCACGCCCTGAAGGGCTCGCGCATGGTGTACGTCAGGGGCGGCGAGGGCCACGGCGTCTACTCCGACGACCCACGCGCCTGCGCCAACCGCGCCGTCAACGCCTACCTGAGCACGGGAAGGCTCCCGGCGCACGACGTCACCTGCAGGCCGTCCGGCCGCCGCAGCCCCGGCGTGAACCCGCGGATCGTCCCGGCGCCGCAGCACACACCGCAGACACCCCGCTTCTGAACCGGTTCCCGGAACCGGCCCTCTCACCGACCTCGCGACGGTCTGTGAGAGGGACGAAGCGGGGCGGCCGGACCGGGGACCTCCTCTGTCGCCCTACAGCGACGAGAGGTTGTCGGCCAGGTCGGCGAGGCCCAGCGAGCCCTGGGTGAGTGCGTTCATGTGCCAGGTCCGCAGGTCGAAACCGGCGCCGAGGCGGCGGCGGGAGGCCGCCCGCCCCTCCAGCCAGGCGCGCTCTCCCAGCTTGTAGCCGATGGCCTGGCCGGGCCGGCCCAGATAACGGTCGATCTCGCTGAGGCGGCGCGCGGTGTCGCTGCCGTGGTGGGCGGCCATGAACGCGGTGGCGAGGTCCGGGGTCCAGCGTTCGCAGGGATGGAATCCTGAGCCGGCGGGGATGGCGAGTTCCAGGTGCATGCCGATGTCCACGATCACGCGGATGGTGCGGAGCATCTGCTTGTCCAGGTAGCCCAGGCGGCGGGCGGGGTCCGTGAGGAAGCCCAGTTCGTCCATGAGCCGCTCCGCGTACAGGGCCCAGCCTTCCTTGTTGGCGCTGACCGCGCCGAGGGTGATCTGGTACGTGCTGAGGATGTCCGCGGCGGCGGTCCACCGGGCGGTCTGCAGGTGGTGCCCCGGCACGCCCTCGTGGTACCAGGTACTGACGATCTCCCAGGTGGGGAAGGTCTGTCGGCCCAGCGTGGGCAGGTAGGTACGTCCGGGGCGCCTGAAGTCGAGGCTGGGCCCGTTGTAGTAGGGGGCGCCCGGGCTGCCCGCGGGCGCGATCCTCGTCTCGACCCGGCGCAGCGGGCCCGAGATGTCGAAATGGGTGCCGTCGAGGGCGTCGATCGCCTCGTCCGTGATCTGCTGGAGCCAGGCGCGGATGTTCTCCTCGCCCGTGACCGCGTGGCCCTGCCGGTTCAGGTGGTCCATGGTCTCCCGGACCGAGGCGCCCGGGAGGATCCGGTCGGCCTCGGCCCTCATCTCGGCGACCGTCCGGTGGAACTCCTCCCAGCCCCAGGCGTAGGTCTCGGCCGGGTCGGGAGCGATGCCGTTGTACCAGCGGGCCGAGCGCAGGTAGCGCTCGCGGCCGACGGCGTCCGGGGTGCCGTCCGCAGCGGGCAGGTAGGTGTGGCGCAGCCAGTCGCGGAAGCCGGCCACCGCGGTCGTCGCCCGGAAGGCGGCGGCGTCCAGTTCGCGCCTGAGCCGGTCCGGACCGGCGGCCACGAACGCGGCGAACCAGCTCGCGCCACCGGTGTCCTGGCCGGTCCAGGCGGCGAGTTGCCCGATGACGGCCCGGACCTGGCGCGGTGCGCACAGCAGTCCGCGGGTGATGCCCTCGGTCAGAGTGGCCCGGAAGCCGTCCAGCGCGCCGGGCAGGTTGCGCAGCCGCCCGGCGACGGCCGCCCAGTCCTCGTCGGTGTCGGTGGGCATCAGGGTGAAGATGCCTCGCACCCTGTGCAGAGGCGAGTTGCCGTTGCTCAGCTCGCGGAACCGGTCACCCGCCTCGTGCAGGGCGAGTTCCGCGGTCAGCCTCTCCCGCAGCAGCCGGGCACAGTTCCGCTCGGTGTCCTCGAACACCACCCCGCTCTTCTCGGCGTCCCGCTCGGCGGCGTCGAGCACGGACAGCGTCCGGCGGGCCAGTTCGGCGAGTGCCTCCCAGCCCGCCGGAGACAGATCCGGCTGCCGGTCGTCCTCCGGATGCAGACCGAGTCGGGTCGAGGTCATGGGGTCGAGGGCGGCGACCTGCGCGACGTGGTCGTCGGCGATCCGGCGGGGTGTGCTCGGTTTCTCGGACACGCTTCTCATGCTGACGCACCGTCATCGGCCTTGTCAGCAGCGCGCGTCGGCTTTCGGCCGCTGGGTACGGCGGCCCGCACGGCAGGCCGCGAGCGCTGCCCGGACCGGCCCTGCGCCGTTCGGCGAGCTCGCGGCTGTGCCCTCGAGTCCTCCGGAGGACGAGGGCATCGAGCACGCGATGGGCGCCGGTGTGCGTCGACCGTCACTCCTTGCGGCCGCAGGACCGACGACGAGCCGCGCCCCGGGGCACCGAGCAGCCCCGGGGCGCGCCGGGCGGGTGTCATCCCGTGGTCAGGGCGGCCTGCTCCGTGCCGTCCTCCGCCGGCGACGCGCTCTCCTCCGCGGTACGTCCGTGCAGTGCCGTGACCACCAGTAGCGCCGAGAACAGGGCGGCCGAGCCGCACACCACGAACCCGAGCGCGTAGCCGTGGCCGAGGGCGTCCAGGGCGTAGGCGCGGGCCGCGCCCGGCGGGGAGGCGGCGGGGACGGAGTTCAGGGCGAGCGGTCCGCCCTCCTGCAGCACCGCATGGGCGGCCGCCTTCGACTCCGTGTTCAGGGACGACGAGCCGGCCAGCGAGGAGGTCACCCGGGAAGCCGCCCGGCTCAGCGCGACCGCGCCGATGACCGCGGGGCCGAGGGTGAAGCCGAAGTCGCGCAGCAGGTTGGTCGCCGCGCTCGCCATGCCGGCCAGCGGCAGCGGCACCGTGTTGACGGCGGTCGCGGTGATGGACGACACCGTGAAGGCGAAGCCGATGCCGACCAGGCCGAGGGGAAGGATCAGCGAGGTCAGGTTCCGGTCGCCGACGTCGAGCCCGGCGGCCAGGAAGTCGCCCGCGGCGATCAGCGCCAGCCCGGCCGTCAGCAGTGCCCGTGCGGGCAGCCGGTGCAGCAGCCGGGAGGTCAGCGGGGTGAGGACCGGGGTGATGCCGTTGAGCAGCAGGAACGCGAAGGCGGTGCGCATCGGGCTCTGGTGCTGGATGGGGCCGAGCCGGATGCTCGCCGCGTACGCCGTGCCCAGGAAACTGAACATGCCCACGACCGCGACGACCGACGCGATCGCGAAGGAACGGTTGCGGAACAGGTCCAGGCGCAGGAGCGGGGAGCGGGCCCGGCTCTCGGCGGCCAGGAACAGGCCCACGAACACGGCGGCGATCACGAAGGCAACGACCACCGGAACCGATCCCCAGCCGTCCGTCGGCCCCTGGATGACGGCGTACAGCAGGGCGAACAGACCGACACCGATGGTGACCTGGCCGCCGACGTCGAGCGAACGCCCCTCCGGGGACCGCGAGTTGGTGGCCAGCCACAGACTCACCAGGGCGCTCACCGCGGCCAGCACGGCGACCACCACGAACGCCGCGCGCCATGAGCCGTAGGTGCCGGTGATGCCGCCGAGCAGCGGGGCGAGGAAGCCGCCCGCGGACAGGCTGGAGGCCCATACAGCGATGGCGCGGGCGCGCTGCGGGCCGGTGTGTGTGCCGGCCGCGATCATGGCGAGCGAGGTGGGGAAGAGCGCGGCGGCGCCGAGCCCGGCCAGTGCCTGTCCCACCCACAGCTGATGGATGCCGGAGGCGCTCGCGGCGACGACCTCGCCCGCGCTCAGCAGCGCCGCGCCGCCGACGAGGAGCTGTTTGCGGCCGAAGAGGTCGCCCAGCACGCCGAAGGAGAGTTCGAGGACGGCGACGGGCAGCAGGAACGCGTCGGAGATCCAGGTGAGTTGGGAGCCGACGGGGTGGAGGTGTTCCTGGAACAGGCCGTTGAGGGTGGCCGGTATGGCCAGGCCGATCTGCGCGAGGCAGACGGCGAGACAGCCGGCGACGAGCGTGCCGAGGGGGAGGGAACTGCGCGGGGTGGCGGATGCGTCGGACATGAGCGGGTCCCGGTGTCAGTGGTGGGCGGGTTGGGGGGCCGGGCGGTCGCGGCCGACCGTCAGGCGTGCCGGGCGGTAGGGGACGTAGGCCGCCCCGTCCAGGCCGAGCGCGGTGGCGGACCGCTGGAGCGCGGCCGGGGTCGCGACGTCGTCCCAGTGGCCGGACGAGACGCGGTGTTCGAGCGCGTGCAGGGCGGCCACGGTCTCGGCGGTGGTGAACGTGCAGTGGCCCTGCCGCTCGACGTAGGCCTGCCGCAGCAGCGCGCCGTCCCCGGAGGTACGCACCCGGTCGCCGAACCGCCGTTCCTGCTCGACCGGGACCAGGTTGTCGGCGATCGTGTGCACGTCCAGCAGCGGTACGCCGAGGCCCTGACCGGCGGAAGAGGTGCGCTGCGCGGCATCGACCGCGGCCGGGTCGGCGGTGATCGAGGCGCCCCGGGTGAGGGACGTCAGGTCGGCGCGCAGGTCGAGTCCGGCCGTCCGGTACAGCGCGCGGACCTGCGGGGCGTGGACGGATCCGGCGAGCAGACGGGCGTAGTCCACGCCCCGGTTCCAGGAGTTGTTGCCGCCGGCCGACTGCTCGACGGCGTACCGGCCGCCCTCGACGAAGGAGAGGATGCCCTGCGCGAACCACGCGTACTGCTGCTCCTCCTGGCCCGACCAGTCCGTCGGTGCGGGCCGGTCCTGTCCGGGCGCCCAGGCGGGCAGGTTGAGGAAGGCCGCGGCCAGCGCGATCCGGGCGCGGCCCTGCGGGGTGGTCTGGGCGGCGGTGACGGCGTCGGTGAGCTTCTTGGCGGTGGCGGCCGCGGCGTCGGCCGAGCCGAAGCGCACCAGGCCGACGTCCTGCCCGGGCAGGAGCAGCCGGGCGATGGCGTACTCGGCGTCGAGCTGGTAGTTGTCCAGGTCGGTGCCGCCCGCGACCAGGCCGCACAGGCCGAGCGCACCGTCGACGCGGCCGTCGCCGTCGCGGGCGATCTGCGCGTTGACGAGCCCGCCCATGGACTGGCCGACGGCCAGGGTGCGTCGCGGCGCTCCGATCTTCGCGGTGACGGCGTCGAGGGTGCCGAACTGGTCGCGTTCCGCGCTGCTCAGGGCCCACATCGAGCCATGGGGGTCGTACGACGACCCGGCCAGCGCATAGCCCTCGGCGAGCAACTCGGTGCGTACGGGGTCGGAGGGGGCGTCCTTGGCGACGGTGGGGCCGAAGCCGTGGCTGAACAGCAGCAGGGTGCCGTTCCACTGGGCGGGGACGTCCGCGATCCAGGTGGCGCCGTCGGAGAGGGTGCCGGTGAGGTGGCCGGTGGCCGGCGGGTCCGCCGTGGCGGCGGTCGCGGGGGTGGTGGCGAGGGCCGCGGACGCCAGCGTGGCCAGGGTGGCCAGGGCGATCGGCAGGCGGCGGGGCGTTCGGGGGCGGGTGCTGGCAGGCATGGAGGTGGCTCCTTGAAGGCGGCTGCGGAGCGGGGACCCAGAAGATGCTCAGTGCACTGAACGAAGGTGTGGAGGAATGTAGGGCTGTTTTCTTGCGGCGGTCAAGACAGTGCACAACATTGCTCCGGCCGGGAGCGCACCGGAGGCAGGGCGCGGAGGCCGGGCACGTGTGAACGGGCGCTACGCCGCCGGAATCGTCTCGATCACCCGGCGCGCCGCGTCCCGGGCGGGCGCTTCCAGCAGGGCGTGGACCGTGCGGAACATCTTCTCCGCCGCGGCCGCCGGCCAGTCCGCCGGCAGATGCCGTACGGGCAGCCGGGGGTCGCCGCGGATGACCTGGAGCCACTCGGCGGTCAGCCGGAGGCGCAGCGCGAGGGCGTCCTCGGCGGTCAGGTCCGCGCCACCCGACGCGTACGGCCGCCAGGATTCCTCGAAGTCCCGGTAGCAAGTGGCCAGTTCGCGCAGATCCCAGGTGTCGTCGATCATCTCGGCGATGTCCATGCCGGCGTCCGCATGCGCCCGGAAGACCTTCACATGCGCTGCCAGCCCCAACTCGGCGACGATCGCGGAGACGTCGACCTCGCCGGGCGCGATCCACAGCCCGCTGAACAGCGCACCGAAGCCCGCCCAGGTCAACTGGGAGCGCAGATCGTGCCGCTGGCGCTGCCACGACTCCGGGAGCGAGAAGCCGAGCAGGGTCCAGGTGCCGTCCCAGTCCCGGTTGACCGCGCCCGTCTTCCAGATGCGCCGCTCGCCGTCGCGCAGGATCGCCTCCGAGCGGTCGGTGAGGCCGACATACGTACGCCGGCCCGCGCGCCGGCGGCTCAGCAGCCCGCGGGCGACCATGCGGGTGAGGGTGGACCGGGTGGCCTGCTCGCCGACACCGGCGCGCCGGAACACCTCGATGACGCTGCCCGTGTACACGCACACCCCGCGGCCCAGCACCTCGTCACCGAGGAAGCTGAGCAGGAGGGACTGGGGGCGGGGGACAGGACCGGTCACGGGAACACATTACGAGGCCGCGTCCGCCCGAATGCCCACGGCGGCACACGGCGGCCGAAGCGTCAGGTGAGCCCGTTGCCCGCGACACGCAGCAGGAGGGTGTGCAGCGTCTCCCGCTCGGCGGGGTCGAGCGGGGTGAGCAGTTCGTCGGTCACGCGCCGGCCCGCCTGGTCCGTGTCGCGGAGGAATGCCCGACCGTCCTCGGTGAGCACGACGATGCGGCTGCGGCGGTCCTCCGGTGCGGGCCGGCGCTCGGCGAAGCCCAGTTTCTCCAGGTCGTCCACCAGGCCGACGATCGCGCTCGGGTCGTAGCCCAGCCGGGCGCTGAGCTCGCGCTGGAGCACACCCTCGGTGGTGGCGAGGAAACGCAGCACGGCGTAGTGCCGCAGTCGCAGCCCCGACTCCTGCAGGAACGTGTTGAACAACTGACCCGAGCGCAGGCCCAGGCGGTACAGCAGATAGCCCGTGTCCGCGTGCAGGGCCCGCATCCACGGCTCGTCGGCGTCGATGGCGGTCGGGTGGTCGGTGCGCTGGCGGGCGATGGCGGGCTCCCTGGTCTCGGTCCCCGGGTGCCGGTGGCGGCGCTCGCCGGGGTGGTTTCTGGCGTGCCGAGTCCAGCATGGCGCACCAGAAGGTCGGCAACAACTATTGACGACAACAATTATTGCTCTTAGCTTCGATCTCCTCGCCACCCCACCCATGCGAAGGGACCGCACGTGCCCACCATCGATCTGACCGGCAAGGCCGCCGTCGTCACGGGAAGCGGCCGGGGCCTCGGCCTCGCCTATGCGCAGGCCCTCGCCGCCCACGGCGCGTCCGTGGTCGTCAACGACATCGACGAGGCCGTGGCCGAGCAGGCCGTCAAGTCCATCACCGAGGCCGGTGGCACCGCCGTGGCCGAAGTGGTCCCGGTCGGCACGGCCGAGGCCGCCGACCGGCTGGTGAACCGTGCCGTCGAGGCCTTCGGCCGGCTCGACGTCCTGGTCACCAACGCCGGCATCCTGCGTGACAAGGTGCTGTGGAAGATGACCGAAGACGACTTCGACGCGGTGATCACCACCCATCTCAGGGGGACCTTCACCTGCGCCCGCGCCGCCGCCGTCCGCATGCGCGAGCAGGGCGAGGGAGGCACCCTCGTCCTCGTCGGCTCCCCGGCCGGGCAGCGCGGCAACTTCGGCCAGACCAACTACGCCGCCGCCAAGGCCGGGATCGCCGCCATGGCCCGGACCTGGTCCATGGAGCTGGCCCGCGCGAACATCACCGTCAACGCGATCGTGCCGGTCGCCGCGACCGCGATGACCGAGACCATCCCGGCCTTCGCCCCGTACGTCGAGGCCATGAGGCACGGCCAACCGCTGCCGGCGTTCCTGCGCAAGGGGGAGGGCTTCGGCACCCCCGAGGACTGCGCGGCCCTCGTCCCCTTCCTGGCCTCCGAGCCCGCCCGCGGTATCACCGGCCAGTGCATCGGCATCGGCGGCGACAAGGTGGCACTCTGGTCGCATCCGCAGGAGATCCGCGCCGCCTACGCCGACGGCGGCTGGACCCCCGATGCCCTGGCCGACGCCTGGCCCACCTCGGTCGGCGCCGAGCAGCAGACCGTCGGCATCCCCGCGCCGAAGATCCCGGAGGCGTGATGGCACCCGCGCCGAAGCTTGACGAACTGGTCGCGATCGACGTCCACACCCACGCGGAGGTGTCCGCCAAGGGCCACTCCTCCCTGGACGACGACCTGCACGACGCCTCCTCCGCCTACTTCAAGGTCGAGGGCAACCGGAAGCCCACCCTGCAGGAGACCGCCGCGTACTACCGCGAGCGGCGGATGGCCGCCGTCGTGTTCACGGTGGACGCCGAGTCGGCGACCGGCACCGAGCCCGTCCCCAACGAGGAGGTCGCCGAAGCCGCGGCCGCGAACCCCGATGTGCTGATCCCGTTCGCCTCCATCGACCCCTTCCGCGGGAAGGCGGGCGTGCGGCAGGCCCGGCGGCTGGTCGAGGAGTACGGGGTGAGGGGCTTCAAGTTCCACCCCAGCATCCAGGGCTTCTTCCCCGACGACCGCTCCGTGGCGTACGGCCTGTACGAGGTGATCGAGGAGACCGGCACCATCGCGCTCTTCCACACCGGCCAGACCGGCATCGGCGCCGGTGTCCCCGGCGGGGGCGGCATCCGTCTGAAGTACTCCAACCCGCTCCATGTCGACGACGTGGCCGCCGACTTCCCCCATCTGAAGATCATCCTGGCGCATCCGTCGTTCCCCTGGCAGGACGAGGCCCTGGCGGTGGCGACCCACAAGCCCGGCGTGCACATCGACCTCTCCGGCTGGTCGCCGAAGTACTTCCCGCCGCAGCTGGTGCAGTACGCCAACACGCTGCTGCAGGACAAGGTCCTGTTCGGCTCGGACTTCCCGGTGCTCACCCCGGACCGGTGGCTGGCCGACTTCGCGAAGCTGTCCATCAAGGACGAGGTCAGGCCGAAGATCCTCAAGGAGAACGCGGCCCGTCTGCTCGGGCTGACGAAACCGTAAGGGGTGTCAGATGCGCAACGAGGGACTGGGGTCGTGGCCCGCACGCCGGGCCCGCAAGACCCCGCACCGCACGGCCCTGATCCACGGGGAGCGGTCCACCGACTACCGCACCCTGTACACACGGGTCACCCGCCTCGCCCACGCCCTGCGCGCCCAGGGCGTCCGGCGCGGCGATCGCATCGCCCACCTCGGCCCCAACCACCCCGCCTACCTGGAGACCCTGTTCGCCGCCGGCACCCTGGGCGCCGTCTTCGTCCCCCTCAACACCCGCCTCGCCGGCCCCGAGATCGCGTACCAGCTCGCCGACTCCGGCGCCAAGGCCCTCGTCCACGGCCCCGCGTACGCCGGTCTCGTCGCGGGACTGCCGGGCGAGACGGACGTACGCGCCTACCTCGAGACCGGTGAACCGTACGAGCAGACCCTGGCGTCCGCGTCGGACGAACCGATCGACGAACCGGTCACTCCGGACGACACCTGCATCATCATGTACACCTCCGGGACGACCGGCCGCCCCAAAGGGGCCATGCTCACCCACGGCAACCTCACCTGGAACGCCGTCAACGTCCTGGTCGACCACGACCTGATCGCCGACGAACGGGCCCTGGTCTCCGCCCCGCTGTTCCACACCGCCGGCCTCAACATGCTGACCCTGCCGGTGCTGCTCAAGGGCGGCACCTGCGTCCTGGTCGAGGCCTTCGACCCGGAGACCACCCTCGACCTGATCGAACGGCATGGGATCACCTTCATGTTCGGGGTCCCGACGATGTTCGAACAGGTCGCCCGGCATCCCCGCTGGGCGGACGCGGACCTTTCCTCGCTCCGCATCCTGACCTGCGGCGGATCACCGGTGCCGACCCCGCTCATCGCCGCCTACCAGCAGCGCGGGCTCACCTTCCTCCAGGGCTACGGCATGACCGAGGCCGCGCCCGGCACGCTGTTCCTGGACGCGGAGCACGCGGTCGAGAAGGCGGGCTCGGCCGGCGTACCGCACTTCTTCAGCGACGTACGGGTCGTACGGCCCGACCTCACCCCGGTCGACGTCGGTGAGACCGGCGAGGTCGTGGTGCGCGGACCGCATGTCATGCCCGGCTACTGGGGGCTGCCCGAGGAGACCGAGGCCGCCTTCGCGGACGGCTGGTTCCGCAGCGGGGACGCGGCCAGGGTCGACGAGGACGGCTACGTGTACGTCGTCGACCGGATCAAGGACATGATCATCTCCGGTGGGGAGAACATCTATCCCGCCGAGATCGAGGACATCCTCCTCGCCCACCCCGCCATCGCCGAGTGCGCGGTGATCGGCGTCCCCGACGACAAGTGGGGCGAGGTGCCCCGCGCGATCGTCGTACCCGCCCCGGGAGCCGAACTCGACCCGGACGACGTGCTGGACTCACTGACCGGGCGGCTCGCCAAGTACAAGATCCCCAAGTCGGTGGTGGTCACCGGCGAACTCCCGCGCACCGCCTCCGGAAAACTCCTCAAGTCCCGCGTGCGCAACCGCTACGGCACCCCAACCTCGTGAAAAGAAGGGCGACTTATGAGCATCACCGTCAACGGCCTGGACGAACTGAAGAAGCTCGCCGGAAGCGACCTCGGTACCAGCGAGTGGCTGGAGGTCACGCAGGAGCGCATCGACACCTTCGCCGACGCCACCGGCGACCACCAGTGGATCCACACCGACCCGGAGCGCGCGGCCCAGGGACCCTTCGGCGCGCCGATCGCACACGGCTACCTCACCCTGTCCCTGTTCATTCCTCTGTTCACCGGACTGCTGGATGTGCAGGGCGTGACCACGAAGGTCAACTACGGCCTGAACAAGGTCCGCTTCCCCGCGCCGGTGAAGGTCGGATCGCGCATCCGGCTGGCCGCCCGGCTCACCTCGGTCGAGGAGGTGCCCGGCGGCGTCCAGATCACCGTCGACGGCGCGATCGAGGTGGAAGGCGGCACCAAGCCCGCCGCGGTGCTCCAGAGCCTGTCCCGGTTCTACGCCTGAGAAAGTCGACGGACGGCCGATGCGCCGTCTCATGGCTTGACCGCGTCGGTGAGCGTGGGAGCGAGCCGGCTGCAGGGGATCCACCGCATCCACAACCCCTTCAGCAGAGAGAAGCCGGCCGTCCTCGGCCGGGCCCCCGAGTCGGCGCCCGGCACGCGCGTGCTCGATCTGGCCTGTGGTTCGGGCGAAATGCCGTGCACTGGGCCCGCGACCACGAGATCACCGGGACCGGGGTGGACATCAGCACGGTGTTCACGGCCCGCGCCCAGGCCTCGGAACCGGGCGTCGCCGACCGGATCACCTTCGTCCACGGCGACGCCTCGGGTCACGTCGCCGAGGAACCCGTCGACGTCGCGGCCTGCATCGGCGCCACCCGGACCGGCGGCGTCGCCGGCACGGTCCGCCTCCTGCAGAGCAGCCCGTGCCCGGGCGGGCCGATCCTGATCGGCGAGCCGTTCTGACGGCGCGAGCCGCCGGACCAGGAGACCGTCGAGGCCTGCCATGCCGGCAGCCGTGCGGACTTCCTCCCGCCGGCCGGGCTGATCGAGCGGTTCGGCTCACTCCCGACGCGAGTCACCAACCTCTTGGCCGAGTGCACCTAGCCGGCTCCGCGGGCCAGTACGCGGCGGGCGGCCTCGGCCTCTGCGGCGGGCGGGGACAGCTCGTCGAGTGTGTCGAGCTCGTCGTCGGACTCCAGCTCCCGTTCCCAGGCCGCTGCGAGCTGTTCCTGCTCCTGGCGCGGTTTGGCGCCGATGGTGTCCCGGTGATCGGGGTCCAGGGCTGCCAGGAATCGTACGACCGGATCTGTGGCCATGCCGTGCTCCTTGTCGCATGGAGGGGTGCCACCCTTGTCCAGCATCGCTGAACGAGCCCGCGTTGTCTGCTCGACCTCGTTCCGGCAGGTTCCCGAGGATGGCCCGGGCCGCTATTCGACGGCCGGGTCCTCCTGGCTGCACCGCACAGCCTTCTGTACGGCCTGCTCGACATCGTGCGGATCGGACCCGGTGGCCGCGGCGTGCGCGGTGACGGCCGCCTGTACGGCGTCGGACGCCTCGCGCCAGCGGCGCAGCTGGGCGTCGTACGCGTCACCGGTGAGGCCCGCGAGTTTCGCGCGCTCCTCCTCGGCGGTGCGTTCCCGCCTGATCAACTCATCCGGGACCTCTGCCACGTACGGATCCTAGTTCGCCTTCCGCCTCGGTGCCGCTCGGCCTGCCCACCGCCGGGGCTACTGCCGCTCACAGCAGGGCGACCTGCCCGCTCCTCGCGGACGACCCGGACACATTCCGGTGTCGTCGGGGCGAGCGGCTTCTCGCACATCACCGGCTTTCCGGCCCGTACGGCGGCGACGGCGAGGTCCGCGTGGGTCGTGTCGTGCGAGGCGATGACGACGGCGTCGACATCCGGGTCGGCGACGCTCACGGCCTCTGCGCCGGACACCCACTGGTGCAGTGTCCTCGCATGGTCGGCGGCCATGGTGCCCGCGCCGACGACCCCGATGCGAACGGTGCTCACGCCAGACTCACCCACGTTCCCTGCCGGGCCGAGCGCTCCATCGCATCCAGCACCACCGCGCCGGCCACGGCATCGCCGAGCGTGGTGCCGACCGCGGCGCCCTCGGAGATCGAGCGCAGGAACCGGTGGGCCTCGATGACCTTCAGGTCGTCGTAGCCCATGCTGGTGGCGGCGCCCGGCTGGAACGCGGCGTACTCGCCGTGGCCGGGGCCGATGTACACCGTGCTGACCGGCTGGTCCTGGTAGGTGGTGCCACGGCTGACGGCGAGTTCGCCCATGCGGCGGAAGTCCCAGAAGACGGCGCCCTTCGTGCCGTGCACCTCGAAACCGTAGTTGTTCTGCTCGCCGACCGAGACGCGGCAGGCCTCCAGGACGCCGCGGGCGCCGGAGGCGAAGCGCAGCAGGCAGTTGACGTAGTCCTCGTTCTCGACCGGCCCGAGTTCGCCACCGGTGGCCAGGGTGTGGCCGGCGGTGGCGCCGGTCGGCCGGGCGCGTTCGGGGAGGAAGAGCGCGGTGTCGGCGGTCAGCGAGGCGATGTCGCCGAGCAGGAAGCGGGCCAGGTCGACGCCGTGCGAGGCGAGGTCGCCCAGCACCCCGTTGCCGCCGCGCGCCCGCTCGTAGCGCCAGGTCAGGGCGCCGTCCGGGTGGGCGGCGTAGTCGCTGAACAGGCGGATGCGGGCGTGGGTGACCGTGCCGATCTCACCGGAGGCGATCAGATCGCGGGCGGCCTCGACGGCGGGCGCGTTGCGGTAGTTGAAGCCGACGGTGCCCTGGACCCCGGCCTTGGCGGCCGCGTCGGCGACCGCCCGGGCGTCGTCGGCGGTGAGCCCGACCGGCTTCTCGATCCAGATGTGCTTGCCGGCCTCGGCCATCGCCACACCGATCTCGCGGTGCAGGAAGTTCGGGGCGGTGATGCTGACCGCCTGGACGCGCGGATCGGCGGCCACCTCCCGCCAGTCCCGGGTCGCCGTGGCGAAGCCGTACAGCCCGGCCGCCTCCTCCGCCCGGCCCGGTACCTCGTCCGCGACGGCGAGCAGTTCAGGCCGCACCGACAGCTGGGGGAAGTGGTGCGGCAGGCGGGCGTACGCGTGGGTGTGCACCCGTCCCATCCAGCCGAATCCCACGACGGCGACGCCGAGCGTATTCACCATGAGCGCCCTTCTTTGGACCGTTCCAGAAGTTGCCGCTCACCATGGGGCCGTCTTTCATGGATGTCAAGGGGTCTTTACAGCGGCCGACGGGTTGTGGAACGGTCCATGGCATGAGTGCCCCGACCATCCGTGACGTCGCCGAGCGGGCCGGTGTGTCCAAGTCCCTGGTCTCGCTCGTGCTGCGCGGCTCGGAGGGGGTCCGGCCGGAGAAGCGCGAGGCCGTCCTCGCCGCGGTCGAAGCGCTCGGTTACCGGCCCAACGCGGCAGCGCGCAGCCTGAGCGAGCGGCGTACCCGCACGGTGGGGGTGCTGCTCGACGACCTGCGCAATCCCTGGTTCGTGGAGCTGCTCGACGGCCTGAACGCACGGCTGTACGACAACGGCCTGCACGTGCTGCTGGCCGACGGCCACCTCAACCGGCGCCTCGGCGAGGACCTCACCCGGACCTTCACCGAGCTCCGCGTCGACGGCCTGATCGCCGTCGGCACGCTCCAGGACCCCCAGGCCCTGCGCACCGCCGCCGGTCTGGTCCCCACGGTCGTCGCCGGCACCCGTGAACCGGTGCTGCCCGGCGTGGACATCGTCGCCAACGACGACGAGCACGGAGCCCGCCTGGCCACCGAGCACCTCATCGCCCTCGGCCACCGGCACATCGCCCACATCGCCGGTCAGGGCGCGGTCGGCGACCTGCGCCGGCGCAGCTTCGAGGCCGCCATGCGCGAGCACGGCCTCGCCGGCACGGCGGTCGTGGAACAGGGCGACCTCACCGAGGAGGGCGGTTACCGGGCGACGGTCCGGCTGCTGAGCCGTCCGCAGCGCCCGACCGCGATCTTCGCGGTCAACGACATGACGTGCGTCGGCGCGCTCTCCGCCGCCGAGGAGACGGGTCTGCGGATACCCCGCGACCTCTCCCTGGTCGGCTACGACAACACCTACCTCTCCCGCCTGCGCCATCTGTGGCTGACCACCGTGGACAACGCCAGCCATGACGTGGGCCGGCGCGCCGCGCAGCGGCTGCTCGACCGGATCGACGAGCCGGACCGCCCGAGCGGGGTCGAGCTCGCCACCCCCTTCCTCGAAGTGAGAGGCACGACGGCCCCGCCGCCGGCGCACGCCTGACGGCCACCGAGGACCACATCCGACCCGGGACGGCGTGCACGCCGTCCCGGGTCGCCTCGTTACGGCCATCCAGAAACGATAGAAAGGGGGTATGAGTGAGGTTTCCGGTCAATCCGGTCGTGTGCCGGATCGGCCCCGTCGCAGGGGAGAGGCCTGGCGGTCGCTGCTGAGTGTGCGCAGCCTCGCCGGTCAGGTCTTCCTGCTGCAGCTGGCGGTCGTGGTGCTGATCGTCGCCGCCACCCTGGTGGCGCTCGTGGTGCAGGGCCGACGCGACATCATGTCCGACGCCCGGGCCCGGACGCTCACCACGGCGCAGACCTTCGCCAACTCCCCGGGAATCGTGGCC
The DNA here is from genome assembly GCF_042891825.1 of Streptomyces sp. NPDC001852. Taxonomy (NCBI): domain Bacteria; kingdom Bacillati; phylum Actinomycetota; class Actinomycetes; order Kitasatosporales; family Streptomycetaceae; genus Streptomyces; species Streptomyces sp. NPDC001852. The sequence goes on from NZ_JBIATN010000015.1 coordinate 178,008, forward strand.
GCGCTGAAGAGCGCGCACCCGAGCGCGGTGCTGCAGCCGCATGCCGAGGCGGCCCGCAAGGCCGCGGGCGTCGACGCCATCATCGTGTACGGACTGAACGGGATCACCCTCACCCACAGCGACCCGCACCAGATCGGAAAACACGTCATCGGGCCCTATGCCCAGGCGGCGACCGGCAAACCGTTCACGAGCACCTTCCAGGGCTCCCTGGGACTCTCCGTGATCTCGGCGGTCCCGGTCAGGGCTCCCGACGGCTCGGTCATCGCCATCGTCTCGGTGCCCGTCACGGTGGAGGCGGTGCAGCACAGGGTGAACCGGCAGCTGCCGGTCCTCTTCGGCGGCGGCGCCGCCGCGCTCGTCGTCGCCGCGGGCGGGTCGGCCCTGGTGAGCCGTCGGCTGCGGCGGCAGACCCACGGCCTGGGGCCGACCGAGATGACCCGGATGTACGAGCACCACGACGCGGTCCTGCACGCGGTGCGGGAAGGGGTGCTGATCATCGGCGGCGACGGCCGGCTGCTGCTGGCCAACGACGAGGCACGGCGGCTGCTGGACCTGCCGACGGAGGCGGAGCGGCGGCACATCACCGATCTGGGGCTGGAGGAGGACCTCACCGCCCTGCTGGCCTCCGACCGCCCCGCCACCGACGAGGTGCACCTGGGGGGCGACCGGCTGCTCGCGGTCAACAAGCGGCTCACCGACCCCCACGGACCGGCCGGCAGCGTGGTCACGCTCCGGGACACCACCGAGCTACGGGCCGTCTCCGGACGGGCGGAGGTGGCGCGCGAGCGGTTGAAGCTGCTCTACGACGCCGGGCTGCGGATCGGCACCACGCTCGATGTGCAGCGCACGGCGGAGGAACTGGCCGAGGTGGCGGTGCCCCGGTTCGCCGACATCGTCACCGTGGAACTCCTGGACCCCGTCCTGCGGGGCGAGGAGCCCTCCGGTACGACCGCAGGAACCACCGAGATGCGCCGCAGTGCCGTCGCCGGTCTGCCCACGGACGATCTCCTCCACCCCGTCGGTCAGCTGATGCGGTTCGTCCCGGACCACCCCGTCTCCCTGGCGATCTCCGACGGACGACCGGTCCTGGTCGGGAACCTGAACGCCCCCGACGGCTGGCCGGCCCGGGACCCCGAGGGTGCCCGCCGGATCGTGGACCAGGGCATCCACTCGATGCTCGTGGTTCCCCTGCGAGCCCGCGGCGTGGTGCTGGGCGTGGTGGACTTCTGGCGTGCGCAGGACTCCCCGCCGTTCGAGGACGACGACATGTCCTTCGCCGCGGAGCTGGCCGCCCGGGCAGCGCTGTGCATCGACAACGCCCGCCGGTACACGCGCGAACACGCCATGGCCGTCACCCTGCAGCACAGCCTGCTGCCCCGCGGGCTGCCCGAGCAGTGCGCCCTCGATGTGGCCTATCGCTACCTGCCGGCCCAGGCCGGGGTGGGCGGCGACTGGTTCGACGTCATTCCGCTGTCCGGCACCCGGGTGGCGCTGGTCGTGGGCGATGTCGTCGGCCACGGGCTGCACGCCGCGGCCACCATGGGCCGGCTGCGCACCGCCGTGCACAACTTCGCCGGCCTGGACCTGCCCGTGGAGGAGCTGCTGGCCCGGCTGGACGAACTGGTGGCCCAGATCGACGCCGAGGAGACCGCCGCCGCCGAGGACGGGCAGGCGATGATCACCGGGGCGACCTGCCAGTACGCCGTCTACGACCCCACCTCCGGGCGCCTGGCCCTCGCCACCGCCGGCCATCCGGGACCGGCGGTGGTCCGCCCCGACGGGACCGTCGACTTCCCCCGCCTGCCCGTGTCCCCACCCCTGGGGCTCGGCGCCGGCCTGCCGGTCGAGACCGCCGAACTCACCGTGCCCGAGGGATCCCGGCTGGTGCTCTTCACCGACGGACTGATCGAGGACCGTACCCGGGACCTGGACGCCGGTCTGGAGGCCCTGCGCGATGCCCTGTCCGGGCCCGAGCGCACGCCGGAGGCCACCTGCGCGGCCGTGATGGAGGCCATGCTGTCCGACCGGCCCAGGGACGACATCGCGCTCCTGGTGGCCCGCACCTGCCGCCTCGGGCCCGCGCAGGTCGCCGAGTGGGACGTGCCCCGGGACCCGGCGGCGGTGGCCCCGGTGCGCACCGCCTGCGCCCGCCGGCTGGCGGAGTGGGGTCTCGAGGAGGTCGCCTTCACCGCCGAACTCGTCCTCAGCGAGCTGATCACCAACGCCGTCCGCTACGGCGCCGAACCCATCGCCGTCCGGCTGCTGCGCACGGTGCCGATCAGCGGCTCCGCCGCGGGCACCCTGATCTTCGAGGTCTCCGACGGCAGCAGCACCTCGCCCCGGCTGCGCCGGGCGGAAGTCACCGACGAAGGCGGCCGCGGCCTCTTCCTGGTCGCCCGGTTGGTCGAACGCTGGGGCACTCGCTACACGCCCACCGGCAAAGTGATCTGGGCCGAACAGTCCCTCCACGACGGCGCCGCACCGGAGGCGGCGGGACTCGGCGAAGTCCTGCTCGACCAGTGGGACGACACGGCTCTGTGAGACGGCACCGCAGTGTTGGGGAGAGCGAGTTCCGCCGGGTAACACGCTGCTCGCGGGCTTTCCGGCCGGGATTCCGCCGACGAGGCGGCCGGGTACCCTGGCCTCGACGACCACTTCGCCGACGCAGTAGCCCCTCGGCCCTCCCGGCTTTCGACAGCCATCAGGACCCCACGACCCTTCCCACCCCAGGAGCAGTCGTGACCACACCCCGTGCCCGAGCAGCGGTCGCCTGTGGCTGCCTCGCTCTCGCGGCGCTGGGCCTCGGCGCCTGCGGGCAGCCACCGACCGCCAGACTCACGAGCCCGTCGGTGGCCACTTCCGCCGAGAACGTGGGCGGCATGCACGCACTGATCGCCGCAGCGAAACGAGAGGGCTCGCTCAGGGCGATCGCGCTGCCGCGTGACTGGGCCGACTACGGCGGCCTGATCGACGGCTTCGAGAAGAAGTACGGGATCAAGGTCACCGTGGACAATCCGCACGGCCACAGCGAGGACGAGATCGACGCCGTGAGGAAGAGCGGGAACAGACCGACGGCCCCCGACGTGATCGACGTGGGCGACACCTTTGCGCGGAACGCGGCGGATCAGAATCTGCTGGCGCCGTACAAGGTCGCGGCTTTCGACTCGATCCCCGCGAACCAGAAGGACTCCAAGGCCCGCTGGGCCAACAACTACGGGGGCTACATCTCCATCGGCTGCGACACCAACCGGGTCAAGGTCTGTCCGGAGACCTTCGCCGATCTGCTGAAGCCCGCCTACAAGGGCAAGGTCGCACTCGAAGGCGACCCGACCAGGTCGGCCACCGCCTTCGACAGCGTCTATGCGGCCGCGCTGGCGAACAACGGGTCGTTCGACAACGTCCAGCCCGGCCTCGACTTCTTCGCCGAACTCAACAGGATCGGCAACTTCAACCGTGTCAATTCCACCACGGCAACGGTCGAGGACGGCCGGACGCCCATCAGCATCAACTGGGACTACATCAACCTCCACTACGCCGACCAACTCCGTGGGAAGGGCGTCAACTGGCAGGTCGCGATCCCCTTCGACGGCAGCTTCGCCCAGTACTTCGCGTTGGCGATCAACAAGAACGCCCCGCACCCGGCGGCCGCCCGCCTGTGGCAGGAGTACCTCTTCAGCCCCGAGGGCCAGAACCTCCGGCTGCGCGGCTACGCCCGACCGGTGCTCATGGACGTCATGAAGCAGGACGGCACCCTCGACAAGGCCGCCGCCGCACGACTGCCGACGGTCGAGGGAACGCCGCAGTTCCCGACGGACGCGCAGCTGGAGAAGGCGAGGACGACGGTCACCCAGGGCTGGGCGAAGGCCGTCCCGGGGTAGTGCGCACGAGCGACGAGCTTGCCGGAGCTGCCGACGTGGGCGGGACGGCGAGTGCGCCGGCTGTTCAGCGGGCGGTGAAGCCGCCGTTGATGAAGAAGACCTGGCCATTGGCCCACCAGCCGTCGGTGAGCGGGAACTTCACCCACGGTGCGATGTACTCGATCCTCGTGAGTTCGCCGTTCATGGCCTGTGCCTTGAGGTACGCCACGGAGTCGTCGGTCTCCGCCGGGGAGAAGAAGCCGGTGTCCATCGCGCCGGGGGCGATGGGGTTGACGTGGCCGGACTGCTCCACCACGGCCAGCCGTCCCGCGGGCAGCAGGCGGGTCACCTCCTCCGCGCACTCCTCGGGAACCATCCGGTCCATGCCCGCCGCCGCGGTCAGCGCTGGTACAGCCCGACGATGGTGCCGCTCGCCAACTGCTCCCGGTCGAGCACGGCGTGGGCCTCGTCGGCGGTGGCCCGGTCGGGGAGCGAGACCGGGGCGGGAAGGGCGTAGAGCCGGAAGAAGTACCGGTGGGCGTCGTCGCCGACCGGGGGCTGCGGGCCGCCCCAGCCACGCTCCCCGAAGCCGTTGCGATGTGCCTGGCTGCCCTGTGGCGTCCGGCCGGCGTCGAGTCCCCCGGCACGGGGGTCGATGCCGGTGACGAGCCAGTGCACGAAGGTTCCGGACGGTGCGTCCGGGTCTTCGCACAACAGGACCAGCTCCGCCGCGTCATCCGGTACTCCGGACCAGGTGAGCGGGGGAGAGACGTTGTCCGCGTCATGAGCGTGATGGCGCGGGATCATGCTGTGATCGCTGAAGGCTGCGCTTCTGAGTTCGATACCGGCCATGCGACCGGAGTACCCGGCGCGGGCAGGGGTATACGGCCGAACCGCACGGGACGAACGGGATGACCCCTGGCGCGGGGGTACCCGCCCGCGACTGACACCCCGACGGTGCGAGGAGATGACTGGCATGCGGTTCATCGGACTGCTCCTTCTCGTGGGTGCGGGCGCCTTCACGGCCCTCGCGATCGCGGGCAACCTGTCCGGCGGGCCCGAGTACACGGTGTCCGTCCTCGATCACGACGTCGCCACCATGAGTGGCCTCGCCCTGTTCAGCTCCGGACTCGCGCTGGCGCTCATCTTCTGCGCGGGTCTGGCGATCATGGTGAGCGGCGCGACCCACGCCGGCCGTCACCGCGCTCCCCGGCAGCGCGGGACACGGCACACGACGCTCGGCGGGACACCGGGCCCCGGCGCCTGAAGGATGCGGGGTCCTGATGGCCGGGCTGATCGGCGCGGGCCCGATGCCCCGGCCTGACGCATCTGACAGGCGCCCGTGCGCGAGCAGCTCGTGGAGTGTCGGGTCAGCCCGCCCAGTCCAGCAGGCGCTCGCCCGTCTCGGGTGCCCGCAGCCGGGTGAGTGACTGCTTCTCCAGCTGCCGCACGCGTTCCCGGGTCAGTCCCACCTGGTCGGCCACCTGCTGCAGCGTGCGCGGATGCCCGTCGTGCAGTCCGTAGCGCAGGCTGAGGACCATGGCCTCGCGGGGGCCCAGCGCGCCCAGGGCGTCCCTGAGTTCCTCGGCGAGCGCCCGGTACTCGGCGACCTGCGGAGCCTGGAGTACGTCGGTGGCGGGGATGAGGTCGCCGACCACGGTCTCGCCGGTCTCGTCGACGGGTGTGTCCAGGCTCAGCGTCTGGCGCCCCACCCGGCGCAGCCAGGCGACCCGTTCCGCGTCGAACCCGCTCTCCCGGGCGACCTCGTCGTCCGTCGGCTCGTGGTCGAGGCGCAACCGCAGTTGTCGTTCGACTTTCGCGAGCTTCTGCAACTGCTCCACGACGTGCATCGGCAGCCGTACGGTACGGGCGTGCTGGGCCAGGCCCCGCTCGATCGCCTGCCGGATCCACCAGGTGGCGTACGTGGAGAACTTGAAGCCCTTGGTGTGGTCGAACTTCTCCACCGCCCGGATCAGCCCGAGGTTGCCCTCCTGGATCAGGTCGAGCAGGGGCGCGCCGCGGTGGGCGTGCCGTTTGGCGATCGACACCACGAGCCGCAGGTTGGCCCGGATCATGTGGTCCTTGGCCTGCGTGCCCTCCCGTACGGCCGCCTCCAGCTCACGGTGCCGCGGCGGCGAGAGGGCGCGCTCGCCGGTCCCGGCCCGCTCCAGCTCCTCGGCGGCGCGCACTCCGGCCGCGATGCGCTGGGCCAGCCGTACCTCGCCGGCGGCGTCGAGCAGCGGGGTCGCGGCGATCTGGGTGAGGTACTGGCCGAGCAGATCCGGCTCGTCGCCGGTCTCCGGGACCCGGCTGCGCGGTCGTGCGGACCGGGCGGCGGCACGGCGGCGCTCTCGGGGGTCCGCCACGGCGGATCGTGCGGGGGCAGGCATCTTTCCGGCCTCCGGCTCCTGTCGCTTCGACTCTGTGTGTCCAGAGGGGCTTGGCCACGGTGGCGGGTACCCGGCCGGAGCGGCAGGACACCTCCGCGTCCGGGGAGAGGCCGGCATGCCGTTTCGGCCTGCGGCGGTGCGGGAACCCGGTGCGGCGCCTGCGGAAAGAGGAGTCAGCCGTGCCCGACAACGACCAGGACCGGATGCGCAGCCAGGCCCTGCCGCTGACCGATCCGGCGTCGCTGGACCCGCTGATGGAGCGCATCGGCGACGCCCGCTACGTGCTGCTGGGCGAGGCGTCCCACGGCACCGCCGACTACTACCGGGTGCGTGATGTGCTGACGCGTCGGCTGATCGAGGAGAAGGGCTTCTCCTTCGTCGCGGTCGAGGGCGACTGGCCGGACTGCCAGGCCGTGCACTGCGCCGTGGTGGCCGCGCCGGACGCGCCCGAGGACCCCGGCGAGGTGCTGGCGGGATTCAGCCGCTGGCCGGCGTGGATGTGGGGCAACACCGACGTGGCCGCCTTCACCCGGTGGCTGCGCCGCCACAACGAGGCTCTGCCGCCGGGGCGGCGCGTGGGCTTCTTCGGGCTGGACGTCTACAGCCTGTGGGAGTCGCTGCACGCGGTGCTGGCCCATCTGCGCGAGCACGATCCCGACCAGGTGGAGCACGCCCTGGAGGCGTACCGCTGCTTCGAGCCGTACGCGCGGGATCCGCAGTCCTACGCGCTGGCCACCCGTTATGTGCCGGAGGGCTGTGAGCCACAGGTGGTGTCCGTGCTCACCGAGCTGCGTCGGCGGGCGGCGCAGGCGGCAGCCGTGGACGGCTCGCTCGCGGAGTTCGCCGCCCGGCAGAACGCCGAGGTGCTGGCCGGGGCCGAGGCCTACTACCGGGTCATGCTGGACAGCGGTCCCGAGTCGTGGAACATCCGGGACCGCCACATGGCCGACACACTGGACCGGCTGATGGAGCATCACGGCCCCGAGGCCAAGGCGGTGGTCTGGGAGCACAACACCCACATCGGTGATGCGCGTGCCACGGACATGGCCGACGTCGGCGAGGTCAACGTGGGCCAGCTGGTACGCGAGCGGCACATGGGGCGAGGGGTGGTGCTGGTCGGGTTCGGCTCGCACTCCGGCACCGTGATCGCCGCGGACGCGTGGGGCGACGTACCGAGGGTCATGGGCGTGCCGGCCGCTCGCCGCGGAAGTGTGGAGGATCTGCTGCACCGGGCGCTGCCCGGCGAGCGGGTTCTGTTCGTCTTCCCGCATGTGCAGCTGCAGCATCCGCCCTCCTCCGGGCGGGGCGAGTGGTTCCACGAAGAGCATGGTCACCGCGCGATCGGCGTGGTGTACCGGCCGCAGTACGACCGTGTCGGCAACTACGTCCCGACGGTCCTCGCCCAGCGCTACGACGCCTTCTGCTACCTCGACCGCACCCACGCGCTCACCCCGCTGCGCCCCTCGGCCGAGCAGAGCCGGGAGGAGCAGACCTGGCCCGCGGGCGTGTGACGCCGCGTCGGTCACTTCCTCGTCGACCGTGACATCCAGTCGGCCGGGCGCGCACTGGCGCTTCTCGGGTTTCGGCCGGCAGCCGTGGGTGCGTGGCTCGTTCCGGTCCCGTCGTTCCCGCGGCCCGTTCTCCCGGGATCCGGGTGGTCAGCCCGTGGCGGCCTGGTCGGCGTGGAGTGATGCGGCGGGCCGGTTCCCGGTGGGGTGGGTGGCGAGGAGCGGGAAGGAGCGGGCGGCCGCCAGGAAGCCGAGGGTCGTCAGGACGAACGGCCAGGTGAACGGATGGCCGCCGGACGGGGCGAGGAGGGCGGCGACGGCCGGGGTGAGGGCGGTCGCGGTCGCGGCGCCGAGCAGCGCGTACAGCAGTGTCGCCCGGGTGGCGGCCAGGAACACCCCGCACAGCGCCAGCGCCGCCAGAACCGCGTTGCAGCCCATCGTGCCGTCGGCGATCCGCGCGGCCGGCGTGCCGAGCGCCCAGGCCGTGAGGATGCCCGTCGCGCTGCCGGCGCAGGCCACCCACCCCGCGACCCGGCTTGCGAGGAAGAGGCCTGCCAGCAGCACGGCCCCCGCATGCCACTGGTCCAGAAAGAAGACCTGGGACACGTTGCGGAAGAACGCTCCTGCCAGGTCGTGCCAGCGCAGGGCGGCGGTTCCGGAGGCGGCGCGGGGCAGCGCGGCGATGCTCCCGCCATGGGGCCCGATCCGGCGGAAGGCGGGCGCGGCCAGGGTGACCGCTCCCGCCAGCAGGCAGTAGGGCAGGGTCAGCGTCGGCAGATCCCACACGTGCAGCAGCCGGACCACGGCCGCCGTGACGACGGTGGCCACGAGGCAGGCCGCGGCCGCGAGCACCACCGTGGCGGGCCTGTCCGCGCCGAGGAACACCGCGAAGCAGAGGGCGGTCAGGCAGGAGTTGAAGCCCTCCAGGCCGGTGCGCACCCGGTCGCGGGGAGCGCCCAGCAGGCGTGCGGCGCCGGTGCCGAGGGCGGCGCCGCCCAGGGCGTAGGCGCCGTACCGCCAGTCCGCCGTCAGCAGCGCGAGGGCGAAGACGGCGCCTGCCCGAGCGCTGTCGAGGAACATGACCTGGGCGAGAGCGCGCAGCACAGGGACGGCGAACGCCGGGGCGCGCCTCGGAGACCACCGGCGGGGGCGAGCTGCCGGCCGCCGGCCTCGCCCCTCCCCGCGCGCGTCCGCGCGACCGAGCACCTTCGTCCTGACATGGCGCAGCATACTCAACCCCCACCCCACCTTTTCCGCTTGGTGGCATTATATTTCCGCATTACGACATTGCGGTATGCGGAGGCAGGCGGCCGGGAGCGAGTCGACGATTGACACCGACGTCATCGACCTGATCGTGTCGTCGCATCACCGGGGAGGTTCCACATGTTGTCGCTCGATCTCCACCCGATCTTCCGCAACAACCGCGACATCGAACTCGCGCTGCGCCAGTTCCTCTTCAGGGCGAACCATTCGGGCGAGCCCGTTGCGGAGATCATTCCGGGCAAGGGTTCCGGACGGCTCAGGTCTCGCGTGCTCGCGTTCCTGGACCAGCAGCACATCCGGAAGCTCTACGTCCGGCGCGAGATCGACACGGGCAACGCCGGACGCATCCTCGTCTACTTCCGGTGAGCCCGCTCTACAGCGGCGCAGGGGAAGAGGCGCCCGCGATGAGCAGGCGGGGGGTTCCCGAGCCGTCCGCGGGGACGCTCCACAGGTCGCTGCTGCCGACCTTGCCGTCGGCGGGGAGCGCGTAGGCGACGGTGCGGTCGTCGAGCCAGGCGGCCTGGTCGTCGACGCTGTGGCGTTCGGCCAGCGCCGTCTCGCGCAGGGTGCGCAGGTCGAGGACGTACTCGTGCCAGAGGTCGGTACGCGACAGCACCCGCTTCTTGAAGGCGACGCGGGTCCCGTCGGGGGAGAGGGACGGGCACTCCACATTTTCGACCAGGGTGGTGACCGTGCGTCGGGAGATCGAACCCCGGACCAGATAGGTCTGGCCGGCGGTGTTGAGAGTGGCGTAGAAGGTGTCGTCGTCGGAGGCGAAGGTGACGCCCCAGAAGTTGATGTCCGACGCGTGGTAGGGCTTGCCGTCCCTGACGACGGAGAACGTCTCCAGGCTGGGCGTCAGCCGCATGGTCCGGGTGTCCAGGATCGAGGTCCGGGTGGAGAAGAAGGCGGACGAATAGGACTCGCCGGAGACGAAGACCGTCCAGGCGGCGAACCGGCCACTGGGCGACACCCGCGCCCGGCTGGGGGTGCCCGCGAGCGGAAAGGTGCGCCGGGTGCGGAGGCCGGCGTCCAGGAGCAGGGCGCGGTTGCTCTGCCTGAGGACGCCGGGGTTGGACTGGAGGCAGATGCCGGTGCCGGCGGCCGCGTAGAAGCGTACGCACGTCAGGCTCGAGGCGACCCGCCCGGCGTCCGGGCCGGTGGACGGGACCGAGGCGACCGCGTTGCGGTGCGGGCCGGCGGCCGTGTTGAGGAACGTCAGCCGACCCTTCTGATCCAGCGTCAACCTGCCCGCACGCACGGCGGGATCGCCCGACTGCGGCCGGTTCGCCCGGTCGGCGCGGGCTGCGGCGTGCAGGACCACGCCGGTGCCCAGGCCCGCGAGCAGCAGGACCGCCGTGACGAGTATGAGCAGACGGCGGCGCATCGATGTCATCCGGATCCTTGTGGTTCGTGTCGCCGAGGTGGTCATCGGGCTCCGTCGGCCGGCCGCAGCACCACGCCCGCGACGGCCGCGCAGCACAGCAGACCGATCGCCGAGCCGGCCAGCGCCGGGCCGTCTCCCCAGGCCGTCCAGGCGGCGCCGAAGGCCAGCGAGCAGCAGAACCGGGCCAGCGCCTGGCCGGTGCCGACGATGGCCAGGCCGCTGGCGCGCAGATGCTCGGGCACGAGGCCCGCGAGAGCGGCCGGGAGGACCCCGTCGGTGGCCGCGTAGAACGTGCCGTGCAGCGCGAGGACGACCGGGACGAGGAGCGGTGTGTCCGCGGCCCACAGCAGCAGCGCGTAGGAGGTGAGCAGCCCCACGTGCCCGGCGAGGAACACGCCGCGCCGCCCGACCCGGTCGGCCAGCGTGCCGACGGGCACGGCCAGCAGCAGGAACACGACGGCCGTGCCCAGCGGCAGCAGTGTGAACCACTCCTCGCCGACACCCGCCCGCCGCTGGAGGAGCAGATACACGAAGGCGTCGCTGACGGTGGTCAGGCCGAGCAGCGCGGCACAGCCGGCGAGCGCCCGCAGCCGCGGCAGGAGCAACAGGGCCAGGGCCTCGCGCAGGCGGACGGGCGGCCTGCCTTCCCCTGCAGGGGGCTCGTGAGTCACAGCGGAGTCATCGGTCACTTCTGCCGGCTGTGCGCCGTCGTGCTTCCCCGGGCCCTCCGGGCTCCCCGGTACGAACAGCACCAGCACCACCACGCCGAGCGCGGCGACGCAGGTGCTGACGCCGAACACGGCGTCGTAACCGCCGGTCGCCGCGCGCAGGATGAGGAAGGCCGCCAGCGGGCCGAGCATCGCCCCGGTGGTGTCCATCGCCCGGTGGACACCGAAGGCCCGGCCCTGGTGCTCGGCCGGCGTGGACAGGGAGATCATCGCGTCGCGGGGCGCGGTGCGCAGGCCCTTGCCGGTCCGTTCCAGAGCCAGCACCGTGCCGAGCGTCCCGAGACTGCCGGCGACGAGGAGCAGCGGCTTGCACAGCGCGGACAGTCCGTAGCCCAGCCCGGCCAGCAGCTTGTGGCCCCGCACCCGGTCGGCGAGGTGGCCGCCGGTGAGCTGGACCAGCGCGCTGACGCCGTTGTAGACGCCGTCGAGAGTGCCGAATCCCAGCGGGCTGAAGCCGAGCGTGGTGACGAGGTACAGCGGCAGGACGGCGGTGACCATCTCCGAGGAGATGTCCGTGATCAGGCTGACCGCGCCCAGCACGAACACGACCGGGGCGATGCCGGGCCCCGGGCCGCATCTTCGGCCCCGGTCGGCGCCCGCCTCGACAGGCGCGGAGCGGTCGGTGAGATACAAGACAGGGCTCCCGGTGTGGTGCGATCAGTTCTGCCGGCTGCTCTCGTCCCGGAGCCAGGTGCCGAAGTCCTGTGCCCGGATGGCCTTTCCGGCCCCCCGCCGGGCGGCGACCGCCGCCGCGACGAAGACCACGACGCCCGCGAAGAGCCTCGGCTCCCTGCGGAGCAGGGCTCCCAGATCCGCCGTGCTCGTGCGCGCCGAGGCTTCTTCCGGCCGGTGATGCTGTTCGACCTGGGCGGTGGAGACGGCGGCACGGATGCGCCGTTTGATCAAGTCCCGCCAGGTGCGCGGCGGTTGGATCACGACACTGGCCGCACCGACCACGAGCCGCTCCTCGGGGGCGAACGCGAGGGACGCGGCCAGGTCGTCCGCCATCAGTGGCGGCAGCGCCGCGATCCGGGCCTGCCCGGCCTTGGACACCGCGATCACGCCCCGGCCGAACAGCCCCTCGCGTACGGCGGGGAGCCGCTGCCACACCTGGTAGTAGGCGCGCACCCGCCAGGCGCAGGCGGCCAGCGGGATCCGCCGTTCGGGGGCGGTGGCGAGGATGCCCGAGGTGCCGTCGTCCAGGGGCCCGGTCAGCGCCCGGACGTCGGCACCCGTGATCACGACGTCGGCGTCCACGTAGAGGCGCGGGAAGCCGCGCGCGTGCTCGTCGCCCGTCCGCAGGGCGGCGTGCTTGGAGGGAACGGGGATCTCGACCACCCGGACGCGCGGGCCGCGGGCGGCCGCGATCCGCGCGGTGTCGTCCGTGCAGCCGTTGCACACGACCACGATGTCGGTCTCGTCCGCGGAGGGATCGACCAGCAGCGAATCGAGGAGCCGGCCGATGACGCGTGCCTCGTTGTGAGCCGGGATCACGATGCTCGTCACCCGGGCAGTATGGCCTCGATGTCGCCGTTGCGCTGCGTGTTTCGTCCAACTGTTCCCGTGACTGCGTCCCGTGGTCTAGATTGAGGTCCGCCGGACCGGTTTGGGAGGGGTACCTGCTCTTGACGGCACGTCAAGGTACGGCGTTGTGAACCGGATGCAAAACAGGCTTGACCAACATGCAGGAAGCACAAGGCGGTTGGGGAACCGCTGAAGTCTTCCTCGTCTTTTTCGGTGCCGCTGTGCGGAGGAGACACATGCGGTGCTGATCCAGCCCTGGCTGCGCACGTGTGACCGTAGGTCCGCCTGCCTCCGGCCAGGGGGAGCCGCGCATGTGGTGGGGGACATGACCATTGAGGTCACGCATGAGCAACTGGTCGTGGAACACAGACGTCCAGAAGCTCGCCGAAGACGCTGGGAACGCAAGTACCGGACGGTCCTGCTGGTCGCGGACGGCCTCGCCGCCGTCGTCGCGGCTTTAGTGATCCACGGGGCGTACGGCCGCTGGGCGGTGGCCCTGGTGCTGCCCCCGACATGGATCGTGGCGATGCTCGCCCACCGCTCCTACGATCGCAGTGCCCTGGGCCTGGGCGGCGAGGAGTACCGACGGGTGCTGCGCGGAGCCGTCGCGCTGCCGGCGCTGGCCGCCCTCGCGTACTGGCTGTTCACACGCGATTCAGGCCTCCTTCATGACATGACCATGGCCGCGGTGCCGGCCACCGTGATCGCCCTGCCGGTCCGGTACACGCTGCGCCGCCGACTGCACAGACGATGGGCGCGGGGCCGGGACCGGAGTACGACACTGCTGGTCGGGCCGTCCCGCGGCATCGTGGAGCTGGTCGCCGTGCTGCGGCGCGGCGGCGGACAGGAACTGCAGGCCGCCGGGGTGTGCCTGAGCGATCCGCAGAACGCCGCGGAGATCCGCAAGCTGGGGCTGCCGGTGCTCGGCGGCGTCGGCGACATGGACGACGTCGTCCGGGCCCTGGGCATCACCACCGTGGTGGCGCTGCCGGTACCCGAGACCGACGCCTCGGTCCTGCGCCGGATGGCCTGGACGGCCGCCGCGCAGGGCGTCGACTTCCTGCTGGCCCCCGTGCTGAGCGAGGTCTCCGCCTCCAGGCTGGCGGTACGGCCAACCAACGGGGTGCCGCTGCTGAGGATCCAGGCGCCGAACCTCTCCCGGATCTCCCGGCTGCCCAAGGAACTGCTGGACCGGACGCTCGCGGCCGCGCTCCTGCTGCTCCTCGCGCTGCCCATGCTGCTGATCGCCCTGGTCGTCCGGCTGGACAGCTCCGGGCCCGCCCTGTTCAGGCAGCAGCGGGTCGGCCGGTACGGCGACCACTTCACCATGCTGAAGTTCCGCACGATGCGGCCGGACTCGGAGGCCCTGCGGGCGGACCTGGAGCACCTCAACCGGAACAGCGACGGCCTGCTGTTCAAGGTGAAGGGGGACCCGCGGATCACCCGGGTCGGCTCGTTCCTGCGCCGCAGCTCGCTCGACGAACTGCCGCAACTGCTCAACGTCGTCAGGGGTCACATGTCGCTCGTCGGCCCCCGCCCGCCGCTGCCCGAGGAGGTGGAGGCGTACACGCCGGACATCAAGCGCCGGCTGCTCGTCAAGCCCGGCCTCACCGGACTGTGGCAGGTCAGCGGCCGCTCCGACCTGCCCTGGGAGGAGGCGGTCCGGCTCGATCTCGGATACGTGGACAACTGGTCGATGAGCCTCGACGTGTCGATCCTGCTGCGCACCGGGTCCGCGGTGGTGCGGGGAACGGGGGCCTACTGATGGACCGCCGACCGATGGACCGCCGGCGGACGGACCGCCTACCGATGGACCAAGGGGAGAGGGACCAAGTGACGCAGACCACGCAGCAGTTGGGGGTCGCCGTCGTCGGGGCCGGTTACTGGGGACCCAACCTCGTGCGCAACTTCCAGGCCAGCGAGCGGTTCCGGCTGCACTGGCTGTGCGACCTCGACGTGGACCGGGCCCAGCGGGTCCTCGGCGGCTACTCGACGGTCGAGGCCACCGCGGACTACGCGGCCGTCCTCGCCGACCCCGACGTGGACGCGGTCGCCGTGGCCACGCCCGCTGGCACCCACCTCGACATCGCCCTGGCCGCCCTGCGCGCCGGCAAGCACGTCCTGGTGGAGAAGCCGCTCGCGGCGACGTACGCCGACGGGATGCGCCTGGTGACCGAGGCGGAGGAGCGCGGTCTCACCCTGATGTGCGACCACACCTACTGCTACACGCCCGCCGTGGGCCGCATCCGCGAGCTGGTCCACTCCGGCGAACTCGGCGAGGTCCACTTCGTCGACTCGGTCCGGATCAACCTCGGGCTCGTCCAGAAGGACATCGACGTGATGTGGGACCTGGCCCCGCACGACCTGTCGATCCTTGACTTCATCCTCCCCGACCACGTCGAGCCGGTCGCCGTCGCCGCCCACGGGGCCGACCCGATCGGCGCCGGACAGGCCTGCGTGGCCTACCTGACACTCACCCTCAACACCGGGGCCATCGCCCACGTGCACGTCAACTGGCTGTCCCCGACCAAGGTGCGCACCACCATGGTGGGCGGCGCCAAGCGCACCCTGATCTGGGACGACCTCAACCCCCTGCAGAGAGTGGCCGTTTACGACCGGGGCGTGGACCTGGCCGCGCCCCAGGAGATCGACGACGACGAACGCCGGGACATGCTCGTCTCGTACCGCTCCGGCGACATGGTTGCGCCCGCGATCGGCGAGAAGGAAGCGCTGCGCAGCATGGTCGACGAGTTCGGCGACGCGATCCGACAGCGCCGGGCGCCGCTGACCGACGGCCGGGCGGGCCTGCGCGTGCTGGACGTTCTCGAGGCGGCGTCCCGGAGCCTCGAATTCCGGGGCGCGGTCGTCGGCCTGCGCGCCGGGCGTTGACAGATCCGATCGGCTGAGAGGCAAGTGCAGTTGAGCAGCGTACGGGGCAAGAAGATCCTGGTCACCGGGGGAGCGGGCACCATCGGCTCCCACGTCGTCGACCTCCTGGCCGAGGGCGGCGCCCGCGAGATCGTCGTACTCGACAACTTCGTGCGCGGACGGCGGGCCAACCTCGCCCAGGTCCTGCCGAGCGGCGTCGTGGAGATCGTCGAGGGCGACGTCCGGGACGCCGGGACCGTGCGGAAGGTCACCGAGGGCACCGACCTGGTGTTCCACCTCGCCGCGATCCGCATCACCCAGTGCGCGGAGGAGCCACGGCTGGCCAACGAGGTCCTGGTCGACGGCACCTTCAACGTCCTGGAGGCGGCGGCCGAGGCCGGCGTCGCCAAGGTGATCGCCTCCTCCTCGGCGTCCGTCTACGGCATGGCCGAGACCTTCCCGACGACCGAGCGCCACCACCCGTACAACAACGACACCTTCTACGGCGCGGCGAAGGCCTTCAACGAGGGCATGCTGCGCAGCTTCCACGCCATGTACGGCCTGGACTACGTGGCCCTGCGCTACTTCAACGTCTACGGCCCCCGGATGGACATCCACGGCCTCTACACCGAGGTGCTCATCCGCTGGATGGAGCGCATCGAGGCGGGCGAGCCGCCGCTGATCCTCGGCGACGGCACGCAGACCATGGACTTCGTCGACGTCCGCGACATCGCCCGGGCCAACGTCCTGGCCGCCGAGTCGGACCTCACCGACGAGGTCTTCAACGTCGCCAGCGGTACGGAGACTTCGCTCAAGGAGCTCGCCGAGGGGCTGTTGGAGGCGATGGGCGCACAGGGCCTGGAGCCGGTGCACGGGCCCGCCCGCGCGGTGAACGGGGTGACCCGGCGGCTCGCGGACACCTCGCGGGCCGCCGAGCGGCTCGGGTTCACGGCGCGGACGGACCTGCGTACGGGACTGCGGGACCTTGTCGAGTGGTGGCGCGCGGAGCGGGAGGCGGCCAGGTGACCACCGACCGCATCCCGGTGATGATCCCCTGGCTCGGTGAGGAGGAGGCCCGGGCCGCCTCCGAGGCGGTGCTGTCCGGGTGGGTCGCCCAAGGGCCCCGGGTCGCCGCGTTCGAGCGGGCCTTCGCCGAGCGGGTGGGCGCCGGGCACGGCATCGCCGTCAGCTCCTGCACCACCGCCCTGCACCTCTCCCTCGTCGCGCTCGGCCTCGGCCCCGGCGACGAGGTCGTGGTGCCCTCGCTGTCGTTCATCGCCACCGCCAACGCCGTACGGTACGTCGGCGCCGAGCCGGTCTTCGCCGACGTCGAGCTCGCGACCGGCAACCTGACCCCGGCCACCGTGGACGCGGTCCGCACCCCCCGCACCAAGGCCGTCCTCGCCGTCCACCAGGGCGGCGCGCCGGCCGACGTGCACGCCCTGCGCGCCTCCTGTGCCGACTGGGACCTGCCCCTGGTCGAGGACGCGGCCTGCGCCATCGGCTCCACGGTCGGCGGCAAGCCCGTCGGCCACGGCGCGCTGCTCGCCGCGTGGTCCTTCCACCCCCGCAAGCTCGTCACCACGGGCGAGGGCGGCATGATCACCACCGACGACACCGAGTGGGCTGCACGCCTGCGCAGGCTGCGCGAGCACGGCATGAACGTCTCGGCGGCGGAGCGCCACGCCAGCAACGGGCCTGTCCTGGAACGCTACTTGGAGACCGGCTTCAACTACCGGATGACCGACATCCAGGCCGCCGTCGGCCTGGTCCAGCTCGGCAAGCTCGACGCGATGATCGCTCGCCGACGCGAACTGGCGGCCCGTTACGACTCGTTGCTGCGAGACGTCCCCGGCCTCACCCCCGTACGCGACCCGGCGCACGGACAGAACAACTTCCAGTCCTACTGGGTGCTGCTCGACGAGGACTTCCCCGTCGGCCGGGACGATCTGCTCGCCGCGCTCGCCGCGGTCGGCGTCTCCGCCCGGCGGGGAATCATGGCGGCGCACCTCGAACCGGCCTACGCGGACCACCCCCGTGTGCCGCTGCCGGTCACCGAGCGGATCACCCGGGACTCGCTGATCCTGCCGCTCTTCCACACCATGACCGGGGTCCAGCAGGACCGCGTCGTGGCAGCACTGCGCGAACAGGCCCGCAGATGAAAGAACTTGTGATCATCGGCGCGGGCGGCTTCGCCCGGGAGACCGCGGCGGCCGTGGACGCAGTGGGCGAGTACCGGCTGCTCGGACACCTCGACGACAATCCCGCCCTGCACGGCACCGGGGTGGACGGCGTGCCCGTCCTCGGCGGCAGCGAGCTGGTCCACGAGCTGTCCGACGCCCACGTGGTGGTCTGTGTGGGCAACCCCCGGGACTACGCGGCGCGCGCCCGGCTGGTCCGCCGGCTGGGCCTGCCCGTGGAGCGCTATGCCACCGTGATCCACCCGACGGCGGCGGTGCCGGAGGCGACCTCCGAGGTCGGGCCCGGCTCCGTGCTGCTCGCGCACTGCGTCCTGACCACCGCCGTACGGGTGGGCGCACATGTCGCCGTGATGCCGCACGTGGTCCTCACCCATGACGACGTGGTCGAGGACTACGCCACGCTCGCCTCCGGCGTCCGCCTGGGCGGCGCAGTGCGGCTGGAGCAGGGTGCTTATGCCGGCGCCGGGGCTCTGGTCAGGGAAGGTACGACGGTCGGCGCCTGGTCGCTGGTCGGGATGGGGAGCGCCGTGCTCGGCGACGTACCGCCGGGCGAGGTCTGGGCGGGGAGCCCGGCCCGACGGCTGCGCGCGGCGGACCAGCCCGCGCTGGACGAACTTGCGACACCGACAGTGGGGGGACCGCTGACATGAAGCCGATTCCGCTCGTGGACCTCAAGGCGGCCCACGAGGAGGTGGCCGACGAGGTACGGGCCGGATTCGAACGGATCCTGGCCGACACCGCGTTCGTCGGCGGTGACGAGGTGCGCCAATTCGAGTGCGAATACGCGGACTTCGGAAACATCGCGCACTGCGTGGGCGTCGCCAACGGCACCGACGCCGTCGAACTCTCCCTGCGGGCAAGCGGCGTTGGACACGGCGACGAGGTCGTCGTACCCGCCAACACCTTCATCGCCACCGTCGGCGCGGTGGCCCGGACCGGCGCGCGCCCGGTCCTCGCGGACTGCCTGCCCGACACCTACCTCCTCGACCCCCAGTCCGCCCTGGACGCCGTCGGCCCCGCCACCCGCGCCGTGGTGCCCGTACACCTCTACGGCCAGATGGCCGACGTGACGGCGCTCACCGGCCAACTCCCCGGCCACGTACGGATCGTCGAGGACGCCGCCCAGTGCCAGGGCGCGACCCGCGACGCCCGTACCCCGGGCAGCGGCGGCATCGCGGCCACCAGTTTCTACCCGGGCAAGAACCTCGGCGCGTACGGCGACGCGGGTGCGGTGCTCACCGACGACGAGCAGCTCGCGGACCTGGTACGCGCGATCGCCAACCACGGCGGCGTCGCCAAGTACCGCCACGACGTGCCGGGGTTCAACAGCCGTCTCGACGGACTGCAGGCCGTGGTGCTGCGGGCGAAGCTGGCGCGCCTGGCGGACGGCAACGCGGCCCGGCGGGCCGCGGCGGCCCGCTACGACGCGCTGCTCGCCGACCTGGCGGCCGCCGGCCGGGTCCTGCTCCCGACGACGGCGCCCGGAAACGTCCACGTATGGCACCTGTACGTCGTACAGGTCGCCGGCGCGGACCGTGACGCCGTCGTCGGCAAGCTCAACGCGGAGGGCATCGGCGCAGGGGTGCACTATCCCGCCCCGGTCCACCTCACACCGGCGTACCGCCATCTCGGCCACTCCCGGGGCGACTTCCCGAATGCCGAGAAGGCGGCGGAACGGATCCTGTCGCTGCCGCTCTATCCGCAGATCACCCCCGACCAGCAGCAGCGGGTCGTGGACACCCTCACCGACGCGCTCGGAAGCTGACCGCTCCCGCTCTTCCCGCTCCACCCCGGCCCGCGGGCCGGTCCTGCACAGCACCGCTGAGAGGTACACATGAACAGATGGAGCAGACGGCTGCGGGGCGGGCGCCTCGCCGTCGTGGCAGCATTGATATGGGCGGTGCTCCCGCAGGCCGCGGCCGCGCAGGCGGCAGCCGACCCGTGCGGAGCGGGCTCGAACCCGATCGTCTGCGAGAACTCCAAGCCGGGCAGCCCCAAGACCGACTGGTTCTCGCCCAACGCGTACGGCGACATCCAGGGCTTCTCCACCAAGGAGAGCGTCCAGGCCGGCGACACCGTCCAGTTCAAGGTCCAGTCGAAAGTCCCGTACCACATCGAGATCTACCGGCTGGGCTGGTACGGGGGCGACGGCGCACGCAAGATGTCGACCGCGGCCCAGGCGGCCGTGACCTATCCGTCCAACTACACGACCAAGCCGACCAGTTGTGCCACGAAGAGCAGCACCGGGCTGGTCGACTGCGGCAACTGGCCGGTGACCGCGAGCTGGACCGTGCCCAGCGACGCCGTGTCCGGCCTTTACGTCGCCAACCTGGACCAGACCGACGGCAACGGCCTGATGCCGTATCCGTTCGTGGTCCGCAACGACTCCAGCACCTCCGACATGGTCGTACAGACCAGCGACGAGACCTGGCAGGCTTACAACACCTACGGCGGCCAGAACCTCTACGGCGGCGCCGGCCCCGCGCCGGACGGCCGGGCCTACGAGGTGAGCTACAACCGCCCGCTGGACATCGGCGGTGACAACGGCATCTACGGCTCCGAGTACATGATGCTGTCCTGGCTGGAGCGCAACGGCTACGACGTCAGCTATCTGTCCGGCGTGGACGTGTCCTCGGCCGCCGGCGCCACCCTGCTGAAACAGCACAAGGTGTACATGTCCTCCGGCCATGACGAGTACTGGACGCAGAGCCAGTACTCCAACGTCCTGGCCGCCAGGAAGGCCGGCGTGCGGGAGGCCTTCTTCAGCGGCAACGAGGTCTTCTGGAAGACCCGGCTCGCCCCGAGCATCGACGGCACGAACACGGCCGACCGCACCCTGGTCTGCTACAAGATGACCAAGATGGCGCAGAACAACGGCGTCGCCGACCCCAGCGGCAGCTGGACCGGCACCTGGATGGACCCCACCAGCACCCAGTACGGGCAGGACTACCAGCCGCCGAACATCCTCACCGGTTCCATGTTCCAGGTGAACGGCTACCGCAGCGACGCGATCACGGTCCCCGGTTCGTACGGCAGGAACCGGATCTGGCGCAACACCTCCATCGCGAACCTGACCGCCGGCCAGACCGCCACCTTCCCGACGGGGACCCTCGGTTACGAGTGGGACAGCGACATCGACAACAGCACCAGACCCGCCGGGGCCATCGACGTGTCGTCCACGACGGTGGACATCACCGACGGCAAGCTCCGCATGGACTGGGGCAACGTGTACGGCAACGGCACGGCGACGCACAACCTGGTCGAGTTCCGCGACCCGGACTCCGGGGCCCTGGTGTTCGGGTCGGGGACCGTGCAGTGGTCGTGGGGCCTGACCGACGTCCCGACGTACAACCCCGACGACACGGTGGTCACCGAGGACTCCCGGATGCAGCAGGCGACGCTGAACATCCTCGCCGACATGGGCGTCCAGCCGCTGACCCGGCAGAGCAACCTCGTCGCCGCCACGGCCTCCACCGACACCACCGGCCCGGCCGTCACCGTCGCGAGCCCGTCCTCGGGGGTCACCGTCCCGGCGCTGAAGCCAGTCACCATCACCGGCACCGCCACCGACTCCGGCGGGGGCGTGGTGGCCCGCGTGGAGGTGTCCACGGACGGCGGAACGACCTGGAAGGCCGCCAAGGGCCTCGCGTCCTGGACCTACACCTGGACCCCGACGGCCCCGGGCTCGGCGTCCATCAAGGTCCGCGCGGTCGACGACAGCGTCAACATCGGCGCCGTCACCACCGTCCCGGTGACCGTCGGCCCCCAGACCTGCCCCTGCACCGTCTTCGCCGCCTCGGCCGTTCCCGGCACCGTCAACGCGGGCGACGGCAGCTCGGTGGAGCTCGGCGTCAAGTTCCGTACCACGGTGGCCGGTTCCATCACCGCCGTGCGCTTCTACAAGTCACCCGCCAACACCGGAACCCACACCGGCAGCCTGTGGAGCGCCTCCGGCACCCGCCTGGCCACCGGTACCTTCACGGCCGAGACGGCCTCCGGCTGGCAGCAGCTGAACTTCGCCACCCCGGTGAGCGTCAAGGCCAACACCACCTACGTCGCGTCGTACTTCGCCCCCAACGGCGGATACTCCTACGACGGCGGCTACTTCTCGGGCGGCGACGCCGGCCTCGCCCCCCTCACGGCGCTGAAGTCCGGCACCGACGGCGGCAACGGCGTCTTCCACTACGGTTCGACCAGCGCCTTCCCGTCCTCGCAGTCCTCCGGCAGCAACTACTGGGTCGACGTGGTGCTGGACACCTCGACGGCCAGCACGACCCCGCCCACCGTCACCTCGACCTCCCCGACCTCCGGGGCGACCGACGCGTCGATCACGGCACCGGTGTCGGCCACGTTCAGCTCGGCCGTCGACCCCGACGGCGTGACCTTCACCGTGAAGGACCCGAACGGCAGCACCGTGCCGGGGGCCGTCACCTTCCCCGCGTCGAACAAGGCGACGTTCACACCGTCGACGCAACTGGCCCTGCACACCACGTACGCGGCGTCCGTCCAGGCCTCCGACGTGTGGGGCAACACCATGGCGGACCCGGTGACCTGGTCCTTCACCACCAGTCCCACCCCGCCCGCGGTCACCTGCCCCTGCACGCTCTGGAGTTCCTCCGCCGTGCCGGCCACCACCGACGTGACCGGCGACGCCAACTCCGTCGAGCTGGGCACCCGGTTCACGTCCTCGACGAGCGGCTGGGTCACCGGTGTCACCTTCTACAAGGGCACCGGCAACACGGGCACCCACACCGGCAGCCTGTGGTCCGACAGCGGCACGCTGCTCGCCACCGGCACCTTCACCAACGAGACGGCCTCCGGCTGGCAGACGCTGACCTTCGCCACGCCTGTGGCCATCACCGCCGACACTCCGTACGTCGTCTCCTACCACGCGCCGAACGGCAACTACGCGGTGGACGGCGGCTACTTCACGGCAGCCCACCAGTCGTACCCGCTGACCGCCACCGCCGACACCACCGCGCACCACAACGGGCTCTACCGGTACGGCGCCGACCCGGCCTTCCCCAACAGCTCCTACGGATCCGCGAACTACTGGGTCGGACCGGTCTTCACCGCCGACAACCCCAGCGCGTCCCTGACGACGGCCACCGCCTCGGAGGCGACAGCGTCCTCGGTGACGTACACCGCCGACGCGGCGAGCCCCCTCGTCATGGCCCTGCCGGGCACGGCCGAGCTGTCGTCGGTCAAGGCGACCGTCACCATCCTGCCCGGCCCCGAGGCCTCCGCCGCACGGAAGCTCCACGTCACAGCCGTCGCCTCCTACGACCGGGCCACCCACAAGGTGTCCGTCCACCTGTCCGCCCCGCTGCCGGACGGCACACGGTTCACGGTCACGGTCACGGCCCGGGACAAGCACCACCACACGGTGAAGTCCCACACCTGGAACCTGACCGGCAAGTCCGTCCGCAGGAAGAAGAACTGACCGACCCGCACCCACCGGTGGTGGTCTCCGCCGAACCCGGAGGCCACCACCGGGGATTGGCCTGCCCACCCATGAGCACCGTCAGTGTTGTGATCCCCTGCTACAAGTACGGCCATTTCCTCGCCGACTGCGTCAGCAGCGTCCTGGACGAGCAGAACGGCGTCGACGTCCGGGTGCTCATCATCGACGACGCCTCGCCCGACGACTCGGCGGAGATCGCACACAAGCTGGCCGCGGCCGACCCGCGCATCGAGGTCCGCGTCCATGAGACCAACAAGGGCCACATCGCCACCTACAACGAGGGCCTGCTGGAATGGGCCGACGGGGACTACGTCGCCCTGCTCTCCGCCGACGACCGGCTGGTACCGGGCGCGCTGGTCCGGGCCGCCGCGCTCCTGGACGCCCACCCCGAGGCCGGGTTCGCCTACGGGCGCCCCCTGCACTTCCAGCACGGCGGCCCGCTGCCACGGGCCCGTGCGCAGAGCACCGGCTCGGTCGTCTACCCCGGGCAGTGGTGGCTGGAGCGGCGCTTCCGCGAGGGCACCGGATGCATCACCTCGCCGGAGGTCGTCGTCCGCACCAGCCTCCAGCGCACCGTCGGCGGCTACGACCCGGCGCTGCCCCACGCCGGCGACATCGAGATGTGGATGCGGCTCGCCGCACACGCCGACGTCGGCTACATACGCGGTGCCGATCAGGCCTTCTATCGTGTCCACGGCAAGAACATGTCCACGACGGACTTCGGCGGTCAGCTCGACGACCTGCGCCAGCGTCTCGTGGCCTTCGACTCGGTGCTCGCCAAGTGCGCCGACCGGCTGCCCCGGGCCGACCGCCTGGCCCACGAGGTGCACACCCGGCTCGCCCGCTTCGCGCTGCGCCGGGCCTACCGTGCCTACGACCGGGGGCGCACCGGAGTCGTACCGGTCGACGACTGTGTGGCGTTCGCCGCGGAGTGCCTGCCGGGGTACGCCGCGCTGCCGGAGTACCGTGCGCTGCGGCTCAGGCGGCGGATCGGTCCGACGGTGATGCCGTATCTGCAGCCGCTGGTGTGGTCGGCCGTCGCCGAGCGCGGCCGGGAGTGGCTGTGGTGGGAGTCGTGGAAGCGCCGCGGTATCTGATGGGTGACCGGTTCTGCTCAGTGGGCCACGGGTACGGGACCGGTGTGCCGGCCAGGCGCGACCTGACGGCGGTTCATCAGGTACCGGTCGAGCCACAAGGCGCCCAGAACCCCGGCGGCGAGGCCCAGCAGGGACACGCCGGCCAGGGCCCGGCTCTTGTCACCCTGCACCTCGGCGGCGCTCGGGGAGGTCAGGACGGAGGGGGTGATCCGCGAACCGGCGGGGACCTTCTGAGCCGTCTGCATCTGCTCGACGTGCCTGGTGTAGACACCGATGATGCGGCGCACCGCCGTGACCGCGGCCTCCGGGTCGGACGCCTGCGACTGCACCTGCAGGGAAGGGATCAGATAGCGCGGTGTCGCGCTCGTGCCGCTGTTGCGGGGGACGAGGTGGTAGGTCCCGTGCACGCCCGCCGCGTTCAACTCCCTGGCGCCGGAGGGGGATTGCAGCTGCTGGACGACGGCGTAGGAGACCACGGCGAGCGGCGGCTGGAGATTGACGAGCTGGTTGGGCTGGTTCTGCGTCACCGGCGGCTTGAGGACGACCACCGCGGAGCCGACGTACTGCGGGGCGGGACGCACCACCTGGTACGCCCCGGCGGCCGTCAGCAGCAGCGCGACCACCACGACGTACCAGCGGCGGAGCAGCGCATCGGCGACGTTCCCGGGCGACATAGGAGTTCCTTCCGTCACCCCCGATACTTGCAGGAGGCGCGGCGGGATGCCACCGAATGGGGGGATGGTTCGTGAGCCTTGGTGAGATATGGGCCATTCTGCGCAGACGTTGGTACTTCATGGGGCCCTTCACCCTGCTCAGTCTGCTCGGCGGCGCGTATCTCTACGTGACCGTGCCCGTCTCCTACCAGTCGCAGAGCTCGGTCGCCCTGCTGGACTCCTCGGCCGTCGCCCGGCTCGCCCCCACGTTCGGCAACCCCATCTCCAACGCGGGCGGCTCGCTCATCGTCACGGCCGACGTGCTGATCAGAACCCTCGAATCGGCCGACGCCGCCAAGGAGTTGCAGGGGCGTGGCGTCACGGATCCCTACACGGCCGGCTTCGCGCCGCAGAGCGAGAGCCCGCTGCTCTCGCTCAGTGTCACCGGAACCGACCGGGCGAAGGTGCTCAGGGAGACCAACACCCTGACGGACTTCGCCGGCGAGCAGCTGAAGGCCCTGCAGGCCGCCGCCAAGGTCCCGCCCACCTACTTCGTCCAGACGGCGCCGGTCGTCCTGCCGCAGACCCCGGTGTCGAAGTCCAAGAGCCGCTATCAGGACATCGCGGCGGTCGTCATCCTGGGCGTCGTCAGCGCGTTCCTGCTGTCGATCCTCCTGGAGGGCGTCGCGGTGGTCCGCCGCCGGCGGCGGACCGGGAACGGGCCCGCCCCGCGACCGGAGCATGCCCGCACCCCCCGGGGCCCGCTCGGCCGACGGGTCGACGCGACCGCCGTCCTCACCGTCTACCTGGCGCTGGCCTTCTTCATCCCCTCGAACCTGGCCCTGCCCGCGCTCGGCGGCGTCGGCACCCCGGCCAACGTCTTCGCCCTGCTGGGCCTGCTGTGGTACCTCGCGACCTGGCTCGGCGGCCGCATCCTTCCGGCGCCGGGAACCAGGCTCGCCCGGCTCGCGATGTGCGTGCTAGGGCTGGCCGTCCTGGCGGCCTACGTCGCCGACGCGATGCGCGAGAGCTCGCACGAGGAGGTCCTCGGGGCCGACCGCGGGCTCATCGGGTTCCTGGTGTGGGTGTCACTGGTCGTCCTGACCTCGGCGGGGGTGCAGGAGCGCGGCCGGCTGGACGTCCTGATGCGCCGGATGGTCGTCATGGGCTCCGTCGTGGCCGCGATCGGCTTCTACGACTTCTTCGCGGCCACCAACATCGCCGACTCCATCCACATCCCCGGCCTCCAGACCAGCGTGGCCCAGGTGAGTGTCATGGACCGCGGCGCCTTCACCCGGCCCCGGGCCACCACGGCCCAGCCGCTGGAGTTCGCCGGCATGCTGGCGATCCTCCTGCCCTTCGCGATCCAGCAGGCCCTGGATCCGGTACGACGCGACCTCCACGCGCTGCGCCGCTGGGGACCGGTGCTGCTGATGGCCGGTGCGCTGCCCCTGTCGGTGTCGCGGACCTCGATCATCGGCCTGCTGCTGGTGGCTCTGGTGATGGTGCCGCGCTGGAAACCGGCCCGGCGCTGGGCCGCGATCGGGTTGATGACCGCCTCCGTGGCCGTCTTCAAGGTGCTGGTGCCGGGGCTGATCGGCACGATCACGGGCCTGTTCGCCTCGTTCCTGTCCAACTCCGACAGCAGCACACAGGCCCGCACGGTCAAGTACAGCGCGATCGTCCCCTATCTGAAGGAACGTCCGTGGTTCGGACGGGGCTTCGGCACCTTCACCCCGGACCTGTACTTCTTCACGGACAACCAGTACATGCTGGCCCTGGCCGAGATGGGCGCGCTCGGACTCGTCGCCCTGCTCCTCCTGTTCGTCACCGGCATCCACCACGGCGGCGGCATCCGGCGCCTGGCCCGCACCGAGTCCGACCGCGAGCTGGGTCAGGCGTTCTTCGCCTCGTCGCTGGTCGCCCTGGTCATCAGCGCCACGTTCGACTCGCTCAGCTTTCCCATGTTCGCCGGCATGTTCTTCCTGCTCCTGGGGGCGGGCTGCAGCTGTCTGGGCTTCGTGCGGGGCGAGGCTGCCGCCGCCGCGGTCCAGGGCCCCGGCCAGACCTCACAAGTCCAGCTCCCCCAACTCGTGGAGAACCGATGAGCCCCGTCACCGTCATCGTCGTCACCTGGAACAGCGCCCCGGTGCTCCCCGGGTTCCTCGCCGCGCTTCCCGAGGGCATGGCCGGCCTCGACTGGCGGCTCGTCGTCGCCGACAACGACTCGGCCGACGACACCGTGAAGGTCCTCGAGGCGCTGGCACCCGACGCCACCATCGTCCAGACGGGCCGCAACGCCGGGTACGCGGCCGGCATCAACGCGGCGCTGGCTGCCGCCGGCGAGGGCGGGGTGGCTCTGATCTGCAACCCCGACATCCGCATGCGGCAGGGCTGCGCCGAACGACTCGTCGGCAGACTCGGCGACGGAGTGGGGATCGCCGTACCCCTCCTGTACGAAGAGGGCCGCACCACGCCCCACTACTCGCTGCGCCGCGAGTCGAGCGTGCTGAGGGCCCTCGGTGAGGCCGTCATCGGCAACCGCAGGGCCGGGCGGTTCCCGCGCCTCGGTGAACTCGTCACCGACCCCGCCGCGTATCGACGGCCCACGCGCGCGGACTGGGCGACCGGTGCGCTCATGGCCGTCTCGGCCGACTGCCGGACCGCCTGCGGTCCTTGGGACGAGTCCTTCTTCCTCTATTCGGAGGAGACCGAGTACTGCCTGCGGGCGCGGGACCTGGGATACGGCACGCAGCTGGAGCCGACGGCCGAGGCCGTGCACCTGGGGGGCGACTCCCAGGTCTCGCCCCGGCTGTGGACCCTGCTCACGCTCAACCGGGTGCGGCTGTACGGGCGCCGCCACGGTGCCGTCGCGACGACGTGCTTCAGAGGTGCCGTCCTGCTGCGCGAGGCGTCGCGGGCCGTCCTCGGGAGGGGGGCCAGCAGGGCGGCGGCGGCCGCCCTGCTCAAGCCGGGCGTCCTGCGGGCCGCGCCGGGGCCTCAGCCGGACCAGGTCGTGTAGAAGCTCTCGGGGTTCACCAGATACCGCACCGTGGCGTACGGCACATGGCGCACGCGGTGGCCGCGGCTGTACCGGTGGACGAGTTCCCAGTCCTCACGGGGAAGGACGTCCGGCGTCCGCCGCAGTCGGCTGAAGTACAAGGTCCGGCTGCGCCGGGCGACGAAGGCGTTGGTGTCCAGAAAGGACTCGCGAGCGGCCCGACGACGGTCGAACGGCACGGACAGGATGTCCCGCTCGGTCCCGTCCGGCAGAACGCGGCGCAGCGCCGTGTAGACGCCGTCCGGCCCGCCGGGGGACTCCAGGACCTCCAGCGCCCGTTCCAGGTGGTCGGGCTCCCACAGGTTGTCGTCGTCCAGGAAGGCCACGTACCGCGAGCGGGTGAGCCGGATGCCGACATTGCGCACGACGCCGGCCACCCCGGTGTTGCGCGCCAGCGAAACAGCCAACAGCCTGGGATCATCCGGAAGTTCGGGCAGACCGGCCCCGTCGTCGACGACGATCACGACCTGATCGCGCACGGTCTGGGCCAGGGCCGACCGGACGGCAGCCCGCAGCGCGTCGGGGCGGCGGTGGGTGGCGATGACCGTGGCGACGAGGGCGGCGGGCAGGGGTGCGGCAGCGGCCGCGAGGCGGCGGACTTCGGCGGTTTCGAAGCGGCGCAGCCGCAGCGCGGAGGGCAGGAGCACGACCTTGTTGCGCAGCTCGAACAGGACCAGCCAGCCGAAGGTGCGCTTGAGGAGTTCCCAGGGGGCGCGGGTGATGCGTCGCATGATCCTCTTCCTCAGCCGGCCGGCGCCGGGCTGATCGGGGTGCCGTCGGAGAAGCGGTTGTTGCGCCAGACGTTGCCGGAACCGCCGGCGTTCCAGGCGGTGACGGCTCCGTAGAAGCCGCTGTTGTGGTGGTAGCGGGTGGAGAAGACGTTGTCGGTGACCGTGATCCCGGTGGCACCGGGGCCACCCCCGTACAGGGCGTACGCGCCGCCGGCCAGCAGATTGCCGTCGACGACCGTGTCGGAGACGTGGCCGGTGTCGGCGAACAGACCCAGGGCGGCGGAGGCTCCCCGGTCGACGCCGACCGGGTTGAGCAGTGTGTTGTGACGGATGATCAGCTCACCCTTGTTGCCGCCGCCGCTGATCACCGCATCGGTGTGCTGCCACTCGCCCCCGTTGTTGCGGAAGGCGACGAGGTCGTGGACGTAGTTGTCGTGGAGCTGCCCCTGCCCCGTGGACAGGGCGTTGCCGAAGACCGAGATGTCGCACCAGCCGACCTCGACGGAGCTGGTGCCCATGTTGGAAACGGCGTAGTCGACCCCGCCGTTGTCGGGGCCCTTGCCGGGTACGGCGGTGATGGTGCTGTGGAGGATCCTCAGGCCACGGTGGCCGGGGCGCAGGTTCACACCCCACCAGTTGGTCGACCTGATCCTGCTGTCGACGATGGTCACGTCGTCGGCGTAGACGTCCAGCGAGCCCGTGATGTCCCACCCTTGGATGACGGTCCCGTCGGTCGTGACGCTCAGGTTCCCCGTGGAGTGCGGTGTGAGGGGGATGCGGGGGCCGGTGGTGCGGGCGTCGGGAAAGCCGGCTTCACCCGGCGGCGCAGTGGTGGTGTGCGACGCGCCGGGGGAGTGGCTCCGGGCGGGCGGCGCGGAGTCGGTGCCCGAGGTGCCCGAGGTGCCCGAGGTGCCCGAGGAACAGGCGGCGCACAGCAGGAGGGCCAGACCGGCGAGCAGGCGGCGGAGCCCCGTCATACGGTCCCCGCCGTCCGGGAGCCGAGCAGGAAACGGCGGCTGGGCAGCACGCACACCACATAACAGGCCAGGGCGGCCGCGCCGATGACGAACAGGGCGGGGCTGCCGTCGCCGAGGACCCGCTTTGCGACGAGGATCACCACGGTCATCACGCTCCCCCCGAAGAAGGGCCACGCGCAGGCCCTGGCGATGTGGACGAGGCCGATCCCGGCCCGGCCGAGGGCGTGGAGGAAGGCCGGTACGACGAGTCCGGCGGCGACCAGCACATGACCCTGGGAGACACCGACGATGCCGCCCAGGCGGGCGCCGACGATCAGGGCGGGGACGAGGGCGACGACCCACAGCCCCTGGGTGAGGACGAGGGAGCGACGCTGCCCGGTGGCGACCAGGCAGTCGTAGGCGAGTTCACAGCCGATGCGGACCAGGCCCAGGGCCATCAGCCAGGGCAGCGCATCGGCGGCGGGCACCCATGTGCTGCCGTACACCAGGTGGACGACCGGGGCGGCGAGGCCGCCGAGCAGCACACACAGGGGTACGGTGCCGGTCACCAGCACGCCCAGAGCGCGGCTGAAGCCCTGGGCGAGGGCCTGCGGGGAGTCGGCGAGGCGGGAGAAGCCGGCGAAGGAGACGCGGCGGGCGGCCTCGGAGATGACGCGTACCGGCCAGCCGGACATGTTGAACGCCAGGACGTAGAAACCGAGGGAGACCTGGCCGAGGGTGGAGCCGACGACCATGGTGTCCACATTGACGACGGCGAGGGCGAGGAGGCTCGCGCCGGCCAGCGGCAGCCCGAACTTCAGCAGCGCGCGGGCCTGTTGGGGATCCCAGCCGAACCGCAGGGTCCCGGGGGCGGCCAGGGAACAGCCGACGAGGGCGGCGACGTTACCCGCGACCGCACCCACGGCGAAGCTCATCGCGCCCCATCCGGCGAAGGCCAGCACCAGCGTCACCGCGGTGCTGAGCACGAAGTTGAGCGCGTCGACCAGCATCCGCCTGCCCTGGGCGAATTCCCGGGTCAGAAAGCCGGCGGGCACCTGGGCCACCCCGTCGATCACCAGGCACAGACACATCACCCGCAGCACGCCCGAGGCGTCCGGCGAGTCCAGCAGCCCGGCCACCGTCGGTGCGGAGACGAAGAGGGCGGCGTACAGCAGTCCGCTGGACACGGTGGCCAGCGTCAGTACCGTCGGGGCGAAACGGCGGGCGTCGCCGTCCCAGCGGACGATGGCCAGGCTGACGCCCAGTTCGTTGGCGGAGAGCAGAACCAGGAGAACGGTCTGGGCGATGCCGTAGACGCCCCACTGGGCCGGTCCGAGGGCGAAGCGCGCCAGCAGGATGCCGGTGGCGAAGTTGCCGAGGCGCATCACCACGGTGTTGATCAGGCTCCAGCGGGCGGCTGAACGAACCTTGACGCCGAGGGAGTCGGGAGCGGAGGTGTCGCCCGGCTCAGCGGTCTCGCTGTCCGGTGTGCGAACGCTGTCCATGAGTCGGCTCCTCGTCGAGCGGCTCGGCGGCGGGTGCCACGGACACGACGGGCCGTCCGGCCCTCGGCCCCGTGGCGTTCTGGATGTCGGCCGACCGCGACCAGCCGGGCGTCGTCCGGAGGGCCATCGTCTGCTCCGCGACCGGTTCCCCGGCCGCCGCCTGTGCGGGTGCTTCCGGCCCCGCCGACGTCCGTGAGCGGCGGCGCGCCTCCACGTAGAAGACGGCGACCAGGCTCAGCACCAGGCCCAGGCACCCGGCCATGACCATGTACTCGAGCCGGGCCTTGGTCTGCGCCACCGGATTCTGCGGCGGCACGACGGTCGTCATCCGGATCATGGCCTTCGGGGCGACCGACTGCTGCTTCTGGAACTGATCCAGCCGGTCCTGGGCGTACGTGGTCAGGATGCGGTCCGAGGCAAGAACGGCGGCCTTGTCGGTGCCGGTGACGGTGAGCCACATCAGCGGCCCCTGCGCGTTGTCGGCGAGCTTGGCCTCGAACGTGCCCGTGGCGCCACGGGACGTGAGGTCCCGGAGCGAGTCGTCGGAGTTGAGGTTGCGGGCCAGACTGTCGGCCATGCCGGTGAGCGAGGTCTGGCTGCTCAGGAACGGGTTGCCGTCATAGGCCACCGTGGCCTTCTGGGAGTTCAGCAGCACGACCGTGCTCTGCGACTGGTAGGTGACCGGAACCAGCAGGGCCACGGCGACCGTCAGACCGGCGGTCAGCAGCAGTCCGGGCAGCAGGACGTACCAGCGCCTGCGAATGACACGGAAGATCTCAGCCAGATCCATGGTCCCCCCTCGTGACCCGCCCCCCGACGAGCATAAGTTGCAAGCGGATCATATGGGGAAGGTTTGGTCGGTGGGCCGCGGTCGCGTGCTCGCGGTGCCTCCCGCCAGCAGCACGTCGGCGATGCGGTCGCTCGCGCGCCCGTCCCACAGTTCGGGCCGACGCGGCGCGGGCGGATCGTCCAGCACCCGGTGCACGGTGGTCACGATGCGCGCCGGATCGCGGCCCGCCAGCACATTGGTGCCCTGCTCGACGGTGACGGGCCGCTCGGTGTTGTCCCGCAGGGTCACGCACGGCACACCCAGCGCGGTGGTCTCCTCCTGTACGCCGCCGGAGTCGGTCAGCACGACCCGGGCGGAGTCCTGCAGGGCGATGAAGTCCAGGTATCCGGCGGGCGGCACGAGGCGGATGCCTCCGGGGACGCCGATGTCGGCCAGTCGCTGCGCCGCGCGCGGGTGCACGGGCAGCAGGAGCGGGCAGCGGCCGGCGATCTCGCCCAGGGCCTTCAGGAGCGCGGCGAGGACCTCGGGGTCGTCCACGTTGGCGGGGCGGTGCAGGGTGACCAGGCCGAACTCGCCCCGGTCCAGGCCGTACCGGCCCAGGACGTCCGAGCCCCTGGCCCGCTCCAGGTTGGCCAGCAGCGTATCGATCATGACGTTGCCGACGAGGTGGATCTGGTCGTGCCGGTACCCCTCCGCGCGCAGGTTGTCGGCGGCGTCGGGCGAGGGGGCGAGCAGGTAGTCGCTGACGCGGTCGGTGGCGACCCGGTTGACCTCCTCCGGCATGCTCCAGTCACGGCTGCGCAGGCCCGCCTCGACGTGGGCGAGCAGCGGTCCGGCCTTGGCGGTGACCAGGGCGCAGGCCAGGGTGGAGTTGATGTCGCCGACCACGACGACGATGTCCGGGGACACCTCGCCGAGCAGGGGCTCGAACGCGGTCATCACACGTCCGGTCTGCTCGGCGTGGGTGCCGGACCCGACCCCGAGGAACCGGTCGGGCGGCCGGATGCCGAGGTCGGAGAAGAACACGTCGTTCATGGCCGGGTCGTAGTGCTGACCGGTGTGGACGAGGACCACCTCGGCGCCCTGGCGCTCCAGGGCGTCCATCACCGGCTTGATCTTCATGTAGTTGGGGCGCGCCCCGGCGACGCAGAGGATGCGCGGCATGGCTCAGAGCACCTCGATCGTGGGTCCGGAGGGCAGTCGTCGCCGGCAGTCGAGGACGAACGGGGCGTGCTCGGCGACGAGTTCGTAGTCGAAGCTGTCATGGTCGGCGAGCAGCACCACCACATCGGCGGCCGCCAGTTCCTGGGGTGTCAGCTCGACCCGCACCAGCCGGGTGTCCACCGGCAGGCCCTCGACGACGTGCGGGTCCGCCGCCTTGACCTGGGCCCCCATGTCGAGCAGCAGCTGGGAGATGCGCAGGGCGGGCGACTCGCGGGCGTCGCCGGTGTTCTTCTTGTACGCCAGACCGAGCAGCAGGATGTGCGAGCCGTTCACGGAACGACGTCTTTCGTTGAACAGGTCGCCGATACGGCGCGCCACGTACTCGGGCATGTGGTTGTTGATGTCGTTGGCCAGTTCCACGAAGCGGAAGCTCTGACCGAGCTCGCGCTGCACCCGCCAGGACAGGTACGAGGGGTCGATCGGCAGGCAGTGGCCGCCGACGCCCGGTCCGGGCGTGAACCTCATGAAGCCGAAGGGCTTCGTGGAAGCGGCGTCGATGGCCTGCCAGACGTCGATGTCCAGGTGGTGGGCGAACATCGCGATCTCGTTGACCAGCGCGATGTTCACATGACGGAAGGTGTTCTCCAGCAGCTTGGCGAGTTCGGCCTCCTTCGGCGAGCCCACCGGCACGGTGGTGTCGACGAGCCCGGCGTAGAAGCCCTGAACGGCCTCGAGCGACGCGGCGTCGACGCCGGACACGACTTTCGGGGTCTCCTTGAAACCCCAGACGGCGTTTCCCGGGTCGATCCGCTCGGGGCTGTAGCCGAGGTGGAAGTCGGTGCCGGCGGCGAGGCCCGAGCCGTCCTCCAGAATGGGCCCGAACAACTCCTGGGTGGTGCCCGGATACGTGGTCGACTCGAGGACGACGGTGGCTCCCGGGCGCAGGTAGCGGGCGAGGGTGGCCGCCGACTCCCTGATGTAGCGGAGGTCGGGGGTGCCCTCGTGCAGCGGGGTCGGAACGGTCACGACGGCGACGTCGAAACCGCCGCAGTCGCGGGCCGATTCGCTCGGGCGGTAGGTTC
This sequence comes from Streptomyces sp. NPDC001852, assembly GCF_042891825.1. Lineage (NCBI taxonomy): Bacteria > Bacillati > Actinomycetota > Actinomycetes > Kitasatosporales > Streptomycetaceae > Streptomyces > Streptomyces sp. NPDC001852. The sequence continues at coordinate 212,237 of NZ_JBIATN010000015.1, forward strand.
CCCGGTCGAGTGCCGCGCGGATCCGCTCGGAGGAGACGTCCTCGACGAAGGACTCACCGGCGGACAGGCTCTTGACCCGCCGGGAGTCGACGTCGTAGCCGATCACCTCGTGTCCGACCTCGGCGGCGCGGATGGCCAGTGGCAGGCCGACGTATCCCTGTCCGACCACGACGACGCGCATCAGTGACTCCTGTTCGCGGGAGCGGCCGACGGGTTGAGCCGGATGAGCTCTCGCGCCGTCATGAGGAGGAAGGCAGCATTGGTGGTGAGATAGCGTCGGCCCAGACGGCGCGGTTCCTGCAGCACGCGGTAGAGCCACTCCAGGCCCCACCGCTGCCAGGACCCGGGGGCCCGCTTGGTGACCCCGGCCAGGATGTCGAAGGAGCCGCCGACACCGTGTACGACGCGGGCTCCGGTGCGTGCCCCGTAGGCGGCGGTGAAGATCTCCTTCTTGGGCGAGGTCATGCCGAGGAACAGCATCTGGGCGCCGCTTCGGGCGATCGCCTCCGCTATCGCCTCCTGCTGGGAGTCGTCGAAGTAGCCGTTGCGGCTGCCGGCCACCTCCAGGCGGGGGAAGCGGTCGGCCACCCGGCGCAGCATCTGCTCGAGCACGTCCTGTCTGGCGCCGAGGAAGTACACCGGCAGGGCCGCCGCCTCCGCCTCCGTCAGCAGCCGGAGGAAGAGGTCGATACCGGCCACGCGTTCCGGCAGCGGTGCGCGTAACACCCGGCCGGCCCAGACCACGGCCTGTCCGTCGGCGAGGACGAGGTCGCAGCCGGACACGGCCCGGGCGAGCCGGGCGTCCCGCCGCATGTTCACCAGCTTCGCGGCGTTGACCACCCCGATCTCGAGCTGTCTGCCGTCCCGGACCGCGTCGAGGCAGCGCGCCACGGTCTCGTCCATGGTCAGCGGGTCCAGCTCGACCCCGAACAGCGTCTGACGCCCACTCATATCCGGCCGCCCTGCCAGGCGTGGAGCATCCAGCCGAACTCGTACGGCCGGCATTCGCGGTCCACGGAGAGGGGCCGGTACATCCGGTCCAGGGACTGCAGCCGTAGGTTCGGAGCGACTCGGGTGCCGAGTCCCCGGGCGGCGCGTACGGCCTTCTTCGGGTCGCCCCGGTAGACCTTGCGCCAGGTGGCACCGAGCTCGTCGAGGATCAACGGCTCCCGGTGCTCCGGGCGTTCGGCCAGTTCGGGCACGTCCGTCATCCAGCGCAGGCCCTTGCGGACCGACGCGCCGAAGTCGGTGCCGCCGGCGTCGGCGAGATCGAACAGCGCGGTCGGCGCCATCGCGTGCTGGTGGACGCTGTAGACCGGGTAGCCCTCCACGACGCCACCCGTGCGCGCGTCGTAGTGCCACCACCACTGCCCGCCGTCGCCCTGCAGCTCGCAGATGCGCGCCGCACACGCCTCGGCCGCGGCCAGTGCCTCCGGATCGCCGTGCCCCTCGCCGCTGGCGTGCGCGCGGGCCAGCGCCTGGAGCGGGTACGTCTGGTCGGCGAAGCAGCTCACGTGCGCCCGGTACCAGGGCACCTTGCCGGGTCCGGTGGCGTGCGGGAACAGCGGGCTGTCGCCGATCCGGGCCCGGAGCAGACGGTCACGGGCCGAGGCGAAACGTCTCTCCACATCGACCGTGCCGCGAGCCGTCGCGAGGGCGGACAGCACCCAGGCCGCCTCGACGGTGTACTGCGGCCGGTCCTCCTCGTCCAAGGCGTCGACTCGTGCGACGGCGTCGGACAGTTTGGGGTGTTCGGTCTCGGCGGCCGCCCAGGCGATGAGCGCCGCGTCACCGAGATCGGTCACCGCCGGGAGTGACTCGATCAGCAGGCCCGTGAACTCCTGGGCGCTGCGCCCGCCGAGCACCGCGCGCTGGCGCTGCTCGGGGAGGAACCGCGCTCCCAGCGCGGTGATGGCCGCGTACCGGGTGCTGGTCCCGCGCCGCTCCAGGGTCCATGAGCCATCGGGCGCCTTCCGCCCGGCCATGGTGAAGACGAAGGCCTCGCCGCCGGGGAGCAGCATCGACGGAAGCCCCGACTCCGCGACCGTGAGCAGCCGTTGGGCGAGCGCGAGGAGTGACGGCTCCTCACGACCGAGCGCCGCCAGACGTGTTGTAGTCATCCTTCGGACACACCAACCCCCCTGTGGGTCGCGTTGTGCGCAGGCTTGTGAACGCCGCGTCGCGGACGGCCACGCGGCGGAAGACGTACGTCGGACTTCAGACGTCAGGCGTCGGAGTGGTCCTCACTCCTCGCTGTGGACACAGGTGTCCCCACCCGGTAACCCCCCCTGGGCACTGGCTTGTGCGCTCACTGTGCCCGGTCTGCACAGTTCGCACACATGTTATGCCTGCACGTGTTCGAGGATCGGCGTTTTGGGAGAATCAGTTGTCATGCACGCTCGACGAGTTCGCCGTCCTTCTCGTCGTACGGCGCTCCCGTCTCGGGGCACTCCCAGCCACCCGGCTCGCCGTCCCGCTCCACCAGCCGCACGCCGGCCCGGCCGACCCAGCCGATCCGGCGCGCCGGAACGCCCGCCACGAGCGCGAAGTCCGGCACGTCCCGGGTCACCACGGCGCCCGCCGCGACCAGCGCCCAACGACCGATGCGCACCGGCGCCACGCACACCGAGCGGGCCCCCAGGGACGCTCCCTCGCCCACCACCACCGCCACGGCCTCCCAGTCGCCACCGCGCTTGAGCCGGCCCTGCGGATCGACCGAACGGGGGAAGTGGTCGTTGGTGAGCACCGCCGCCGGGCCGACGAACACCCCGTCACCGAGCTCGGCGGGTTCGTAGACCAACGCGTGGTTCTGGAGCTTCACGTTGTCGCCGATCCGCACCCCTGGGCCGACATACGCCCCGCGGCCCACGATGCACCCGCTGCCCAGCCGGGCGTCCTCCCGTATCTGGGCCAGGTCCCAGACCGTCGTCCCGTCACCGATCGCCGCTGTCTCGTCGACCTGGGCGGTCGGCTGGATCCTGAAGTTCACCGGGCGGAACCTTTCTTCTCGTTGAGGAGAGCCGGAAGAGCAGCCGCCAGCGCCTCGCGCCAGGGACGGATCGGTTCGATGCCCGTCCGCCGCCAGCGCTCGTGCCCCAGGACGCTGTACGCGGGACGGGGAGCGGGCCGGGCGAAGGCCGTGCTGGTGGTCGGCCGGACCCGGCCGGGGTCCGCGCCGAGCAGCCGGAAGATCTCCCGCGCCAGCCCGAACCAGGTCGTCTCACCACCGCTGGTGCCGTGGTAGACCCCGGCGGGCGCGCCACCGGCCAGGGCCGCCTGTCCGAGCCGTACGAGCCGGTCCGCGAGGTCCACCGTCCACGTCGGCTGTCCACGCTGGTCGTCGACCACGTCGACGGTGTCCTTGACCGTCTCCAGTTCGATCATCGTGTCGACGAAGTTGCCGCCTCCCGCCCCGTACAGCCAGGCCGTGCGCACGACGTACCCCGCGTCCGGGAGCGCCGCCCGTACCGCCTGTTCTCCCGCCAGTTTGGTACGTCCGTACGCGCCGCTCGGTGCCGTCGGGGCGTCCTCGGGACACGGGCTGGTCGCGTCACCCGCGAGCACATAGTCCGTCGAGACCTGGATCAGCCTGGCACCCGTCCGCGCACACGCCTCGGCGAGGTGCCGGGGCCCGCCGCCGTTGACCCGCAGGGCGTCCGCCTCGCGTGCCTCGGCGTCGTCAACGGCCGTCCATGCGGCGCAGTTGACCACGATCCGGGGCCGGTGCATGTCGATCGCACCGTGCACCGCGTCGGCGTCCGTGATGTCGAGACCGCCACGGGCCAGGCCGACGGCCGCCTCTCCGTCCCGGCGAAGCCGCTCCAGCACGTCCTGCCCCAGCATTCCGGTGGCGCCGGTGATCAGCCAAGTGGTGGTCATGGTCACCTGTTCGTCTGTTCGTCGGGAAGAGGGTGTGGACGCGTCACTGGAGCGCCGCTCGCTCCTTCAGCGGCTCCCACCAGGTGCGGTTCTCGCGGTACCAGGTGACCGTCTCCGCGAGGCCGGTGGCGAAGTCCTTGCGGGGCGCGTAGCCGAGCTCATCGCGGATCTTCGTGCAGTCCACGGAATAGCGGCGGTCGTGGCCCTTGCGGTCGGCGACGTACTCGACGCTGGTGTCCCAGTCCGCGCCGCAGGCCTGGAGCAGCAGGGCGGTCAGCTCCTTGTTGGTCAACTCGGTTCCGCCGCCGATGTTGTAGACCTCACCCGCGCGCCCCTTGGTGCGCACCAGCTCGATGCCCTGGACGTGGTCGTCGATGTGCAGCCAGTCGCGGACGTTGCCGCCGTCGCCGTACAGCGGGACCTTCCTGCCGTCCAGCAGGTTCGTGATGAACAGCGGGATGACCTTCTCGGGGAAGTGATGGTGCCCGTAGTTGTTGGAGCAGCGGGTCACCCGCACGTCGAGGCCGTGGGTGCGGTGATGGGCGAGGGCGATCAGGTCGCCGGCCGCCTTGGAGGCGGCGTACGGGGAGTTGGGGCACAGCGGGTCCGTCTCCGGCCAGGAGCCGAAGTCGATGGAGCCGTAGACCTCGTCGGTGGAGATGTGCACGAAGGTCTTCGAACCTCCGTGGCGCAGCGCCGCGTCCAGCAGTGTCTGCGTGCCGAGGACGTTGGTCCGGGTGAACTCGGTGGCGCCCAGGATCGAGCGGTCCACATGCGACTCGGCGGCGAAGTGGACCACCTGGTCGTGCTCGGCGAGCAGTTCGTCGACCAGTGCGGCGTCGCAGATGTCACCCTGGACGAAGGCGAATCCGGGGTGATCGCGCACCTCGTCGAGATTGGCCGGATTGCCCGCGTAGGTGAGTTTGTCCAGCACCGTGACCACCACCCCACCCGGGCCGGCCGGGCCGAGCAGCGTGCGGACGTAGTGCGAGCCGATGAAACCGGCACCGCCGGTCACCAGAATCCGGGTCGGGCGGGCAGGAGGGGACACGGGGGCCGTCATGACGATATCTGCACCTTGCTGTGATCGCCGAGGACGAAACGGTGGGCGGCGGGCTTGCGGGGTGCGGGAGTGACCTCGACGTTGCGGCCGATGAGGGAGGCCTCCACCCGCCGGACCCCGCTCATCGAGGAGTCGCGCAGCACGATCGAGTACTCGATCTCGCTGTCGTCGATCCGGCAGTCCCCGGCTATCGAGGTGAAGGGGCCGACGTACGAGTCCGTGATCACGGTGTTCGCGCCGACGACCGCCGGGCCCACGATCCGGCTGCCGGTGACCTTCGCCCCGGCCTCGATCCGCACCCGGCCGATGATCTCGCTGTCGTCGTCGACCGTACCGTCGATGCGGCGCTCCAGGGTCTCCAGGACCGAGCGGTTGACCTCGAGCATGTCGGTGACGTTCCCGGTGTCCTTCCAGTACCCGGAGATGATCGTGGAACGCACATCACGTCCGGTGTCGATCAGCCACTGGATCGCATGTGTGATCTCCAGCTCCCCGCGCCAGGACGGCTCGATGGAGCGCACGGCCTCATGGATCGCCGGGGAGAACAGATAGACGCCCACCAGCGCCAGCTCGCTCTTGGGATGCCGGGGTTTCTCCTCCAGGCCGACCACCTGCCCCGCCGTGTCCAGCTCGGCGACCCCGAACGCGGTCGGGTCCGGCACCTTCGTCAACAGGATCTGAGCCTCGGGCCGCTCGCCGCGGAAGGCGTCCACCAGATCCCTGATGCCGCCGACGACGAAGTTGTCGCCGAGGTACATCACGAAGTCGTCGTCGCCCAGGAACTCACGCGCGATCAGCACCGCATGGGCCAGCCCCAGCGGTGCCGCCTGCGGGATGTAGGTGACCTCCAGCCCCCATGCGGAGCCGTCGCCGACCGCCTCCCGGATCTCCTCGGCGGTGTCCCCGACGATGATCCCGACCTCGGTGATGCCCGCCTCGGCGATGGCTTCCAGGCCGTAGAACAGCACCGGTTTGTTCGCGACCGGTACAAGTTGCTTCGCCGATGTATGGGTTATGGGGCGCAATCGGGTACCTGAGCCACCAGACAACAAAAGTGCCTTCATGCATATCACCCTACTTACGTCGGACTTGCTGACGGGGGGATTCCGCTATCGGGCGGGACGGCATGGCCTGAACCCCCCGCTGGGGCTTGGAATCCACATCCGTGGCCTCTGCGCCGGGAACGCTGCGTGGACGCAGGCCGGCGACCAGGCCGAGGATCAGCACGGCGATGCCCAGCCACACCGACGGCCTCGGCGCTCCGCTGCCCGAGACCGCGCCGACGACGGCCGCGGCGAGCGGCGCGATGCCGGTGAGCAACCCCGCTCGCCCCGCCCCTGCGGCGCGGACCGTCGAGTACCACAGCACGAAGGCGACCGCCGTCACCATCAACGCCAGATAGCCGACGGCCGCCCACTGGGGCCCGGACAATTCCCGTACGGCCGACGGTCCTTCCGCCGCCGCGCCGAGGACGGCCAGCAGCACACCGGCCAGCCACATCGCGTGCACGGACACGCCCCACGGCGAGTGCCGCCGCAGCAGCGGCACCGCGAGCAGTGTGAATGCGGCCTCGCAGCCCAGAGCCAGCACCGCCCAGGCCACCCCGACGGCATCAGTGCGGCCCGTCCCCTCCACCAGCACCGCACCCGCCATGACGACAGGCGCCGCCCCCAGCACCTGCCGGCTCGGCCTGCGCCGCTCCAGCACCGGGCCCACCACCCCGAGAACCACCGGTACGCACGCCACCGCGACCGCGACCACCGCGGGTTCCGCATGGCCGACGCCCCGGACCACGGCCACGTTGAACAGCACCAGACCGGTGACCGCGATCCCGGCCAGCCACAGCCACTCCCGGCCCCGCGGCCACAGCAGCCGAGCACCGGCGAGCCGCGCCATGACCAGGACGATCACGGTCGCGGCCGCGTACCGGACCGCCTGGGTGGTGAACAGCGGTGCGTCGATCAGTGTGCGCGAGACGGTGACGCTGCTGCCGACCAGCGCCATCCCGGCCATGCCGGGGACGAGCCGGGCGAGCGAAACGGAAGGTGTGTCCATACCGCCCACGCTGCCCGCACCGCGGAGGTCCTGGACAGGTCCACAAGGTCACCGGTGCACGGGTCCAAAACCCCCGCCCGGCGGTCCGGACCGGCGGGGCGCCGGCGCTGCCCGACGAGAGCGTGCACGGCGTGCTCGTGTGAGCCCTGTACGCGCCCCCGCCCGGGCGAGAAGACTGCCTCGGCGAGGGCGGTCGACCACGGCATCACCCACCGCCTTCGGTCGACTCGCGAGAAAGGCAGGCCGGTCGCTGTGTTGCTGCGTCTCCCCACGTCGGTGTCCGAAGCCCAGGAGTGCCTGTCCGAGGGAGCCGTGCCGATCGGCGGGGCCACGCTCGTGTGGGCCACATGGCAGCGGGACGGCTTCCCCGAACTGGCCGTGTCCCTGCGGGAGGTGCCGGAGGCCAACGTGCTGGGGCGGGAGACAGTGGGCGGCGCCGTGGTCCTGCACCGGATGGACGACCGGATGCCGGACGTGCTGCGCCGGGCGGCCGCCGCGGTGGGCACCGGGGCCGTGCGACGGACGGCGACGGTCGGCGGCAACCTCGTCGGCAGCACACTGCGGTGTCTGCTGCCCGCGGCGACGGTACTGGACGCCCGGGCGACGGTGCTGGATTCCGACGGCGTCCACGAGACGGACCTGGCCGAGCTGGTGACCAAGCGCCCCGTCCTGCTCAGCCTGCGCTGGCGCGAACCGATCGCCAGCGCCTATCGGAAACTGGCCGGCGAGGCCGGCGGACCGCCGCCGCTCGTCGTCGCCTCGGCGCTGTACCTCGACGGCGGTGGCGACCTGCTGCGGGTCGCGGTGCGCGACGGCTATGACGTGCTCAGCGGCAGCGTCCCGGGCGTCACCGACACCGAGGAAGCCCTGCACACGCTGCGGGCGGCGGCCTTCGGCGACCTGCCGACCGCCGCGTGGGATGTCGTACGCTCACAGGTCGCCGGCCTTTTGGGTGGCCGCGACACGGACTGACCTGCCCCACCACCGCTCGAGTGCGCCGGCATGCGCCGTTGCCATGGTGTGCCTTCCAGATCATCCGTGCTCAGCCGACCGGGCCGTGCCACTCGATGGCGCCGACTGTTTCCCTGATCATCGCATCCGAAAAGTGATCACCCCTGATCGGTCACCGTCGTCCCCGCTGGGTCCGGTGATGGTTCAGGGCCCTGGTTGAGCCGGCGGATCCCCGCGCTCGTGGCGACCGGGCTGTCCAACGACAAGGCCGCCGCCCAGACCGTGCTCGGCCCCGCAACGGCCCGAGTCGCCGGAGTGCCACACGCCGGTGCAGCCTCCCCGGGGCCCGGATCTCGGCAGGCCTCGCTCACCGGTTGTCGTGCTCGTCGTGGCGGCGCCACCAGAAGCCGGTCTCGTTGCGGCCGAGGGGCGCGCGGTCGAGCCACTGGTACATCCCCCACAGGACGTCCCGCCGCGAGCGTCCCCGGAACAGGTCGGCGAGCGACGCCGTTCCCTCCTCGGTCTCGAAGCGGTAGTCCTTGTCCACCCGCAGCCAGGGCAACTCCCGCGGCCGCCGGGCCAGTTCGTCACCGCGCCGGGTGCCGTGCCGAGCTCTGGTCTGTCCGGTCCTCCTCTCCTCGCTACATCGTCGGCGGCGTGAGCTCGTGGACGCCCGCGGTGATCACCACCACGGCGGCGACCGGCGACCCGTGCGGCCGGTCCAGTGCGTACGCCACGCCACCTGCGAGTGCCCACACGGCGAGGCAGGCCCCGGCGAACAGCGGCGCGCCTCGAAGCCCGCCGGCCACACGGACATGCAGGGCGACCGCCGGGGCCGCGCCCGGCAGCATCATCGCCCCCAGCACCATCGCCGGCGCGGTCGGGCGCCGGAATCCGATGTTCACCGTCGGTTCTCCCTCCGGTGTGTCAGGCGGCGGGCCTTGTCACGTGGATCCGCGAGCCTGATCGTCGAGATGATCTCTCAGTGCGCCGAGGGGGCTGTCCCAGTCGCGCGCCAGCGCGGCCAGGAACTGCTGCGCCACCTGCATCGGTGCGGACCGCAGCCGGTAGCGCACCCGGCGTCGCTCACCCGGTTCGGCCGTCACCAGGCCGGCGTCGGCCAGCAGGGCCAGGTGTTTGGCGATCGCCTGCCGCGTGATCGGCAGCCGGCCGGCCAGCTCCGTGGCCGTGGCCGGCCCCCCTGAAGCCAGCGCGGCCAGGATGGCGCGCCGGCTCGGGTCGGCCAGAGCGGCGAAGACCTGCTCGGCGATCGCCTCGATGTCAGGCTGCGGCATCGAGGTGGTCGACCAGTTCGCCCAGTTCGCGCGCCCAACCCTCGGTGTGGCCGTCGTACTCCTTGCGGTGGACCTCGTCCGGCAGCTGCGCGAAGCCGGTCTCGACCACTGTCAGCCGGGTGCCGGTGCCGACCGGTTGGAGCGTGAACTCCACATATGTGCGGCGCGGATCGTGCTCGGGCAGTTCGGCCGTGCGCCACGTGAAGCCGAACACCGTCGGCTCCTCCACTCGTTCCACCCGCATGTCGGCGGTGTGTCCGCCCTCCCATTTCATCCAGGCCGTGCCGCCCGGGCGTAGATCGATCGCGGCCTCGTCGCCGAACCAGGCGCTCAGTCCCTCGGCCGTGGTGAGTGCCGCCCACACCTTGGCCGGGGGGTGGGCGATCTCGATCGTCCGCTCGATTCGATCAGGGAATGCCATGACTGCCTCCACGGGTGTCGCAACCATCTGGTTGCAAGAGTATGGCAACCGGATGGTTGCGTCAACCGGATCGATGGGAGGCCCGGCGGACCCCCGTAGCACGGCTCGATCTCCCCCTGATGGAGCGACACGCTGGGGGTGCGGCAGGTGAGTGGGCATCAGGAGATCAGTCGAAAGGGCTAATGTCGCATCAATCCGCTTTTGTCTTCGGGTACTTGACGTCCGATGGCGCCTTCGGGGGAGTGGCGTGTCGCGATGGAAATACCCCGATCGGCGCCCAATGGAAGTCATTCAATATGACCGGTGTGTCCGCTGTAGGTACTTTTGATCACGACCGGCTGACGGGCCGGTATCTCTGAGACAGCAGACAGGAGAAACGACATGAAGGTCCCCCGTTCCACCGTGGTCACCGCTGGTCTCGCGGCCGCCGCAGCCCTGGCCGCGACCGGCATCACGTACGCGTCGGCGGCCGACGCCCCGGTGCCCCAGGCGGCCCCGGCCGCTGCCGCCGCGGCGCCCCTCGGCGGCGAATCCGGGCAGGGCAAGGGCAACGAGGGCCGCGGGGGCCGCGAGGGCCGCGAGGGCGACTGGGGCCGGATCCTGATCAACGAGCGGTCGTACTCCAGCCGGCCCGGCGACTGCATCACCGTGGTCAGCGGCTTGGGCGCCCGGAGCATCAACATCCGCAACGAGAGCGACAAGATCGTCGAGGTCTTCCGCGGGGTGGTCTGCGACAACGGCGCTCCCATCGCCATCGTCGGCCCCCACAGCTCCTCGGAAGGCGTGCACCCGCGCAGGGTCGATGACATCCATGTCAAGCGCGGAGTGGTGGCCAGCTTCCGCGTGGTCCGGCGCCACGGTGGCTGGGACTGATCCGGCGCCGAGTGCATGATGTGGGGCCCCGGCCCGCCGGAATCGGGCCGGGGCCCCCGATGCTGCCCATTGTCCGACAACGCACGCGCCTGCACACCCCGCCAGAGCCGCACACCAGGCGCTGCTCGCGCTGTCCGGGCGCTCGACCATACGTTCACCTGCCGATCCGCCGCCGGCTCCCTTCCTCGGTGTTGCCTACCGCCGAACGAGTGAGCGACCGCGGACACGCCCGGTCAGGCCGTACGGCAGTCCTAGGTGTGCTGTCCGGGTCCGTAGAGTGCCGCGATGTCTTCGGAGGAGCTCCACCGGCTGTAGGTCGGATCCTGTGGCCAGCCGTCGGGCGAGTCCTGCCATTCCTCCTGGCGGCCGTAGGGCAGCACGTCGATCAGCGCGAAGGTGTGACTGAGCTGCTCGACGCCACGGCCGTCGGTGTGCCAGGTCCGGTACACGGTGTCGCCGTCACGGAGGAAGACGTTGACGGCGAATCCGCCGCCGGGCGGTGCGCCGATGTCGCTGCCGAACGGGCTGTTCGCAGTGGAGTACCAGGCCATCCGGTTCCCGACGCGCCGCTTGTAGGCAAGTGCTTCGTCGATCGGCCCCTGGGTGACGACGACGAACCGGGCGTCATAGGCGTCCAGGAAGTCGAGTCGGGTGAACTGCGACGTGAAGCCGGTACAGCCCGGGCACTGCCACTGCTTGCCGGGGAACCACATGTGACTGTAGACGATCAGCTGCTTCCTGCCTTCGAAGACGTCCACCAGCCGGACCGGTCCCTTCTCACCCTCAAGGGTGTACTCGGGCATCCGGACCATGGGCAGGCGGCGACGCTGGGCGGCGATCGCGTCCAGTTCTCGGGTCGCGGCCTTCTCCCGGACGCGCAGGGCTTCGAGCTCTCGTTGCCAGGTTCCGGCGTCGACGACGGGCGGTAGTGCGTTGGTGCTCATGGTCCCTCGCTGTCGTGTGCGCAGTTCGCGGTCTCCAGGTGTAGACCCCGCCCCGCCGTCGAATTCATCGGCGCCCGGCCCGTGCGATCAGAGCAGCCGATCCAGTTCACCCCCGGCACCGGGAACAGCGGCGGTCCGTCAGCGCCCCGACAGGCTCCCCATCGACCTGACCGTCGGCACATCGGCAGGGGCGATCGTCCGTGCGCCGCCGGCCACCGGCCAGGCCCCCGACCGGCTTGGAAGCCCGCCGCGACCTGCCGGCTCGGCCGGTGGCCCGGTCCAGGTGGACCAGCGCCGACTCGGGGAGGTCTGGACCGTACTCGGCGATGCGGGCTCCGATCCCGCCGAGGCCCGGCGCCTCGTGGGGGAGCCGGCGCTTGCCGCAGAGAGCGGATCCGAGCAGGCTCATCTCGCGCGCATGCACGCCATGGTCGGCACGGATCGCCGGCCGGACCGGGCGCTGCTCAAACGACTGGCTGGCCTTCGCCCGCATGCTGCTGAACGGCGGCGAGGGCAACAGCCACCGCCTGCTCACCCCCGCCTCGGTCGGCCGCATGACCACCAACCACCTCACGGCCGAACAGCGCGCCGCCGTCCCGCTCTTCCTGGAGGGCCAGGGCTGGGGCTACGGCGGCCAGGTCGATGTCACCCCGGCCGCTCCCTGGAACGTACCCGGCCGCTACGGCTGGGTGGGCGGCACGGGTACGACGGCCCACATCGTGCCGTCCACGGGAACGGCCGCGATCCTCCTGACGCAGGTGGCGATGACAAGCCCGGCCCCGACCCCGCTGATGCGGGACTTCTGGACGAGCGTGGCGTGCTCCTGAACGACCCCGGTCGTCTCCGCACGTCCGGTCCTTGCTCCCCGCGCCGATTCAAACTCACTGCCGAAGAACTGTTATCCGGGCCGTGTCGAGTGATCTCCCAGTTATCGGACAGAATCGTTCGGCCTCGATGACGGGAAGCATTTGTATGAGTACGCAGGACGCGGCGGAGACGGCGATACTGGTCACGGCCGCCCGAGAGGGCGACACGCAGGCCCAGGACACGCTGGTCCACACCTACCTCCCGCTGGTCTACAACATCGTGGGCCGGGCACTGAACGGCTCGGTCGACGTCGACGACGTGGTGCAGGAGACCATGCTGCGCGCCCTGGACGGGCTGGGCGAACTGCGCACTCCTGAGCGCTTTCGCCCCTGGCTCGTGGCGATCGCGATGAACCAGGTCCGGGCGCACTGGCAGAACCGGCGCGCCGCCCCGGGCACGATGGAGGAAGCCGAGGACCTGGCCGATCCGGGTGCCGACTTCGTCGACCTGACGGTGGTCCAACTCCAGCTCGCCGGACAGCGACAGGAGACAGCGCAGGCGACGCGCTGGCTGGAACCCGAGGACCGGGGACTGCTGTCCCTGTGGTGGCTGGAGTGTGCCGGCGAGCTCACCCGGGCCGAGGTGGCGGCGGCTCTGGACCTGTCGCCCCAGCACACAGCGGTCCGGGTGCAGCGGATGAAGACGCAGCTCGAGGCGGCCCGCGTGGTCGTACGAGCGCTCGACGCACGGCCCCGGTGCGAGGAGCTGCGCATCGTGCTGGCTTCCTGGGACGGCAGGCCCTCGGCTCTGTGGCGTAAGCGAATAGCCCGGCACGCGCGCGGCTGCTCCCAGTGCAGCGGACTGTGGAGCGGCCTGATGCCGGCGGAGGGACTGCTGGCCGGTCTGGCGCTGGTCGCCGCGTCGCCCGCGCTGCCGGCCAGGCTCTCCACCTCTTCGGGGGGTGTTGTCCCGGCAGGGTCGGCCACACCGCTCGGGGTCACCGGGGGCGATACCGCCTCGGGCCCGGCCGCTGCACCAGGTGCCGCGCGGGGCGGGACCGGCTCGCGGCGCCAGTCCCGTAGGCGTCGGCGGATGCGGCGCCGGGCCGTCGGCGGGGCCGTCGTCGCGGCCTGCGTCGTCGGTGGCGGTCTGTGGTACTTCCGCATGGATTCCGGAACCGGCCGCGACAGCGCGAGCGCGGAGCGAAGAGCGGCCGCCCCGGTCCTGGACCTGGCCACGCCCAGTGCCAGTGGCGTGTCGCCGTCGGCCTCCCCCTCCCCGTCACCGACGAAGCCGAAGAAGCCGCGGGCCGGGAAGGCCCCGAGCCGCGGCAGGGCGAGCGGACCCACGGGGCGCCAGCCCGCCCGACCGGCTGCGACCCCGACGAGCACGGCGCCGTCCACGCCGGAACCGACCGACGTCGTCGGCCAGGTGGTCGCGCTGGTGAACAAGGAACGGTCGGGCGCCGGTTGCGCCCCCCTGACCGAGGACCCGCAGCTGCAACAGGCGGCCCAGGGCCACTCCGACGACATGGCCGCTCGCCACTTCTTCGACCACACCAACCCGGACGGCGCCGACCCCGGCCAGCGCATCACGGCCGCCGGCTATCGCTGGTCCACATACGGCGAGAACATCGCCCAGGGCCAGCAGACCGCCGCATCCGTCATGGAGTCCTGGATGAACAGCCCCGGTCACAGGGCGAACATTCTCAACTGCTCGTTCAAGGACATCGGTGTGGGCGTTCACAAGGGTGCGGGCGGCCCGTGGTGGACGCAGGACTTCGGTGCCAGGCAGTGACGCCGGCGTGCGCACCCGTCCCTCACGACATGGCGTCGGTACCGGAGAGGCGGACCGTGGCCCGAGCGGGCACCGCAGGCTGGTCCGGCCAGGTGAACGCGTACCGGGGATCACCCCCGCGGCTCAGCCGTACGAAACGCAGGAGTTCGCGGACGACGCCCGCGTTGCCCATCGCCCAGCCGGTGCACGGTTCGAGATCGCCCGGAGCGGACCGGTGCTCGAAGTTGGACCAGCGGGCACCGTCGATGTCCCGGATCGCGCGGGCGGCGAGGTCCGCGACGAGGACGTGGGCGAAGTCGTCGCCGTCGTGCTGTTCGGTGATCCGGTCGCAGGCCAGGGCGAGAACGCCCGCGGTACCGCAGCAGCGGCCGTTGTTGTCCCAGAAGCCGGGGCGCGGCCGCCGGGGCAGACCGGAGTGGGTGACCGTGTGCCAGCAGCGGTCGACGAGGGCGGGCCAGACCGGGTCGGCCGTGACGTCGCGCAGCAGCCGGAAGACCTGGGCGTCGCCGGCCGGGCCGTGGCACCAGCCGTAGCTGATGGGCTCGATCACGTCGGGTCGGTACTGCGGGGTGGAGTGCAGCACCAGGAAGCCCTCCGGGCCCGCTTCGTCACGCGCCACGACGTCCGCGGCACCGGCCAGCGCCAGCTCGACCAGGTCAGCGCGCCCGCAGGCCCGGCCGACCCGGGCCAGCGCCAGGACGATTCCGAGCGTGCCGTGCGAGATGTGGTGCAGACGGGAGTCGATGCCCGGGCGGTGGGCCCACTGCACGCCCGCCGGGGTCTGCTCGGCCGTCCGCAGATACGGCTCCAGGGCGAGGACGGCCAACTCGGCGTCGCCGGCCACGAGTGCGCCGAGGCCGATCCCCGCGTTGCCGCCCATCAGCTCGAACAACTCTCCCCAGCGCGTGCCGTCGAAGCCTGACCGCACCAGCCCCAGCGCGCGGTCCGCGGCCGCACCGGCGGCCGCGTCGCCGAGTTCGTCGTGAACGGCCCGCAGGACGAGGGCCGTTCCGGTGCGACCGAAGTAGAGGGAGTCGTCGTCGACACCGTCGAGGGAGTCCGCGAGGGCGCGGGCCGCGCGCAGGGCGGCGTCGGCGTGGGAGTCGTCGCCGAAGTGCCGCCACGCCTCCAGGAGCACGGGGACGATCCCGGCCGTACCGCTGTAGAGCGTCGGGTCGAGCTCGTCGTCGGAGGGCCTGGTCGCCCAGGCCAGGCCCCCGCCGACGGCTTCCCGCGCGACCGCGGTCAGCCACCGCAGCCCGTCCACCGCGAGTTCCTCGACCTCGCCGACTGCCACGACCGGGTCTTCCAATGCCGTCATGCGCCCACTCTCGCATGATCCAACGACCGCGCCCACGTTCGCGCACCGGCCAGGTGGTCGACCGGTCCCGTATGACCGCTCTCGACAAAATGGTCGGGTCGGAGAACCCGGCCTCGCAGCGGGACGGCGCTCGTCGACCGCGTCTGGCCCCGGGGAATGCGCAAGGAGGACGCGCATCCGGACGAGTGGTTGGCCAAGAAGCGGTGACCTTGCCACCGGAGATCCGGAAGATCCGGGAGATCCGCAAGACGCGCATGCCGGGGAGGTCAGCGCCGCCGACGCGAGGTCACCGTGAACTTGGCGCCATCGGGGTCCCGCAGCACAGCCTCGTGCTCGCCCTCCCGCAGGACGCTGCCGCCGTGCTTCTCGGCGGCCCGGGCGCACGGTCCCACGTCGGCCACGCAGAAGTGGACCTGCCAGTGCGGTCGCACCGAAGGGTCCGGTGGCGCCTCGACAGACCCCGACTCGATGCGGGCCACGATGTCACCCTGGCTGCGCAGCAGTACCTCGTCGCCCGCGTACTCGACCTCGCAGCAGCCGGGAAGATCCGAGGCCCAGTCCAGGATCTGGCCGTAGAAGATCGCGGCGTCGAAGGCGTCGCGGGTGTGAAGGGTGATGAAGGTGGGTGCGACCTGCCGCCATGTCTCCCACTCGGTCACGAGCTTCCCCTGCCAGATCCCGAAGGTGGCGCCGTCGCGGTCGGCGAGCAGCGCCGCTCTTCCCGGAGGGAAGGAGATCGGCCCGACCGCCAGGGTGCCGCATCGCTCCTGGGTCCGGGCCACGGTCTCGTCCGCGTTCGTCACCGCGAAGTACGGCGTCCAGGCCACGGCCATCTGCCACATGGTGGCCACCGCCGCGATCCCCGCGACGGGTACCCCGTCCGCCAGCGCGGTCCGGAAGTGCTCGCCCAGCCTGGCCTTGCGGCACTGCCAGCCCAGCACGGCACCGTAGAAGTCCTGGGTGGCGTCGAGGTCGCGGCTGGTCAGACTCACCCAGCACGGGGCGCCGAAAACGGAATGGGTGAAGACGACATCCGCCGCACCGGAAGTGGGTGTCGTGCCGTGATTCCTGGCCATCGTGCCCTGGTCTCCTACGCCCGCGACCACAGCTTTGACTCCAGTGTCCGACCAGAGTCCTGATCCTGCACGTCACCTGCCCTCGACCCGTGGGGGAAAACCTGCTCGGCTCGTGAACGCCCGGTCATCATCCGTACGCACCTCGGAGCCGCCCCGCGCTGCGGGTCAGAGGTCGTTGCCCGCGTAGGAGAGGTTGAAGCTCTTGTTGGTCAGGGGGAAGTCGGGCACGATCGTGTGCTCGATCAGGGCGAGGGAGATGTCGATCTCCTCGGCGCGCACCAGGAAGCGGGCGAGTACGTCGCCGCCGGTGTGGACCGGGATGCGAAGCCGTGGGTCGTCATCGGTGAAGGGATGCGCAACGCGGGCGTCGTACGCGAGGCCGCTGGCACGGGCGACGTAGCCGAGGCAGCCGATCTCCCGGGCGGCCTCGGTCTTCAGCACGGCGGTGCCGGTGAAGCGGTCGCGGACGGTGGAGTGGCCGAGGGCGAGGTCGGTGGTCGGCGAAGATGACCGCGGCCACCTCCAGCGGGGTCGGGCCGCCCTCCTTCGCCTCCTCCTCATCCGCGTCTTCGCCGTCGCGGTGGATCTTCCACGCCTGCCACACCGCCCTGAACCTAGGTTCTGTCGTCAAATGTCACGCCCACATCAGCAGGGCTGCGAGGGTGACTTACGACAGACCCTGGTCGGGTGAAGGGGCTACAGAGCTGGAGCCCTGTGTGCAGCACCATTCGGTCAATGCTTTACGGGCCGCGTCGATGCGATGTTCAGGTGACTCGTCCGAGATGGCCCACGCGATATAGGCGTCTGGTCTGACCAGAACACTCTTTTTGGTAGCGCCCTTCGGGGATACGATCTCCACCTCGCCGGCCCACTCTGTGATCAGTGAGGGGAAGCGTTCCGTGTCGGACGGTGTGACAAGGACGAACCGTCGCTTACGGAGGGCTTCGTAGAGTCTGCGTCCGTCACTGAGGGGGACGTCAGGTGCCCGCTTCCCGACAAGGGGATGCGCGCCGACCGCGGCGGCGTAGGAAATGTCGATTCCCGAGATTGCCATGGCCAGTCGTCGGGCCACTGGTGGGGTTTGCAGCACCGTACGCGCTGACAAGTCACGGAGGCCGCACAATGCCCGTGGTGTGGTGAGGACGCCGCGGAGCAGTGCCCCGCTCATCCGCAGAACCCGGCGTCCCACCGGGTGCCGTTCGTTCTGATAGCTGTCGAGCAGGGTGTCCGGTGCGCGGCCACGCTGAACGGCTGCGAGTTTCCAGCTCAGGTTTGCGGAGTCCTGGATGCTGGTGTTGAGGCCCATGCCACCGGCCGGGGAATGGACGTGGGCGGCGTCGCCGACGAGGAATACTCGGCCTACTCGGTAGCGGGGCGACTGGCGTTCGTCGCTGTGGAATCTGGAGAGCCAGCGAGGGTCGTGCATGCCGAAGTCGCTGCCGAGCGCCTGGCGGGCGACGTCTTTGACTTCTTCCAGGTCGACCGATGCGTTGTCGGGCATGGGGTGGTGGCGATTCCAGGCCATGACCCTGAACCAGCCGTCGCCGAACGGGACGACAATGGCGAAGGCGTCTCCGGTCGCTGCCACGGTGGGCGGCTTCTTCGGCGGATCAGCCATCCGGACGTCTGCGAGCATCATGGAGCGAACGGCGGAGCGGCCGGGGAATGGGAGGCCGAGGGACTGGCGCACGCAGCTGTTTCGTCCGTCTGCGCCGACGACGTAGTCTGCGCGCAGGCTGTGTTCAGTGCCGGCTGGTGTCTTCACGGTGACGTCGACACCGCTCGGGTCTTGCTGGACGCCCGTCACTTCGTGGGCCCGCATGATGTTCACGCCGTGTGTCAGGGCGCGGGACAGGAGCAGTCGCTCGGTGTTGTACTGGGGCGTCACGAGCACGTGGGGGTAACGGGTCGGCAGGTGTGACAGATCGATCCGGAGGAATTGCAGGATCGGGTTGCGGAGGCCGGTCAGAAGCAGGTCGTCGGCCAGGCCTCGGGCGTCCAGTTGCTCCATCGTTCGGGCGTGAACGGCGAATGCGCGGGTCAGCTGGGATTCCCCTTCTCGCCGTTCCACGACGGTGCAGCGCACTCCGGCCTCGGCCAGGTCACCTGCGAGCAGCAACCCCGCTGGACCAGCACCGACGACCAGCACGTCAACGTCGGACCCCATGTCCTGCCCTCCGCGTGTCACAGAACGAGTAGTAACGACCCGTGATCACCTGGCTGCCGCCCGCCACCGGTGGTGATGTTCAAGGCGGGTGGGTGACTGTGCCCGGGAGCTCACTCGAGTGGCGTAACCGGTGAATTCCCCTGACGGTGGATGTGCCCGCGGCATGCAAGGACCACCGTACGAGACAGACCACTTCCTCGCCTGTCAGGCAACGGCCGTCCCACTCGTACCGAAGCGGTGTTTCCAGACGCGCTGAACCGCTGCCCCGCAATTATGTTGACCTCGTGCGGCGCCGCTTTCCGGTCACATCCCCGGAGGGCGTGACGTAAGGCCCGCGAGTGCACATCGAGAGGAGCGCAACCATGCCCTTCGCCACCGCCGAGGACGGCACGCAGATCTTCTACAAGGACTGGGGCTCGGGCCAACCCGTCGTCTTCTCCCACGGCTGGCCGCTCACCGCCGACGCCTGGGACCCCCAGATGAAGCTCATGGTGGACAACGGATTCCGCGCCATCGCCCACGACCGACGCGGCGGCGGACGCTCCGGTCAGCCCTGGGACGGCAACAACCTCGACACCTACGCCGACGACCTGGCCGCGGTCATCGAAACCGAAGACCTGCGTGACATCATCCTGGTCGGGCACTCCACCGGCGGCGGCGAAGTCACCCGCTACATCGGCCGGCACGGCACGGCACGGGTCGCCAAACTGGTCCTGCTCGGCGCCATCCCGCCGCTGATGCTGAAGACGGAAGCCAACCCCGAGGGCCTGCCGATCGAGGTGTTCGACGAGATCCGCCAGGGTGTGCTCACGGACCGCTCGCAGTACTACAAGGACCTCAGTGCCCCGTTCTACGGTGCCAACCGTGAGGGCTCGACCGTCTCCCAGGGAACGCGTGACGAATTCTGGCTCTGGAGCATGACCGTCGGCATCAAGGGCGCCTACGACTGCATCAAGGCGTTCTCCGAGACGGACACGACCGAGGACCTGAAGAAGGTCGATGTGCCGACACTGATCGTGCACGGCGACGACGACCAGATCGTGCCCATCGTCTCCGCGGGCGCCAAATCATCCAAGATCGTCAAGGGCGCGCAGTACAAGGTCTACGAGGGCGCGCCTCATGGCCTTGCGATGGTGCCCAAGTACGCCGAGATCTTCAACAGAGACCTGCTTGAGTTCGCGCGTAGTTAGCGCCGTCCCCCGGTCCTGGGCCAACGGCGGCGCTGCCGTTGACCCAGGGAAACTGGCTCGGCAGCCTGGGCGATGGGTTCGCCGTGTCAGCCGATCGGGCTTGCGCCCTGCTGGAAGACGTTGATGAGGTTTCCGTCGTTGTCGCGGATCGCGGTCGAGATGCTGCCGTCGCCGAGGTCCATCTGCTCCCAGACGGTCGTCACGCCCAGGTCACGGAAGGTGCGGGTCACGCTGGCGAGGTCCTCGACGCGGAAGACCAGGGCCTTGTTGCCGATCGGGCGGATGTGGGCGGGGGGCTCTGCCGTCAGTTCGGGGATCCGCACACCGTCCGCGGGCTGGAGGAGCTCGAGCCGGAACCCGGGGCCCTCCAGGAAGGCGACGTCCGCTCCGATGGCGTCGAAGCGGGACTTCGCCAGCAGGGTGAGGCCGAACACCCGGTTCCACCACTGGATCGACGCGTCGAGGTCACTGACGGAAATCGTCACGTTGTGGAGGCTGTACGGGAAGGGCGGCTGGGCAGCGGTGGTCATGGTGATCACTTTTCGTTGGGCGGGTGCAGGCGTTTGCGGTGGGGCACGCGAGACCCCTCGCGCATTCCGCCCGGCTTCTCTGTGCCGTGCAGCGGAACAGTCTGTGCCCGTCTGCCGCTGACCCGGCGTCTACTTGCAATAGCGAATCCGCGGGTCGTAGGCCAAACGTAGACCTTATGGACCGTACAGTCAAGAACTTGTGTCCTCTTCAGGTGCATTGCGAAGTCAGTGGATCAATGCACCAGTTGGCGAATCGCCGTCGGCGTGCGGAAGTGAGGCGCGAGCGAGGTCCCGCGCGGACTTGGGTAGCCTGGAGACTTTGCCGTCAGGGCCCGTGCGCAATGGGCCGGCGCCGTCGACTGCCGGATCGTCGTCGGCCCGCGTTGCGGCGCAGTCGATGGCGCAGCCGCCCGGCCGGAGTGCCTGCTCAAGGGCGGGCCCACCCGGGTCCCTGCCGGTCGGCACGTCACCTGTGAAGGGTGCTGGCCCGCAGGATGGTCAGTGTCGGGAGAGCTGCTTGAGGGCGGCCTGGCTTATCTGCAGCAGAGCTGAGCCGTCCATGCCGGTCTTCGCAAGAAACTCGATGCCCTGCATGACGGCAAGGAGCAGCCGCCCGACCTCCTGGGCGTCCGCCCCCGGTTCGACCGTCCCCTCGTCCTGGGCTTCCTTCACGCAGGCGATCAGAAGATCTTCGACCGCTTGGTAGCTGCTCCGGGCCCGGGAGACGATGTCCGGATCATTGCTGTGCAGCTCGGACGTGCTGTTGACCAGAAGGCAGCCGCGCCGCTGCGGGTCCTCCGTGAATCCCTTGGCCACGCCCTCAACGAGCAGGGTCAGGCGTTCGAAGGCCGTACCGGGCCCGGTCAGGACCGCCCGGACGCCGTTGAGCTGTTCGTCGCGGTAGCCGTCCAGCACGTGCAGGAACAGCTGCCGCTTGTCGCCGAAGGCCCCGTACAGGCTCCCCTTGCCCAGTCCGGTGGCGTCCGTCAGGTCCTGCAGTGACGTAGCCGCGTACCCCTGATTCCAGAACTGCTCGCGCGCAGACTCCAGAACCTGGTCCTCGTCGAAATTCCGCGGTCGTCCCATGTTCAACAGCATACGTCCTTCTTGACCTATCGGTCCAGATCGTGGGCGCCCCGCTGCACTGCGGCACGCAGGGGGACAGGCTGGGTGGTGGCGGGGTGTGTGGCGCACGACTCCCCCTGGCGCCCCGGCGTCCCGGCGGGCGGACCGGCGTCGGCCGGCTCGTCGCCGCTCGGCGGTGTGGATGCAGCCACGTTTTTGCCCGAGCGGTCCATAACGTGGTTCTTTACCGTACAGTCCATAAGTAGCCCGGGGCTGTCCGCTCCGGGCTGTAACACTGCAGCGACACATGGTGCATGATGCTTGGCGTTTGCACCGGACAGGGATAAGCGATCATGGGACAGCTTGACGGGAAGACGGCAGTCGTCACCGGAGGCAACAGCGGAATCGGACTGGCCACAGCCAAGCGATTCGCGCGTGAGGGCGCGCACGTGTTCATCACCGGCCGTCGACAGGAGGCTCTCGACGCCGCGTTGGCCGAGATCGGTGGGGAAGCCACCGCCGTCCGGGGCGACGTCGCGAACCTCGCGGACATCGACCGCCTCTACGCGGCTGTCGCCGAGCGGGGCCGGTCCATCGACGTACTGTTCGCCAACGCGGGCGGCGGTGAGTTCGCCGCGCTTGAGCAGGTCACCGAGGAGCACTTCGACGCCACCTTCAACATCAACGTGCGAGGCATGCTCTTCACCGTTCAAAAGGCAATTCCGCTGCTCAACGACGGCGCCTCGGTGATCCTGACCGGATCGACTGCTGCCACCTCAGGTGGCGCCGCCTTCGGCGTGTACGCCGCGTCCAAGGCCGCGGTCCGCTCCTTCTCCCGCACCTGGGCCAACGAACTCAGCGGCCGCGCAATCCGAGTGAACACCCTGGTGCCCGGCCCGATCGTCACCCCGGGCGTCACCGGCCTGGCCGCGGACGCCGACCAAGCCGCGAAGATGAGGGACGCCTTCGCCAGCCAGATACCGCTGGGCCGGATGGGGCACCCGGACGAGGCCGCAGCCGCCGCACTGTTCCTCGCCAGCAATGAGAGCAGCTTCGTCACCGGATCCGAGCTGTTCGTCGATGGCGGACTCAACCAGATCTGAGCGCCGCAAGACGATGCGCTTGCCCGTCCCAGCGAAGATGAGAGTGTGACCGCGTCGCGGTCACACCGGTAGTCACACCGAACCTTCGGGCGAGCGCAGCCCCGCCGGTGTGCGGGCACACGGCGACCCCCGGAATCGGCTGAGGGCGTGGAGTCGGACGCCGTGCACACAGATGATCAGCAGAGCACCGACGCCCGGCAGTTTTGGCCAGCGGCGGCGCCGACGACCGTGCGTGCCGCCGCAGCCACCGAGTTCATACAGCCGTCGGAAGCGCCAGAAGACATGGGGCCTCTCCGGCAGGGCATCTCAGGGCACGAAATACCTCGAGTCCCTCCGTCGCTGCGGCCATAGGAAAGACGCGTGCTTCTGGGCGCCGGCACCGGCGTAAGCGACATGAGTGGGGCCCGGCCGTGAACGGCCGGGCCCCACTCCTTTGGTCCCTCAAGGGGTCTTGACGATGAAACGCACCGAACGAGGCGCGTGCGAAAGCTGAACGAGCAGCTGGGGAGACATGGTTGTCGACCTCGTGTGCCATCACTTGGTCCACTGTGGCTCCTTCGGTCCATGGCCCGGCTGCGAGGACCACGGGATGCCGAACTGCTCGACCGGATCTGCACAAGGGGCGGCGACGGCGGGTTCGAGCCGGACGCCGGCCTGCCCTCCGCGACCACCGGCGCCGAACATGCAGCACGACATCTGATGAACTGGCGCTGCTCGGTCAGCAGACTTGAACGAACCGTACAGCGGAGCCACCCACAGTCCTGTCGTACTGCACGGCTCTCGTACGCCCCCTCGCACTGTCGTTCCCGGCGAGCGTCGCCTCGCAGGGGGCTGTGAGCGAACTGCTATATCGCCAGGTCAGTAAGGACCAGCACGCGCTCGTAGGTGTAATCCGCCATGGCGAACTTCACTCCTTCGCGGCCGACACCAGACTGCTTGACCCCGCCGTAGGGCATCTGGTCGGCGCGATAGGAGGGCACGTCGCCGATCACGACTCCGCCGACCTCCAGAGCCCGATGTGCCCGGAAGGCAGCCTGCAGGTCGCGTGTGAACACACCCGTCTGCAGGCCATACTTGGAGTCGTTCACAGCGGCGAAAGCCTCGGCCTCACCGGACACCTTGAGGACCGTGAGAACTGGCCCGAAGATCTCCTCGCAGGCCAAGGTCGTGTCTGCTGGCACATCCGCGAGGACCGTAGGCGCGTACGAAGCGCCCTCCCGCTTGCCGCCCGTATAAAGCGTTGCCCCGGAACCGACGGCTTCGTCGACCCATGACTCGACGCGGCACGCTGCGGCCTCACTGACCAGCGGACCCACATCAGTTCTGTCATTCGAAGGGTCGCCGGTGACCTGAGATTTGACGGCTGCGACGATACGCGGCAACAGCCGGTCGTACACCGCGGCGTCAGCTATCACACGCTGCACAGAGATACAGGACTGTCCGCCCTGGTAGTTGGAGAACGTAGCGATGCGCGCGGCGGCCCGGTCAAGATCCTCGTCGCTCGTAAAGTCGGCCAACACCACGGCAGCACCGTTCCCGCCGAGCTCCAACGTGCAGTGCTTTCTGGGAACGGAGTCCATGATGGCGTACCCGACCCTCTCGGAGCCTGTGAAAGAGATAACGGGCAGGCGCTCGTCCTGCACCAGCCCCGGCATCCGGTCATTGGCGACCGGCAGGATGCTCCAGGAACCGGCCGGCAGTTCGGTCTCGGCAAGGAGGTCACCGATGATTAGACCCGAGAGCGGAGTATCGGGCGCCGGCTTCAGGATGATCGGGGCGCCGGCTGCGATGGCCGGGGCGACTTTGTGGGCACACTGGTTCAGCGGGAAGTTGAACGGCGTGATCCCCAGCACAACGCCCTTCGGGAAGCGGCGGGTGAGCGCCAGTCGGCCCTGGCCGCCGGCGTCAGTGTCGAGCCGCTGAGCCTCACCGCTATTGAAGCGGCGGGCTTCCTCCGCGGCGAACCGGAACACGGACACCGCACGGCCGACCTCTACGCGAGCCCACTTGATCGGCTTTCCGTTCTCCGCGGAGATGAGCTGCGCGATCTCCTCGCTGCGCTCCATAAGGCGCTTGCTCACGTGGTCGAGCGCGGCGGCACGAACATATGCGGGAGTAGCCGCGAACTCATCGCGAACGGCATACGCTGCCGCCACCGCCTCCTCCACCTGCTCATCGGTGGGCACACTGACCTCTCCGATGAGCTGACCGGTCCAGGGGGAGGCCACAGCCAAGGTCGTCTCACCGCTGGCCGGACGGCCGGCGAGCCAGAAAGCGCGGGTGGAAATCATGTCCGGTCATGGCCCTTTACGTCTGAAGGTGCGCTGACGTTCATCCGCCAACCGTTACACCGTAGGACCGCCGAGGTGACGGTCGACTTGTACGTGGTGTAGTGATCGCATGCACGCGCATGCCCGACGGTAGCCTTGAGTGCGATCGCCCGTCCCTCGACCGAAAATTCGGGTCTGCCGCACGATCGGGTGACAGCCTGTCACCCGAACCTGCATCAGCCCCCTGAACGACTGGGGGATCCAGCAGGCTCGGCCGTCGCGAAGTGAAACGAGTCGCCTCCTACCGACACCGCTACTTTCCTTCGCACCCCGTACGCAAACTGCGTACAGGAGTGTCAGCGGGTCTACGCGCGGTTCGTCGGCGTGGAGCCCTCTGTGACGCCCACCGCGGCCGGCAG
This sequence comes from Streptomyces sp. NPDC001852, assembly GCF_042891825.1. Classification (NCBI taxonomy): domain Bacteria; kingdom Bacillati; phylum Actinomycetota; class Actinomycetes; order Kitasatosporales; family Streptomycetaceae; genus Streptomyces; species Streptomyces sp. NPDC001852. Next base: position 237,463 of record NZ_JBIATN010000015.1, read on the forward strand.
AGCGGGTGAGGACTCGCGCCGCTGCTATGTGTATGGCCGCTGCTGAACCGCTCGGTCAGAGGTTGTTTGACTGTGGCTTCGCCATCGACGAGGGCGGCGACGATGTCGCCGGAGTCGGCGGCGTCTTGGCGGCGGACCGTGACGATGTCGCCGTCACAGATCGCCGCCTCGATCATGCTCTGGCCCCGCACTTTCAGCGTGAACAGCTGGCCGTCGCCGACGAGGCGGCGGGGCAGGGACAGGACGTCCTCGACAAATGGCTCGGCGAGGATCGTGCGCCTGCGGACATCTGGCCGACGGGGACGTCGACGGTCTCCGGGGCGGCGAGCAGCGGGCACTCGCATCCGCTCGAGAAGAGGGCGTGCGCAGACGCCGAGAGGGGGAGGCGTGTCGCGGTACCACGGAACAGCCGGGGCCCTCCTCACGGAGCTGAGCGGCGCCGTCCGGGATGTGCACGGCCCAGTCCGATTGCGGCGGATGGCCGCCGGTCAGCATGCCTGGCAGCCGGCGCCATGCGGCGTCAGTCATCGGCTTCGGCCACTGGCCTTTGCCAAGGCCACTGCCCGGTGATCTCGAGCTCGAGAGAAAAACTGAGGAAGGTACGGATTCCCACGATCACGGCCAACACTCCAACGCTCGCGTACGTCGGTGCGACGGCGACCGTGCGGATAATGTCGCCGGCTACGAGGAACTCCAGTCCTAGCAAGATAGACCGCCCGACACGACGGCGATAGCCGCGGTACACATCCGCCTGTCGGCGACTGATCCTGATAACAGCGAGGACGGTCGCGAAGAGCATGCCCACGACTATGACGGCTACGCCCGCGGCATCAACGGCTCGACCGGCGAACTCCACGATATTTTGAATTTCCACAGTACCCCCAACTGTGCTGACCTGAAACCCGCTCGTCGGTGGTCCGTAACCGTGGTTGCCACCGACGCGTCGTTCCGGGAGCCGGCCACGAAGGGACGATGCGTGTTCCCCTAACCCTTCCCGCGCAGTGGGCCGCTGACTGCCGGCGCTGGCTGAGGCGTGCTTATGGGGCGTGAAGGCTGTTTTACCGGCGGCGACCCCCTCAGTGCATCAGGTCGACCAGTTCGTCCGTCGACAGCAAAGCATGGGCGAAGAAGCGGTAGTTGATCATGGCTGCCTGATAACCGTCGCCCCAGACCGGGTGTCGGGGTCCAGCTGTTGCATCCCTGACCACGGCGACTTCAAATCCCTCCTCGATGAGGTGGCGCATATGGGACTCAACGCACATGTTCGCCAACATTCCACCAAGAATAATTCCTTGAATTTTTCGCTTACGCAATTGTAGTACCAGGTCGTTGGTTTCCGGCCCGAATACCTTGTGCGGGCTTGCGACCACCGTTCTGCCGTCCTCGATATAGGGTTTGAAGCGCTCCAGCCAGTCTGCCCCGGAGTTCCGGAACCCCGCCAGATCGAGCTGTCCCGCCCGTGCGAAGGTATGTGTCTCCAGTTCGTTTGTCTCCAGCGGGCCGTTCATTCGCCAACCGTTGTCGGTCGGGTAGAAGTAATGGGGCGAGATGAAGACCTCGTATCCGGCCGCCTTCGCCACCTCGAAGATTCTCTCCATATTCTCGACGGTCCTGTTTTCTGTGACGCTCGCCCCCACCGCGTCCCAGTTCGCTCCGTCCTCGCTCAGTACGTCGTTCTGTGGATCAATGAACACAAGTGCCGTGTCGGTCTTACTGAATTCCACTTGCCCGCTCCTCATGCGGTTAACAGGCCACTGGCCTGATGGGCATTGGTGCAGCGGGTGCCCTTCCAGAGCGCATTTCGGTCCGGTGACTAGTGGTTTTTTCCACGTGCACCTTGGAGCGCGTGCCCCGAGGAGGCGCTGTCCCTGCTATTCGGCTCTCCGTCCACTTTGCCCCATCGCGGGACCTTCTGCATCGGTGAGCCACCTCGGTCGCTGCAGCCATCCGGAGGCGTCAACGGCCGTGGGGAGGGGGATACGAGATCTGGTGCTCCAGTCAGACTCCTGGTCCTGAACTGTTTCTTCTTCGGTAGTGGCAGCGGCGGCGGGCTTTGGCTTGGTGGCGCCTGCGCCGGGGGACCATTTTTGGTCACCTCGCGGGCTCGGGCGCAGGGTTCGACGGCCGTCGCTACGCCCGTGGCTTCTCCTCCGCCTGGGTCGCCTTCAGGTCGGCGAGCAGCTCCGCCTGCCCCGCCAGCACGCCCGACAGGATCGAGCGCGCCACCCGCAGCAGCTCCGCCACCTCGGGGCTGGTCAGCGAGTAGTACACGTTCGACCCCTCTTTGCGGGTCCGCACCAGGTTCGCCCGCCGGAGCACGGCCAGCTGCTGGGACAGGTGCGCGGGCTCGATGCCCACCTCGGGCAGCATCTCCGCGACCGCGTGCTCGCGCTCGCTCAGCAGCTCCAGGACACGGATGCGGGCGGGGTGACCGAGCGTCTTGAAGAACTCGGCCTTCAGCTGGTACAGCGGCGCACTCATCGAGCCGTCTCCTTCTCGGCGCGCAACGACCGCACGGGCCCGACCACACGGCATCGCCTCCACCCACTCGTCACGACCATGCGACACATCCTCGCGCGTGGCACCGGCGGAACCGAACCCGCATCCAGGATTCAGACCTTCCTGACCGCACCGGCGACCACCGCGGTGGCCGGGCCCGCCTCGGCGCCGAACCCGGAGGCGGCGACGCCGAAGCAGGGCGGCGGAACCTACGAGTGGCCGCCGGGAAGATGCGGGGGAGGCGGTTTCGGGGCACGGTAGGGAACGAGGGGGGCGGGGCCGCTCTGGCCCGATGTCATGCGAGCATCGCCCTATCCGAAGGAAACGTGATGGCCGTAGCCACAGACATGCTCGTTCCTGCGCTGCGCGAGGTCCGTGAGTCCCAAGCCGCGCTGGCCGACCGATTCAAAGCCGACCTCGCGGTCACCCCCTCCGGGGAGTACCGGGAGATCCTGGAGCGCCGCGCCGGCGACGCCCGGGGGCACGTGTACGTCATCGACGAGCGTCTGGCCGCTCTGAAGCCACGCCGGCTCGTGCAGAACGTTCTCGGCAATGCCTGGGACATCACCCGGCAGGCGGTCCGGTTGCCCTTGGATGCGGCCATGTTCGCACCGGGCGCCCTGTTGCGGAGCCAGCAGGGGAAGGCGACCGAGCAGCGGCTGCTGAAGAACGTCGAGGAGGAGTACGCGGCCACCGCCTTCGCCGTGGCCATCTGCCGGGCCGCCGAGCGCATCGCCCAGGAGGCGGAGGACGCCATCACCGCGGAGCTGCTCAGCACCGTCCGCAGTGATGGCGAGGAGACGCTGGAGGAACTCGCCGGCTGCCTCGAGCAGCAGGCCGAGGCAGCGGTGATGGCCGCCCAGGCAGCGGTGGTCACCGATGGAGTGGGCGTCGGCGGCGCCGGCCAGACGGTGCGCGACTGGAGCACCTGGCTGAGGGAGACGGCCGAGCGCATGCCCGGCGTCGACCTGCTCCAGGGCGTGCCGGAGGGTGCCCTCATCTCGGCCGATGCGCTGCCGGTCCCCGACTACCGCAGGCTCAGCGCGAAGATGATCCTCGACCGGCTCCCGCAACTGTCGCAGACGGAACTCGCCATGGTCGGCGCGTACGAGCGCTCCCACGCGGCCCGTCCCGCGGTCCTGAGCAGGATCGCGGACCTGCTCGGGCCCGAGCCCTGGCCCGGCTACGACAGCATGAACGCGAGCGACATCCGCAAGCGGCTCGCCGACGCCGGAGACGGCCTCACCCGTCGGGTGCTGGACTACGAACGCCGCCATCAGGCGCGTTCCACCATCCTCGCGGCTGCCGAACGGGTCCACGCCTGAGCGCCCACGGTCGCGGCGGGGGCGGCCGTCGGACCCTCGGCTCACGCGTCGGTGTCGGGTCGCGGCGGGCCGGAGCGTCGGTGCTGGTAGGTCCACAGCTCGTCCACGACGGCGAAGCCGAAGGAACGGAAGAGCCGGGTGGCGGCCTGCTCCTGGGAGGTGGGCCGCTGGGCGTCGTCGAGGACCAGCGCGACCTCGCCGGCGCCCTGCTCGGCCAACAGGGCCAGGGCCTGACCGAGCACCTTGCGGCCCAGGCCGCGGCGCCTGCGGGCGGGCGTGGTCTCGAGCCAGTAGAGCGTCGCGGTGCGGTCGGGCCCCATGCTGACCACTGCTTCGGCGACCGGTTCGCCGTCCTCACGGATGATCAGCCGGTGGCCCGGGGGAAAGTCGCAGGGGAAGACGTCGGCGAACACTTTGCCCGGCGGCTGTTCGGCAGGAAGCCCGAGGTGCATGTAGCAGCCCTGGCAGCGGCCTGTGAAACCGGTCTGCACCAAGGCGTCGTGCGTGGCCCGGCGTCGAGTGCGGGGCAGGCCTCCCGGCCCCAGGGCACCGGGCGGAGCGCTCACGAACGCCTCGATCCGCGGGCAGTGGGCCAGAGCGGACAGAGCGTGGCCGATCAGGGCGCGAAGAGTCGACCGGTCCTCGTGTGCGTGGATCCAGCAGATGAGACCGGTCCGCGCATCGGCCCAGGACAGGTACGCGACGGTCCCGCAGGGACGGTCCCGGGAGTCGGTGAGAACGCTGATCTGCGGCCTGGCCGTCATCTCCCGCCCGACCAGCCCGACCAGGGGGACAGGCCGCTGCCACACCGCGGCGAGCTTCTCGGGGACGCAGTGCGGTTGCCCGGGAAGCCGGTCGGCATCGATGAGTTCTCGTACCCCCGGTACGTCCTGGGGGCGGAGGGGGCGAAGGGTCGTCCCGCTCTCGGGGCTGGGCGAGGAGGTCATGCTGTCCGTCCGCGCACGTGCTGGCGTTCCTACCGGCTCCCTTTCAGCGTCCTCCGTTTGGGGGCGGCTGTCACGGGAACGTCTGCGGTGCCTCGGGGCTGCCCGTTCTTCCCCCGACCGTGGCCGTGCGGGAGGGATGCGGCGGAAGAGGTCTGCCGAGCCGCGGTCAGCAGCGAGCGCACCTGGTCGATGACCGGCTGGTGCAGCGGCAGCGTCAGATGGCCGACGCCGGGCACCAGCACATTGCGGGCCTTGAGGTCGGGGTGGTCTATGCGGCCCCTCGAAGCCGGAATCACGACCTCGTCGAAGTCGCTGTAGAAGGCCACGAACCGGGTACGGCATGCCGGGGCCGGCTCGGCGAGCTCCTCCAGCAGCCCGCTTCCGGGCCGTAGCTGGCGCAGCAGCGGATGCGGTGGTGCCAGCAGGGCCGCAGCCGTCCCCCCGTGCGGCGTCGCCAGCGTGATCACCAGTGGCACATGGACGTCTCCGCCCAGCGCCTGCACGTAGTAGCGGGCTATCAGCCCTCCGAGGCTGTAACCGATCACGACTGCGCCCCGCCCGGGGCTGCGGGCACTCGCCAGCTCCACCTGCTCGCCCAGGACTCGTGCGGCGGCGCGGATGTCCGGGCTGAAGGCGTGGTAGCTCACCGTGATGAACGGCCCGGCGCTGAGACCGTCCAGTCCCCGCCGCAACGGCGCGACGATCGACTCCCCGTCGCCGAGCCCGTGGACCAGCAGCACGGGGATGTCCCCCTCCGGCGAGGACGGTTCGTCGCCGCCGGTGCCCGGCTCGGACAGGGCGCGAACGAAGTGTCCGGCCAGCTGTCCGACGCCTCCCGCCGCAAGGTCGAGCGGGAGCCGTACCAGCCGCCCGGCGGCTCTGCTTGCCTCGACGCCCACGCCGCGTACCGGTGACATCCCCGGCACCGACAGATGGGGTCCGAAAGGAATAGCCGTGGCCGTTCACCTTCTCCGGCTGGCCCCCCGTTTGCCCTACATGAGAAACATTGTGCGCGTGAACATCATTCCCCCACCACCGCAGCGGGTTCCCCGCAGGTCACACCTGACGCTCCGGTTCATCGGTGTCCCGGAAAGGGTGCGGGAACGGCGGACGCCGTGGGTTCCGGCGGGAGCGGTCGATGTCGTGCGCCGTGATGATCCCGCAGAGCCGGCCGTCCTCCATGACGAGGATGGGCAGTCCGCCCCCGTTGGCGAGGCGCTCCAGCACGGAGATCAGCAGCTCCTCCCGTGCGGCCTGCGTGCACTGGGACAGGGGTGTCGCGAGGTCTCGTACCCGCAGTGACTCGTGCCGGCCGGCCGGTACGGCGGCCAGCCGGCTCAGCTGGACGACACCACTGGGACAGCCGCCGAAGTCCACCAGCGGCAGTACGGAGTGCTGCGTCCGGGCGGCCACCTCGGACAGGAAGCGGTCCACGGTCAGCCAGTCGGGACCGGTGACCACCGGAGTGCTCATGGCCTGCTCGGCCCGCACCCCTCGCAGGGCCGTGACCAGCTCGGCCCACCGCCGTTCGGCCGCGGCTGCGGCCGCCACGAACAGACCGATGACCATCAGCCACAGTCCGCCGGTCATCCCCCTCAGGAACGCCAGCCATCCCACCACGCCCAGCGCCGTGCCCAGGACCTGTCCGGCACGCCCGGACGCCCGCTGGGCTCGATCGCGATCCCCGGTACGCCACCACAGCACGGCCAGCAGCAGCCGTCCTCCGTCCAGGGGCGCGGCCGGCAGCAGGTTGAAGACGCCCAGCAGCAGATTGGTGCCACCCAGCCAGCCCAGTACGACAACGCCGATCCGCCAGCCCAGCACGGCTTCCACCGCGTACGCCGCGCCCACTCCGAGGCCGCCGAGGAACAGGCTGGCGAGCGGCCCGCTGACAGCGACGGTGAACGCGGCCCGTGCCGTCGTCGGTCGCTCCATCCGCGTCATTCCACCGAGCGCCCACAGCGTCACGTCCCGCACGGAGAGCCCTGCCCTGCGAGCCGTCAGCGCATGGGCCATCTCATGCACCACCAGGCTCACCAGCAGCAGCGCGGCGCCGACCACTCCGGCGACCGCGTACAGCACCGGTGCCTGGCCCGGCGCGTAACCCGGGAGCGTCCGGGCGGCCAGGCTGTAGGCGAAGAGCAGCATGATCAGCGGCACACTCCAGTGCGCCCGCACCGCCAGTCCACGGACAGTCCCGAGCAAGATCGAACCCCTCATCACCATCACCGCCGATGGGCCGCCCTTTCGCCGCCGGCTCCCCTCCCTCCCATGGTCCGTCACCGGCCCGGACGACCGGAAGCGTCACCATCCGGTGGTGCGGGCCAGGACGTCGCGTGCCTCGTCAGTGAGCGGGCGGGGAGCCGTCGGCGGGGCCGTATCCGCCCCCGCCGGGTGTGCGGATCACCAGCACGTCACCCTTCGTGACGTCCGACGTGTCGCAGCCGCGCAGCCGATCGGTGCGGCCGTCGGCGCGTTCGATCAGGTTCTCGCCGAGGGCGCCGGGTTCGCCGCCGGCCATGCCGTAGGGCGGGACCCGGCGGTGACCGGAGACGACAGCGACCGTCATCGGCTCGGCGAACCGGATCCGCCGCTCCACTCCGCACCCGCCGTGCCGGCGGCCGTTGCCGCCGCTGCCCTCGCGGATGCGGAACTCCTCCACACGCACCGGGTAGCGCCACTCCAGTATCTCGGGGTCGGTCAGGCGGGAGTTGGTCATGTGGGTCTGCACGGCATCCGCGCCGTCGAAGCCCTCTCCCGCACCGGCGCCGGAGGCAACCGTCTCGTAGTACTGGAAGCGCTCGTTGCCGAAGGAGACGTTGTTCATCGTGCCGGAGCCCTCCGCCTGGGCGCCGAGGACGGCGTACAGGGCGCCGGTGACGGCCTGGGAGGTCTCGACGTTTCCGGCGACGGTAGCGGCCGGGTAGGCGGGGGAGAGCATGGAGCCGGTGGGGATGCGCACGTCGAGGGGCTTCAGGCAGCCGCTGTTGAGCGGGATGTCATCGGCGACGAGGGTGCGGAAGACGTACAGCACGGCTGCCATGACGACGGAGGCGGGGGCGTTGAGGTTGCCGGGCTGCTGGGGCGAGGTGCCGGTGAAGTCCAGGACGGCGCTGCGCCGTTCGCGGTCGATGCGCAGGGCGACCTGGATGACGGCGCCGTTGTCGGTCTCGTAGCGGTGCTCGCCGTCCTGGAGGGTCGCGATGATGCGGCGTACGCATTCCTCGGCGTTGTCCTGGACGTGGCGCATGTAGGCGTGGACGACATCGAGGCCGAACTGGTCGATGACGCGGCGCAGTTCCTGGATGCCCTTCTCGTTGGCGGCGATCTGGGCGCGCAGGTCGGCGAGGTTGGTGTCCGGGTCGCGTGAGGGGTGGCGGGCGCTGGTCAGCAGGTGGCGGGTCTCGTCCTCGCGGAAGTGTCCGTCGCGCACCAGCAGCCAGTTGTCGAAGAGCACCCCCTCCTCGTCGATGGTGGTGCTGAACGCGGGCATGGACCCGGGGCTGATGCCGCCGATCTCGGCGTGGTGGCCGCGTGAGGCGACCAGGAAGAGGAGCTGCTCGCCCGCCTCGTCGAAGACCGGGGTGACGACGGTGACGTCGGGCAGGTGGGTGCCGCCGTGGTACGGGTCGTTGATGGCGTAGACGTCGCCGGGCCGGATCGAGCCCCGGTTGCGGCGCAGGACCTCCTTGATGGACTCGCCCATGGAGCCCAGGTGTACGGGGATGTGGGGTGCGTTGGCGATGAGGTTGCCGTCGGGGTCGAAGAGCGCGCAGGAGAAGTCGAGGCGTTCCTTGATGTTGACCGAATGGGCGGTGCTCTCCAGCCGTACACCCATCTGCTCGGCGATGGACATGAACAGGTTGTTGAAGACTTCCAGCATCACCGGGTCCACGGTGGTGCCGACCGCCGTACGGGACGGGCGGGGGAGGGAGCGGGTGAGGACGAGGTCGCCGTGCTCGTCGGCCGCGGCCCGCCAGCCGGGGTCCACGACCGTGGTCGCATCCGCCTCGGCGATGATCGCCGGACCCTCGACGCCGTCACCGGGGCGCAGGTCCTGGCGTCGGTGGAGCCGGGTGGGCTGCCAGCGGTCCCCGGTGAACATCCGTACGGTGTCGGCCGGTCGGAGCGCACCGGTCCGCGGCGGCGGGACGGTCGGCGCGGCGCCGCGCGGGCCGGAGGAACCGCTGGCTTCGACGGAGATGGCCTCGACGACCAGCGGCTTGCTCATGGTGAAGCCGTAGCGGTCGCGGTGGTCGTGTGCGAAATGGCCCCGCATGTCCTCGGCCGGGCCCAGCGGCACGGGCAGCGAGAAGTCGGTGCCCTCGTAGCGCAGCAGGGCGCGGGCGGCCGTGCGGACGGTGGCGTCCGGCACGCCGTCCTCGCGCAGCTGCTTGCGTGCCTGCTCCTCCAGCTCCGCGCGGACGGCCTCGACGCGGGCTGCCGTCTCCGGCCGGTCGAGGGCGGCCTCGAGGGAGCGTTCGCGCAGCGCGACCGCGTCCGCCACCCCGATGCCGTACGCGGACAGCACCCCGGCGAGGGGCGGGATCACGACGGTGTCGATGCCGAGCCGGTCGGCGACCGCGCAGGCGTGCTGGCCGCCCGCGCCACCGAACGCGACCAGCGCGTAGCGGGTGATGTCGCGGCCGCGCTGTACGGAGATCCTCTTCACCGCGTTCGCGATGTTGAGCACGGCGATGTCGAGGAATCCCGCCGCGACCTCCTCCGGGCCGCGGCACCGCCCGGTCGCGGCGGCGGTCCGCTCGGCCAGCTCGGTGAAGCGGGCACGGACCGCGGCCCCGTCCAGCGGCTGGTCGCCGTCCTTGCCGAACACCCGGGGGAAGAAGGCGGGTTGGATGCGGCCGAGCATGACGTTGGCGTCGGTGACGGTCAGCGGCCCGCCGCGCCGGTAGCAGACCGGGCCGGGGTCGGCGCCGGCCGAGTCGGGGCCGACGCGGTAGCGCATCCCGTCGAAGTGCAGGATCGAGCCACCTCCCGCGGCGACGGTGTGGATGTCGGTCATCGGCGCCCGCATCCGCACTCCGGCCACCTGGGTGCCCAGGACCCGCTCGATCTCGCCCGCGTAGTGGGACACGTCGGTCGAGGTGCCGCCCATGTCGAAGCCGATCGCCCTGACATGGCCCGCGCCGGTGGCGGCGCGCGCCATTCCCACGACCCCACCCGCCGGTCCGGACAGCACGGCGTCCTTGCCCCGGAACCGGCCGGCCTCGCGCAGGCCGCCCCCGGACTGCATGAACATCAGTCGTACACCGTTCAGCTCGGCGGCCACCTGGTCCACGTACCGGCGCAGGATGGGCGAGAGGTAGGCGTCGACCACGGTCGTGTCGCCCCGCGGTACCAGCTTGATCAGCGGACTGACCTCGTGCGAGCAGCTGACCTGCGAAAAGCCGATGGCGCGGGCCGCCTCGGCGACGGCGGCCTCGTGCCCGGAATGACGGTACCCGTGCACGAAGACGACCGCGGCACTGCGGAACCCGTCGGCGTACGCCGCGGCCAGCGCCTCCCGCGCGGCGTCCAGGTCGAGTGGGCGGACGAGTTCGCCGTGCGCGCTCACCCGCTCGTCCACCTCGATCACCCGGGCGTACAGGGCCTCCGGAAGGAGGATGTGCCGGTCGAAGATGCGGGGGCGGTTCTGGTAGGCGATGCGCAGGGCGTCCCTGAAGCCCCGGGTGACGACCAGGACGGTCGGCTCGCCGGTGTGGGTCAGCAGTGCGTTGGTGGCGACGGTGGTGCCCATTTTCACCACCTCGATCCGGTCGCCCGGAATCGGCTCGTCCGCCTCCAGGCCCAGCATCAGACGGACCCCGGCGACCGCCGCGTCCCGGTACGCCTCCGGCTGCTCCGACAGCAGCTTGCGGCTGACCACCTCGGAATCCGGTGTCACCGCCACGACGTCGGTGAACGTGCCACCACGGTCGATCCAGAACTGCCAGCGACCAGTCATGCACCCATTGTCCGCCGTCGACCGGCGACCGGCCGGTCGGTGACAGGGCTCTTACGAGGCATTGCTCACTAAATGTGATCAAATAAATGCGCATGGTTGTGCACGTGCGGTCTGCAGGTGAGGAGCACCGGAGAGTGAAGCTTCAGCGGAAGAGCGGACTGTCCACCCTGGCGGTGGGCTCGGCGCTCGTCTCCGGCGCGCTGGTCCTGACGGCCTGCGGCTCGAAGGGGGGCCCACAGCCCTCCGGGCGACCGTCCATGGCCGCCTCACCCGCCGCCACGGCTGCCATCGGCGTCAAGTGCGGCACGGCGGCCGCTGTGTCGGCCTCCGGCTCGACCGCGCAGGAGTTCGCGATGCAGTTCTGGATCAGGAACTACACGCGGGTCTGCCCCGGCACCCGGATCAGTTACGACGGCAACGGCTCCGGCGCGGGGCAGAACGACTTCCTCAACGGCAGAACCGCCTTCGCCGGTTCCGACTCCGCACTGAGCGCCGCCCAGATCAGCCAGTCCAGGAGCGTCTGCTCCAACGGTGGTCACGCCGTCGATCTGCCCGTGGTCGGAGCACCGATCGCGATCGGCTACAACCTGCCAGGGATCAGGAAACTGGTGCTGGACGCCCCCACCCTCGCCAAGATCTTCGCGTCGCAGATCACCAAGTGGAACGATCCGGCGATCGCGAAGCTCAACCCGGGCACCAAACTGCCGTCGACGCCGATCCAGGCCCTGCACCGCTCGGATTCCTCCGGCACGACGGACAACTTCACCTCCTACCTGAGCGCCGCCGCCGCGAGCGCCTGGCCGTACGGACACAACAAGGAGTGGGCGGCCAAGGGCGGTCGGTCCGCGAAGGGTTCCTCGGGACTCGCCGAACAGGTGAAGAAGACGGTGGGCGCCATCGGCTACGTCGAGCTGACACATGCGATCACCCGCAACGTTCCCACGGTGTCGATCGCCACCGGAGCCTCCACCCCGGTCGCCCCCAGTGTCCTCACGGCGTCCAAGGCGATCGCCGATGCCAAGATCACCGACACCGGTGCCGATCTGGTGCTCGGACTCGACTACACGACCAGGGCCCCGGGCGCCTACCCCATCGACATGGTCACGTACGAGATCGTCTGCGACAAGGGCAACAAGCCGGCCACCTTGTCCGCCACCAAGGCGTTCCTGACGTACATCGCCGACTCCCAGGGCCAACAGGACCTGAGCTTCCAGGGCTACGCGACGCTCCCGGCCACCATCGTGGAGAAGGTGCGCAACGAGATCAACACCTTGTCCTGACTCGCCCTCGTCGACGAGATCGGGCGACCGAAACACCTGAACCGCCGCTTCACCGTGGGCCATTGAGCAGCGATCCGGCAGGGATTCCGGCAGCACCGGCATGCACGGGTCAGCGGAGTGATGCGGTGGTGACACGTCGGGGTGGCTGATCAGGCGGTCCTGCCACCCCGCCGCGTGTCGACGCGCTCCCAGTCCAGCGCCCACTGCTTCATGCGGCGCCGGTCCAGCAGGGCACGTACGGCTCGCGCGGACGCCCAGACCCCGCATCCCGTCGCCATGACCACGCCCACACCGACGAAGGAGGACCTCACAAGCGCGTCGGACTCTGCCGGGGGCTGGGAGACCAGGTCACCCCGCGCATTCGTCCATACCGGCACCCGCGTCCCCGCACGCGTGTGCGCAGCCACCGTCGTCCGGCCGGTGCGCGTGCGGCCATCGGGCGTCGTCCACCGGACCGCCGCGCCGGCCCTGCTCACGTCCGCGTGACCGGGCACCGCATCCCTGGCGTTCTCCAGGAGGACCGCGACGACCTGCCGGCGAGCGGAACGCTCCTCCTCGAAATCCTGGTCCGCCACCATCGCGGCCAACACGCCCGCGGTCGCGCCACCCAGCACTCCCACGACCCACGCGACGAGCAGCAGCCATGCCTCGACGAGATCGCTCGTCCGGCGCAGCGGACTGCGCCTGAACCGCCACAGACTCGCACGAATCGGTCCCTGCCGCCGTGCCCTCTTCCTCACCACGAGCCGACACCCCCTACGAGCACCAGCGCCTGTCTCGTCTCCGGAACGGTAATGAATGCGCCGGTGATCGAGAAGCCCTCGAGAGCGGTCAGTTCCGTGGGCCGTCCCTCTCCGCGGCTAACAGTGCTTCGCCGCACCACTGGCCGGCGCCTTCGATCCCGGTGACGCCCCACCACCGTCACGACGTCACCCAGGTGTCGCCTCGCCGTCCACGGTGATGCCCAGCCTGTCGGCCACGGCGGACAGGGTTGTTCCCAGGGGCAGCGCCACCCGGGTGGCGGCGTAGCGGTCACCCCGTGTCGGATCCCGGTTGACGATCAACACGGGCTTCCCCTCCTGGGCCGCCTGGCGGACGAACCGCAGACCGGACATCACCGTCAGAGAGGAGCCCAGGACGAGTAGCGACGTCGCCTCACGGACCAGCTCGCGGCAGTGCGCGACCCGGCGCGGCGGCACGGTTTCACCGAAGAACACCACGTCCGGTTTGAGGACACCGCCGCAGATCGTGCAGGGCACCACGTGGAAGTCCCCGACCTGTTCGTCGGTGAGGTCGGCGTCACCGTCGGGATTGATGCCGGCGGCCACCGGGTCGTAGCCCGGATTGGCCTCCTCCAGCCGCCGGGCGAGCTCGCGGCGCGGGCTGAAGGCGCCGCAGGAAAGGCAGACGACCCGGTCCAGGCTTCCGTGGAGCTCCACGACGCCTTCACTGCCGGCGGCCTGGTGCAGGCCGTCGACGTTCTGGGTGATCACACCCTGCAGCAGGCCGTGCCGCCCGAACGCGGCCACGGCCCGGTGCCCGGCGTTGGGGAGGGCGCGGCCGAAGGTGCGCCAGCCGAGGTGACTGCGCGCCCAGTACCGGCGCCGGGCCTGCGCGCCGCCGGTGAAGTCCTGGTAGGTCATCGGGGTGTGACGGCTCAGGCTCCCGCCCACGCCCCGGTAGTCGGGGATGCCCGACTCCGTGGAGATGCCCGCCCCGCTGAGCACCAGCACACCGCCGGTGCGCAGCGCATCGGCGACCGGCTCCGGATCCGAGGTGCCCGGCGGCAGGTCCTCGGCAGGGGTCCAGCTCAGAGTGGGGCGCATACGCATGCCGCCAGGGTACGGAACAGGCCGTCCGCAGGCGTTCGGCACCGGCATGTGCGGTGGACGTCGGCCTCGGCTACCACGTGCGCGGCAACAGCAGGGTGAACGGGGCAACCGGCTCGTGGGCCGGCACGGCCGGGGCCGTCCAGCCGGGCTCCGAGGAGCATGCCGATCGCGAAGGCGGTGGTGTGCGTGTCGGCTGTCCCGGCTGTCGACCAACCGCCGGGCCGGTCTTTCCCTCTTCCTCTCTGAGTGGGAGGGGGACGCCATGAGGGTCGGCTGGCAGCGGGTGGTGGCCGTTGGTGTCTGTGGTGGAGTGCTCGCCTGTGGGGGCCTGACGCAGTCGGCCCTGGCCGGCCAGGAACCTCCGACGATCAGCCAGGCGTATGCGAACCCACGTCCCGGTGAGGCCATCGGGATCGATCTGCTCAACTACGAGCGGAAGCCGGGCGTGCACCTGGTGGCCGAATCGCCGGTCTTCGCGGCCCCGGTCAGGATGGACCGTGCGGGGGACACCGGCGGCGAGGGCGTCAAGGCGCCCATCCCGGAGTCGGCCAAGCCCGGATCGTATCCGCTCGTCGTCAAGGCCGGTGGCAAGGTCGTCGCCCGTGACACCATCAACGTCAAGCCGCCCAAGCGTCCGTCCATCGCGGTGGACGGAGTCGGCGCGGGGCGCCCGGGTACCAAGGTGAACCTGTTCTTCGACGACCTGTTCCCCGGAGAGACCGGCACGTCCTTCACGGCCCGTTCCACGGCGTTCGGCGCGCCCGTCCGCCTCGCCCACGACAAGGAGTCCTGGAACAACACCCGTACGTTCAACGCCTTTGGCGTGCCGCTGCGGCACGCCCTCCGCGACGGGTCGTACCCGGTGTGGGTGACCGGCGTCGGCGGGGCGCGGAAGGCGGAGACCCGGCTGGAGGTCCGCTCGGCCCGCCCGGGCGACGACGACTATCTGGGCAAGGCCAGGGGCCCGGCCTTCTTCGGGCAGCAGGGACATGTGTTCAGCGCCCGGCTCAGGGGCTTCACGGTCGCGGCGGGCCGGACGGTGTATGTCAGGTGGCAGGACGCGTATCCGGACCCGGGGGAGGAGCAACTGACCGCGACCTCACCGGCGTTCCGTTCCCCGGCCAAGCTGGCGTCCGACGTCGTCAAGGGCCATGAGGGTGAAGACCCGCTCTTCTGGGGCCCGGCGCGGATCAAGCCCGACCTGGCGCCCGGCGTGTATCCCGTCACTGTCGTCAGCCACCGCGGGCGCGTGACGAAAACCAGCTACCTCACCGTCACCCAGGTCCCCGCTCGCGGCGACGGCAAGGACGGACCGCCGACCGCCGTGTGGCTGGGTGCGGGCATCGGAGCCGTGGCGGTGGGCGCCGCCGCCGCAGTGCTGCTGGTCAGGAGGCGCGGAAGGACGTCCCTCTCCTGACCCGGGCGAACGGGCCCCGCCACCGACGACATCGAGCACTGCGGCCTCGCGCACAGCGGCGCCACCAGCGCAGTCATCGGAATGTCAACGGGATGTGAACACGGCTGCCTAGCGTCTGATGCGTTCGTTGCCCGGCAGGTTCACAACCCCAGGGGGAGTTCACGCAATGTCGAAAACGAGCAGGATCGCACGGGCCGTTCGCACCGCCGCCGTGGCGGCCGCGGTGACCGCCGGCACCGCCGTCGCGGTCCCCTCCGCCGCGCACGCGGCCGACGCAGAGCACTACTACATCGAGATCGGCGGCACCGGCCCCACGTCGCACGTGCCGGAATGCGCCACCACGACGACCTCCTACGACAACGCGAACAACGCCCTCCGCCTCGGCGACCACGCGATCAAGGTGTGCTACCCGGCCACCGCCGGCCCCTTCATCGGCCCCAATGGCCCCCTCGTCGACCTCACGAACCTACAGTTCCACCCCGACAGCGTCACCGCGCCGAACTACGACTCCAGCGTGCAGCAGGGCTACCAGGAGGGGTTGCGGGTGGCGGAGGAGACCCACCGCGAGCACCCCGAGGCCACCATCACGATCAGCGGCTATTCACAGGGCGCTCAGGCGGCCGACGAAGTCCTCCGGACGATCGCGAACGGCGGCACGGGCATTCCGCTCTCGCAGGTCGACGGCATGCTCTACGCCGACCCGATGCAGCCCGGCACGGGCTTCACGGCACAGATCCCGAAGGGGTGGGGCGTGCCGGGGTTCACCTCGCCCGGAGCCGGGCCGGCCGAGTTCAACGGCATCCCGGTCACGCGGTACTGCATCCACGGCGACCCGATCTGCGACGCGTCCCTGCTGAACGCGCCCGGGTACTTCAGCCTGCACCCGAAGTACCCGGAGGCCGGCAACGTCATCGCCCAGACCCTCGCCGATCACGGTGGCGACGGCATCCGGTGGCGGAACGCCGACGGGAACCCCGCGTAGGGCTCCTGACGGAGGGGGACACGGGGAGACCCGGGGGAGAGGGGGAGCGCGGTCCGGCCGGGGAGGAACCCGGCCGGGCCGGCTTCGCCCGAGACGCTATGACTCGTCGGCGCCCGGTCGTCGTTCCTGACGGCGGCGGTCGAGGTCGTCCAGAGCGCGGGAGATGCTCGCACGGTTGGCATCGCCGACCGGCAGGGCGGTGGCCCGCTCGAAGAAGTCGCGCGCCCCGGCCAGGTCTTCCGCCACGGCCCCGTGCCAGATCAGCCGATGGCGTATCGCGATCTCGGACGCGGTGCCGGTCTGCTCGCCCAGTACCGCGTGCGACCGGCGACGGAGTTCGGCGGCCGCCTCCGGGTTGCCCAGGTCGGCTTCCGCCGTGGACAGCCTGCCCAGGACCGCGGAGTACAGGGGGATGTCGCCAAGTCGCCTGGCCAAGTCCTCGGCCTTCCCGAGGGTGCCCACGGCCTCGGCCGGCCGCCCGAGGTCGAGTTGGAGACGACCGAGGCGGAGCAGGGTCTTGCCGAGAAGCCGCGGACTGCCCCCCTTCTCGGCGAGGGCGATCGCCTCGAGGTAGCGGTCGTAGGCCTTGTCGTACTCTCGGAGCTGGTGGTGTACGTCGCCGACGCGTGTCATGACCGAACCCGTGAGCCAGTCGTCGTGCGTCAACTCCCCGGCCAGGCGGAGGACTTCGGCAAAATGGCCCATGGACTCGGCGATCCGCCCCTCGAGATTGGCGAATGTTCCGAGACCGGCCGCGGCTCTGGCCTGCTCATGCCGGTCACCGGCCCGGCGACTGATGTCCAGTGCTTCCGTGAACCAGGAGCGGGCCTGCCGGTAACGGCCCTGCAGCCCGTTCAGGATGCCCAGACCCGTGCGCAGCGCGGAGTCCATCCGGCGGTCGGTGGCCTGACCGACCAGCGGCAGCAGCATCTCCAGCGCGGTGCGGCACTCGTGGAACCGGCCCTGTCGGGTGAGGTAGTCGACCACGCCCTCGGCGATCCAACAGGCCTCGTCCAGCCGGCCCACGGCCGCCGCCTGTCCGATCACGTCCACCAGTTCACCGCCCGCCTCGTCCAGCCAGGCCGTGGCCTCCTCCCAGTCCGCGAAGGGTCCGATGCCCTGCGGGCCGGTCGGAAAGGACGAGGTGCCCCAGTCGGCGGCACAGCGGGCGGCGGCCACGTACAGCCGGAACACACCACCCTGGGCCGCCGGGACCTCCTCGGGCGATGCGGTGGCGACGCGTCGGGCATAGACCGCCATGAGGTCGTGCAACCGGTAGCGGTCGGCGGTCACCCGCTGCACCAGACTCGCCTCGGCCAGGCTCTCCAGGGCGCGCTCGGCGTCGGAGGGCGTCCGGTCGAGAAGGGCGGCCAGCGTCAGCCGGTCCAGCCGTACGGTGGGTGACAGGCCCAGGGCACGGAAGGCACGCTGCTCGGCGGCCGGAAGCTGCTCGTAGGAGATCCGGAACGCGGCCTCGACGCTGCGGTCCTCCACCGTCAGCTCGTCGAGCCGGCGCTCGTCGTCGGCCAGTCGCACCGCCAGGGCGTCCACCGCCCACGACGGGCGGTCCTGTATCCGTGCCCCGACGATGCGCAACGCCAGCGGAAGCCGACCGCACAACGTGGCGAGTTCGCGTACGGCCACACGCTCGTGGTCGGATGCGTCGCCCCCCTCCTCGCCGCCGACGATCCGGGTCAGCAGGTCCGCCGCCTCGTCGATGGCGAGAGGGGACAGCGAGACTCTGCGGTCCGCGTCCAGCCCGGTCAGGCGCCGGCGGCTCGTCACCATCACCATGCTGCCGGAACCCGCGGGTAACAGCGGTCGTACCTGCTCGGCGCGGGAGGCGTCGTCGAGTACGAGCAGCAGCCGAAGGGAAGCGGTCGCCGCCCGCCACGACGCGGCCAACTCGTCCAGGTCCTCGGAGTCCTCCCCGTCGCCGGCACCCACCGCCCGCAGCAGCCGGCGCAGTACGCGCTGCCGCCCCATCGCCTCACGGTCCTCGCGGTGCCCGTGCAGGTCCACGAAGAGGCAGCCGTCGGGATACCGGTCCCGCAGCGCTCGCGCCGCGCGCACCACCAGGGCGGTCTTCCCGACTCCGGCCATGCCGTCCACCGCCCGGACGGTGACCGCCCGCGCGTCGGCAGGCGCGACGAGAAGCCGAAGTTCTCGGTCCCGGCCGGTGAAGTTGCCTGTCCCAACGGGTAGTTCATGCCGCACGCGGCGTTTGTGACGAGCCTGTTCCGGACCCCGAGGCCCGCTCGGCCGATGGGTCATGTCGTCCGCCGTCCGCCTCTGCCGTGGCGCGGTGTCGCCGGGCGGCGAGGAGTCGTCGCCACGGAGGACCGCCTCGTGCACGCGTCGCAGTTCGGCGCCGGGCTCCACCCCTTGCTCGTCCACCAGACGGCGCCGCACCGCGGCGTAGACGTCCAGCGCGTCGGACTGACGGTTGCCGGCATGCAGGGCACGCATGAGCAGGGCGGCCAGCGCCTCGTTGTAGGGGTGGGCCGTCGTCAGGGAGAAGAGTTCCCCCACGGCGGGGGCGTGGTGTCCCGCCCGGAGTTGGCAGTCCACCCTGTCCTGCAGCAACAGGAGCCGCTGTTCCGCCAGCCGCAATCGCTCCCCTTCCGCGAAGGGCCCCACGATCCCGGCCAGGGGTTCGCCGCGAAACAGTCCCAGCGCCCGGGACCACGCGTCCACCGCGGCGTCCAGGTCCCCGGAATCCCGCGCCGCGCGCCCTTCGGCCGCGAGCTCCTCCCACCGCGCCACATCCGTGCACGCACTTCCCGGGGCGAAGCGGTAGCCGCCGCGGACGGTGTCGATCACGGAATTCGCCGAGCCGTTTCCACGAGCATCCAGGCGCCGTCTCAACCGGTGAACATAGACCGGGATCACTCTGCTGCCCGTGCCGGGGGGCTCCGCACCCCACACCCCGTCGAGCAGTTGCTGCCGACTGACCGTTCTGCCTGGTCGAAGCAGCAGGGCGATCAGGAGCGCCTGTTCACGCACCGGCCCGAGCTCCAGACTCGCGTCGCCGCGCCAGGCCTGGAGCGGCCCGAGCAGAGCGAATCGAAGTTGCTGATTTGCATCCGTGGATAACTCGCGCGGAATCGGCACGCGGCGAGTCTATCCAGCCTCCACCCACCCCACGGCCACCCCCACAAGACCTGCGCCTATCGGATACGACGGCACCACACGGCTTCCGTGCAACAAAGGGAGAACTCCTTTGCTGTCAGGGTGACTTGCTCTCCCCTCGAGGTCGGAGGCGGGCGGTGGCCGCGGCGAACCGGCCGCGCAGGCCGGAAGGGTCCCAGGGAAGGCCCGCCAGCAGGAGAGCCGCCGTGCCCACGGACGTGACCAGACCGGCGCCGAGCGTGAGGGCGGCCACGGCAGGGACGGACGTCAGCGAGCCCGTGCCGAACAGGGGCCACAGCGTGTCACGGAACGCCGTCGCCCCGCTGATCGCGACGCATCCGGCGACGACCGATGCCTCGGCAATGCGGCGCAGCCGGGTGCGCGGCGGCCGGGCGACGAATCCGGCGACCGCGTTGCTGATCACGCAGAACGCGAGGTTGGTGGTCGTCTCGACGATCAGGAACCAGGCGATGAGCAGCGGATCCGTCCAGCGTTCGCCCACGGCCTGTGCGGCGGTCAGTGCCGCCGCGGCCAGCGCGCTCAGCCCGACGAACACGGTCATGGCACGGCGGCGCATCCAGGCCGCGGTGTCCGGGCCGACCGACCGCCGCAGCATGGGGATGCGTCGGCAGACGAAGACGGCGTCGCCGAGCCAGTCGGTCTCCCCGCCACCGGACGGGCCGTGCCGTCGGAGACTTCGCACCAGCAGCGCTACCACCACCGCGGTGAGCACGGAGTTGACGGCCAGTCCGCCGATCAGAGCCGATGTCCATGCCCGTGACCGCAAGGCGGGGGTTCGGGCGACGACCGCCGCCCACTCGACCCCCAGCGTGAGTGCGACCAGCGTGATCATCGCTGCCGCCGCACGCACTGTCTGCCGTACCCGGTCCGCACCGCCCGGTGCCTGCCGTACGAGCAGCCGCAGCCCGATCACCAGCGCGAGCATCGGCACCGCGAACTGGGCCAGGGACACCACCACGTCATAGGGGTCGTCCTGCCAGGGGCTGGCCGCCCGGACGGTCTTGTCCTGGGTCGCGAGCAGCGTCGACGCCTCGAACACGGCGGCCACGCCGAGGCCCACCCGGACCGGGGAGGAGGAAGCCCGGCCGTTCTGCTTCACATGTTCCATGGATCGCCATAGTACGCGCCTCGTACTACGTGACAAGTAGTATCGCGGCTCGTATCATGTGAGACCGG
This sequence comes from Streptomyces sp. NPDC001852, assembly GCF_042891825.1. Lineage (NCBI taxonomy): Bacteria > Bacillati > Actinomycetota > Actinomycetes > Kitasatosporales > Streptomycetaceae > Streptomyces > Streptomyces sp. NPDC001852. The sequence continues at coordinate 258,039 of NZ_JBIATN010000015.1, forward strand.
AGGCAAGGAGACCCCATGCACAGCAACGACGCCCAGATGCTCGTGCTCACCGTCCTCGCGGACGGCCCGCTGCACGGATACGCCATCAACACCGCGATCGAAGAACTCACCGGTCGCAGACTCGGCCCCGGCAGCCTCTACGGCGCACTCTCCCGGCTGGAGGCACGCGAACTGATCCGGCCCGCGGAGCAGGCGGGCGAGACCCAGGAACGCCACCGCACCATGCAGATCACCGACGCGGGCCGCGACCAACTGCGCGCCGAACTCGAGCAGATGGCCCGCATCTCCGCCGCCGGCCTGCGCGCACTGGGGATCACGCCGGCATGAACGCGGCCACGCTGCTGACCCGGCTCTACCCGCCGGCCGTACGCGAGCGCTGGGGCGAGGGCATCAGCCACGAGGTGTCCGCCGCCGGAATCCGCTCCTGGCCCGACACCCTCGCGGGGGCCGCGCGGCTGTGGCTGCGCCCCGGCGACTGGCCCGAGACCTCCACCGGCCAGACCCGCCGCGTGCTGACGGTCGCGCTGTTCGCGCTCACCGCGGCCACCGGGCTGCTGCTGCGCTCTGCCGAGCCCTCCACCACCCTCAGGGCCGACGTCCACCACCCCGCCACGAGCCTGTGGCTGGTCCCGCTCCTGCTCGGCATCGGCCTTGCCGTACCGCTCCCACCACTGCGCGGCGCGGCACTGCGCAGCCTGACCGCCACGGCGCTGCGCATTCTGGCGGCCCCGGCCGTCGCGGTCGTGGCCCTCTGCGTGATGGCGTGGAGCGGTGCGGCCGAACACCTCACGGGACTCGCCGCCGCCGCCGCGGTCACCTACTACTGGCTCACGCTCGGATTCGTCGCACTCCGCCTGTGCGTCCTCGTCGCCCGCATCGCCACGATCGCTCACCTGCCGACCACGCGCCGGCTGTCCACGGCCCTTCTGTACATCGGGACCGGACTGGCCCTCTCCGCGAGCCAGAATCTCCTCGCCGCCCTCCGGACCGCTCTTCGCCCCGGTTCCCTCGCCGAGGGCGTGGCACTGGGCCTCCTGGCCGCCGCAGCCCTCAGCACCGGCCGCGACCTGCGGCGCAGGAGGGCATAGCCCCGGCACAAGCCCGATGTGTAGCCTGCCCCCCATCCTTCCGGGGCGTCTCACCCCACCTGTCCACGGCCGACCGAGGAGCCGCAGATGGCCGTCGTAGCCCCGAAGGTCGTCGTCGTGGTGCCGACCTACGACGAGCGGGACAACCTGCCCGTCCTGGCCGGCCTGCTCGCGGAACTGCCCGTGCCGAACCTGCATCTGCTCGTGGTCGACGACAACTCACCCGACGGCACGGGCGAGGTCGCCGACGAACTCGCCGCTGGGTCACCGGACACCGTCGGCGTGCTCCACCGCACCGCCAAAGACGGGCTCGGGCGTGCCTACGTCGCAGGGATGGCCCGTGCGCTGGACGAGGGCGCCGATGTGGTGGTCCAGATGGACGCCGATCTCTCGCACCCGGCCTCGGCGATCCCCGCCATGGTCGACACTCTGCGGACGAAGGACGCGGCCGTCGTGCTCGGCTCCCGGTACGTGGCAGGCGGCTGCGTCGCCACCGATTGGCCTTGGCGCCGCAAGGCCCTGTCCGCCTGGGCCAACCTCTACGTCAACGCGATCCTGCGACTGCACGTGAAGGACGCCACCGCCGGATTCAAGGCATGGCGGGCCGAGACCCTGCGAGCGATCGACCTCTCGTCCGTCCACAGCAACGGGTACTCGTTCCAGGTCGAGATGAACTACCGCACCGTCAAGCAGGGCCTGACCATCCTCGAAGTGCCGATCCGTTTCGAGGAACGCTCGCGAGGCGCGTCGAAGATGAGCCTCGGGGTGCAGCTCGAATCCGCGCTGACCCCGTGGAAGCTACGCTTCGGAACCACGCCGGGCTGAGGCCTCCTGCAGGCCAGGCAGCTCGGCCGCCACCTGCCGGCCCAACGGGACCAGGGTGGGTCGCGGCCGTACCCCACGCGATCATGCCTGACGTGAGAGAGGCCGGGATCGGTGTGAGACTGGGCACGGAAGGGGTGATCTCCGTGCCGGACCCACCGCACGCGTCCGCCGGTCTCGTCACCGCTGTCGACGAGAATCGGCTGGCAGCGCTGATCACCGAGGCGCAGACGGCTCTGCCGTTCGAACTGCCCGCCCTGGCGAACCGGGGCGCCGCGGCCCTCGGCCTGGAGAGCGCGCTGATCTACCTCGTCGACCTGCGACAACGACTGCTCATCCCCCTCGACGAGGCCTTGGAGCCGCTGCCGGTGGAGGGCTCGTCGGCCGGCTGGGCGTACCGCACACTCTCCCCGCGGGTGACCGACGCCCACGACGGCTCGATCGTCTGGGTGCCTCTGGTCGACGGTGCGGAGCGGCTCGGTGTGCTGGCGGTGGGGACCGCCTTGCCCGACGAGGTGCGGATGCGCCGCAGCCGGATGCTGGCCGATGTGTTCGCCATGCTCATCACCTCCAAGCGTGCCTACAGCGACTGGCTCGCGGCCCGTGCCCGCACCGCGACCATGGCGCTGCCCGCCGAGATGCTGCGGGCCTTCCTGCCGCCCCACACGGTCGGCAGCAGAAGGTGTGTCTCCACGGCGGTCCTGGAACCGGCATACGACGTCGCCGGCGACGCCTTCGACCACTCGGTGGTCAAGAACGTGCTGCACACCATGATCCTCGACGGCATGGGGCACGATCTGACCGCCGGCCTGACCACGTCGGTGGCCATGGCCGCGGCGCGCAACGCCCGCCGCGGCGGTGGCGACCTCGCTGACGTCGTCGGCTCGATCGACCAGGCGCTCGCCCACTGGCTGCCCGACCACTTCTGCACCGGTGTGGTGTGCCGGCTCGACGCGGAAACCGGGGTACTGCGCTGGGTCAACTGCGGTCACCCGCCGCCGCTGCTGATCCGCGCCGAGCGCGTGTTCGACGGGGCGCTCGACAGCCCCCCGCAGCCGCCGATCGGCCTGGCTGTGGAGCTCGCCCCCGGAACGCGGCACGTCCACGAGGTGGTACTGGAACCGGGCGACTGCGTCCTGCTCTACACCGACGGTGTCGTGGAGGCTCGCGATGGGGACGGTGCGGAGTTCGGCCTCGACCGGTTCACCGACTTCATCATCCGCTCCTCCGCCGCCGGACAACGCCCGGCAGAGGTCCTGCGGTTGCTCATCCACGCCATCCTCGACTACCAGCGCCACCAACTGCGGGACGACGTGACCATCCTGCTCTTCGAATGGCGCCCGCAGCAGTGACGCCGTACGGCGCACACCGACTGCCTCGCCACCAACTGCAGCGCGGACCGTCGACCAGGAGACTGCCCTCCCCCCCAACTCGTCGGTAGCGCGGTACGCGACGGGGCTCCGCCCTTCTGACTGCGCCTGATCCGCGACCGGTCGCTGACGTGCGAAGCCAGCGACGCCTCCACCAGCGCACCCCACGGCAAACACGCCCGCACCAGCCGGGGCACCCGCTACCACGACCGGCGCAAGACCGTCTGGGCACAGCAGCCGGCCGAGGCACCATGACCGAGCGGCGTGCCCGCCGCCAAGCCGTACGGGCACTCGGCGCCGCCCGATCCCCGTGTCGTCACCGGTCGCTTTTGCGATGCACGGGCCGCCGTACGGCGAGGAAGCAGCCGTTGCGCCGTCGATGAGATCGGCAACTCCTCAGCCGTATCGGCGTAGTGGAACGCGCACCTGCGCAGCGCCTCGAAGTGCCGCCCGGATCGGCCTGCCGGCCGTGTCGTCGGGGGACGCTGGGAAGCAACTCCGCCGTCACCGCGCCGCCTTGGCGGGTGTCGGCCCATGAGGCCGCGACCCGAGGGGCGGAGCCTGGCGCTCGCCGGTGTCCCTGCTGGTGCACGCCCGTAACGGCGGCACGGAAGGGGTGTTGCTTCGAGGGGGCCCAACTGCGTCAGGGTTCAGCCCGGTTCCTCGTGGGCCCTCGACGCCGGGCGCGACTGCTCCGTCGGCCTCGTGACCCGGCGTGAACTCCGGCCGAGGCCTTCCTCCCCCGGATCCTCCGGGGGCCCGTGACCGCTTGCCGATAGCGGCGGCGTGGTGCCGCAGGAACCCCGGCTGCGAACTTCGCACTCAGAAAGCTCTGTTGGCCTCGTTGACATGCCGTGAGCCCACGCGTTTCACTCGACACTCGTGAATGGCAACGTTGTCAGGGCCGTCGTTCGAGGCGGCCGGCACCGTTGCCTGTCATGACGTCCCTGCCCTTCGGCACGTCAGCACCTGTGCGAAGCACGAACCGCTGCGGAGGCAACCGATGGTCCGACCCCGACGTTCAGCTGCGCCACGTAACCGAAAAAGACTCCGTCAACGCCTGGCCGTGATCTGCGTCCTGGGAATCGCCGCGCTCCCGCTCCCGGCGATCGGGGACGCCCATGCCGAGAGCGCCGCAACACCGGCCCTGGTGCAAGACCCCGCGTCCCTCGTCAAACCTCTGATCGGCACGTCCGGAGAGGTGGACACCTTCCCCGGCCCCGACATGCCGGCCGGCATGGTGCAGTGGGGTCCCGACACGACGCCCGACCGCCCGGACGGCGGTGGCTACGAGTACAACGACAACAAGGTCTCCGGCTTCAGCCTGACCCACCTTTCCGGACCCGGCTGCCCCGTCGCGGGCGACCTGCCCATCCTGCCCGTGACCGGCACGCTGTCGGGCGACCTCGGCAATGCGTCCGTCGGCTTCAGCCACGACGACGAGCAGACCGGCATCGGTTACTACAAGGTCACCGACGCGGGCGGCGTCACGACCCGGCTGACCGACACCACCCGCGCCGGCCTGGGCACCTTCACCTTCCCCGCCGGCCGGCAGGCGAACCTGCTGTTCAAGCTCAGCGGCGGCGCCACACAGGTGGACGGCACCCGGGTCCAGGTGGTGAACAAACAGGAGATCAGCGGCTCGATCGACAGCGGTCACTTCTGCGGCGCGAACAACCGTTACACGTTGCACTTCGACATCAAGTTCGACCAGCCGTTCACCGGCAGTGGCACCTGGGTCGGCAGCACCATCAACCCCGGCGAGACGTCGCTGAAAGCGGGCAAGGTCCGACAGAACCTGCAGGCACATCCGCCAAAGCCGCTGAAGGAAAGGCACTTCACCGTTCCCGCAGCCCCGTCCCCGACGGTGCACGGGAGTGCCGGCACGTCCTCCGGCACGCCGTCACCGGTCCCGAGCGCCGGCGTGGCGCCCCGGACGTCGGGCGCGGGCAAGACCTCCGCGAGTACGTCCGCCGAGCCCCCCACAACCGGCGCGAACGGGATGTACCTGACCTTCGACACCTCGTCCGACCCGACGGTGAAGGCAAAGGTCGGCATCTCCTACACGAGTGACGCGGGCGCGGCGAACAACCTCGCCACCGAGATCAGGAACTGGAACTTCGACGCCGTCCAGCAGGCCAACCACGACGCCTGGAACGCGGTACTGAACAAGATCCGGATCGGCGGCGGCTCCTCGGACCAGCAAGTGCAGTTCTACACCGCGCTCTACCACGCGCTCCTCCACCCGAACGTCTTCTCGGACGACAACGGCCAGTACATGGGCATGGACAACCAGGTCCACAAGCTGGCCAGGGGCCAGCAGGCCCAGTACGCCAACTACTCGGGCTGGGACACCTACCGGTCCCAGACCCAGCTGATGGCCATGGTCGAGCCCAAGGTCACCAGCGACGTCGTCACCTCGATGCTCAACGGCTACGACCAGACGGGCCTGCTGCCCAAGTGGGCCTCGAACAACGGCGAGAGCTATGTGATGGTCGGTGACCCGGCCGCCGGCATCATCGCCGACGCGTACGCCTTCGGCGCCCGCAGCTTCGACACGGACAAGGCGCTCGCCGCCCTTCAGCACGAGGCCACCGTCCCGAACAACGACCGCCCCGGCGAGTCCGTGCGGGACACCAAGGGCTACCTCCCGCTCGACGAGAACGACTACGGCTGCTGCAACTTCTACGGCCCGGTCTCCACGCAGCTGGAGTACGACTCCGCCGACTACGCCCTGGCCGCCTTCGCGAAGTCGCTGGGCAGGACGGACGTCTACACGAAGTTCGCCACCCGCGCCCAGGACTGGATGAACGTCTTCAACCCGCAGACCGGCTACCTGCAGGCGAAGAACAAGGACGGCCAGTTCGCGGGCGGATTCACCCCGGGCACCTCCAACGGCTTCGTGGAAGGCACGTCGGCCCAGTACACGCCGATGGTCCCGTTCAACCTGCGGCAGCTCATCCAGGCGCGCGGCGGTGCCAAGGCGTACTCGTCCTTCCTGGACAGCCTGCTCGCCGACATCACCGACCCCGGCAACACCAACGCCAACCTGAGCAACGAGCCCAGCGTGGAGATCCCCTGGGAGTACGACTACACGGGCCAGCCGTGGAAGACCCAGGAAGCCGTCCGCCAGGCCCAGCAGAAGCTCTACTTCAACGCTCCGGTCGGCTCGTTCGGCAACGACGACCTCGGCGCCATGAGCTCCTGGTACGTCTGGTCCGAGCTGGGCATGTACCCCGAGACCCCGGGCACGGACACCCTGGCGCTCGGCAGCCCGGTGTTCCCGGTGGCCGAGGTGACCTTCGCGGGCGGCAAGACGGTGCAGATCAACGCGCCGCAGGCGGCACCCGACGCCCCGTACGTGCAGTCCCTCGGCGTCAAGGGCAAGGAGTGGAAGACCTCCTGGCTGACGTACCAGCAGTTCAAGGGCGCGGGCACGGTCGACTTCACCCTCGGCACCCAGCCCGGCACGTCCTGGGCGTCCGACCCGTCGGCCGTGCCTCCGTCGGACACCACCGGCGGAGACCGGGTGCTGGCCGCGACCGGCCCCTCCAGCGACGGCCTGGTGCTCCCGCCCAACGCGTCCGGTGACGCCACGCTCGACCTCACCAACCTCGGCAGCAAGGACGTCACCGTCGACTGGAAGGCGACCGCGGCCTCCGGTGTCACCCTCGACACCTCCTCCGGCTCGGTGAACGTGCCCGCCTCGGGCAGCGCCGAGGCGAAGGTCCACGTGACAGCGGGCGCGGCCGAAGGAACGTTTCCGGTCACCTTCGCGCTCACCGACCACAGCACCGGGGCGGCACTGAGCGGCGCCGCCCTTCGCGTCGCCGTGGCGAAGGCCGGCGAGCTGTGGCCCTACGACACCAACGAAGGCGTCTACCCCGACGGCACGAAGTTCTCGGGCGGCTTCGACAGCGACGGTTGGGCGTTCTCGCAGAACGCGGTGTCGGCGGCCGGCGTCACCAGCGGCTCCGCCGTCACGGTGGACGGCATCTCCTACACCTGGCCGACGGTGACGTCCGGTCAGCTGGACAACCTGGAGATGGCCGGCCAGACCATCCCGATGCCGGCCGGCACGTCCGGCTCGTCACTGGGCCTGCTGGGTGCGGCGGCCAACGCGCCGACCGACGGCAGCGGGGTCTCGGGCACGGTGACCGTCACCTACACCGACGGCACCACCTCCAAGGCGACGGTCGGCTTCTCGGACTGGACGCTCAACGGCGGGTCGAGCAAGCCGCTCGCGGGTGACACCACGGCCGTCACGACGGGCTACCGGAACACCGGTAGCGGGGGCCGGGACGGCGTGAAGACCTACGTCTTCGCCACGAAGGTCCCGCTCGACGCATCCAAGCAGGTGGCGTCGATCACCCTGCCGGTGACGGGCTCGACAGGCACGGACCATCTGTTCGCCTACGGCTTCGGCCAGTGAGACACGCCGGACACTGACGACGGCTGGGCCGGTCCCCGGGAAGCGCGAGCCCCGGGACCGGCCTGCCCTCTGGGCAGGACAAGGCGTGCGTGTGGTGGTCTCCCGCAGCGCCCGGGACCTGCCCGGTTCAGTGCCCGGACGGGCGGTCCCCCGTGCGGGGACCGGTCAGGGTCTCCCTCGCGGCCTCGGCGAAGTCGTGGATGAGAGGGGAGCGGCGGGACGCCACCCAGGCCAGGGCCACCTCGTTGGGGCCGATGTCCGCCACGGGCAGCGGAACGACGTCCGGGCGGGTGTAGAAGGTGGCGGTGGACAGCGGGAGCACGCAGATGCCGGCTCCCGACGCCACCAGCTCCAGCTTCTCCTCCACCTGGTGGATCGCCGGAACCTCGGGGCGCCTCCTGCCGCGCAACTCCAGCGCCACGTCACGCCACTCGGGAACGGCGTCGGGGTCCTGGAGCAGGTGCTCGGAGGCGAGGTCCCCGACGCTGACCGACGCCCTGTCCGCCAGACGGTGCCCCACCGGCAGCACGACGACCCGGGGCTCCTGGAAGAGCGACCGCACCTGAAGGCCGTGCCCTTCGATGGGCAGCCGTACGACGCCGATGTCCGCCCGGCCGTCCAGCAGCACCTGCACCTGATCGTCCCAAGTGGTGCGCAGCAGCCGCACGTTGACGCCGGGATGACGCGTGGCGAAGACCACCATGGCCGGGGTGACCGTGATGCCGGGCATGAAGCCGATGGTCAGGGTGGGTGTCTCCTGCGCCGCCGCCTTCACCCGTCGGACCAGCGCCTCGGCCGAGGCGAGCAGCGGGACGGCGTCCTCCAGCAACTGCTGTCCGGCAGGAGTCAGCAGCGTGCCGCGCCGGTCACGGTCGAAGACCTCGGCGCCCAGGTCGTCCTCCAGGCTGCGGATCTGCCGGGACAGGACGGGCTGGGCGATGTGCAGCCGCTCGGCCGCGCGTCCGAAGTGGAGTTCCTCCGCCACTGCCACGAAATACCGGAGCTTTCGCAGGTCAAGATCCACGCGGACTCATCGCTCACTTTCTCCCCGAGGCGCAGGCCGAGGCATGTGGTCAAGGATCTGTGCCCCGGGTGCGGTGCGCCGTCACGGACGGCGCCCACTGCTTCCCGGCCTGGTTCACTCACCGGCGGCGAGCACGGCCAGCGGGTCGGTGTGCATGGGGGCCCACCCCAGCTCCGCCTCGGCGCGTGCCGGAGTGAGCTGCTGGTCGAGGGCGAAGGCGTCCGCGATCGGGCCCATCTGCTCGCGGGCCTGCTCCAGCGTGAGGGAGGCGAGCTTCCCGTCGAGGCCGGCGGAGCGGGCGACGGCCAGCGCGCACTCCTTTGCGGTGGGGTTCACGCCGCCCACGCCGGCGTACACCGAACCGGGCTTCGCCTCGAGCGCGGCGACATACAGCTCCGCCATGTCGTCGATGTGCACCAGCGCCCAGCGGTTCGTGCCGTCGCCGATGCAGGGGATCGCACCGCTTTCCTTGCCGGGGATGGCGTAGAAGATGTCGATCAGACGGTTCTCACCGCCGTACAGCAGGCCGGGCCGTACCACGACGGGGCGGCCGCCTCGCTGTGCACGCTGCAGGACGGCGTCCTCGACGGGCTTGCGCCAGGCCACCAGGGCCGGCGGGTTCCAGGGGGCGGTCTCGTCGACGACCCCGCCCGTGTCGCCGTAGACCCAGGTGCCGCCGGTGTGCACATAGGTGCCGGCGCCGATGCCGTCCTGCATGGCGGTGGCCGCCCAGAGGTCCTCGACACCGTTCTCGGCCTGCGCCAGGTGCACGACCGCCTCGGCTCGGGCCGCCGCCGCGTTGAGCACGCCGAGGTCTCCCAGTCCGCCGCGTACCGGAGTCGCCCCGAGGGCGCTGACCGCCTCTGCCGCACGGTCGGTGCGGGCCAGTGCCTCGACGGTGTGCCCATGGCGGACCAGCGCGCTGATCGTGGCCTTGCCGATGTATCCGGATCCGCCGGTGAGGAAGATCTTCATGGGTGTGGCTCCTGTCTTCCGTGGCCCGGTCTTCGTGGGCCGGTGACCTCGCTGACCAGCCTCCGCCCGGAGACGGACCTCCGTCCAAGACCTCTTCCGGCACCGCTGATACCCGACGGGCATCACGTAGGGCACGCCGCTGAGGGCTCAGGGTGGCGGCGTCGGCTGTGGTTCTCCGGGGCGGATCCGGTGGGGTGGGGCTGGGGCCCGTCTTCCGCACCGGGTGAGGCGGAGCGACGGCTCGGTGAAGGACGTCACCGGCGCCTGCCTGACGTACCAGGTCCGTCCCGGGCACGCCGGACTGGTCGACGAGGTGATCGACTGGTACGACGGTACGGCGACGGGCCTCGAGCGCACGTGATACCGAGCGCCGCCGATGAGTTCGCCCTGCGGCGATGGGCGGCGCACGGTTATGAGACCGACCCCGCCTCGCTCGGCGACACCGGGTACTGGACCCAGCCCGACGAGCGGGACCTCACCGCCGAGGAACAGCCGGGGCTGGGCAGGGCGATGCTCTTGCACGGGATGCATCGGGCGCGGGCGGCCGGGGCCACTCGTGCGACGGTCGCCTGCCTGGGTGCGCGGGGGTATCCCAAGGCGCGCGGGCTGTTCCACGGCGTCGGGTTCCGCGAGCCCTCACGTGACGCGCCGCTCGTCAAGTCGTCCGACACGCCACTGACGAGCCGTCCCGAGCGAGGCGGCACCATCCTGATCTACGACAGCGCGTGCCACGCCTTGGACAGCGCCTGACGGAACTGGTCGGCCTGGTGCGGCGTGAGGTCGCGGATCATCCGCTCCTCCAGATCCCGTACCGGACCCGCGAACCGGTCGAGCAGTTCGCGCCCGTCGTCGGTCAGCAGGATCAGCAGTTCGCGGCGGTTGCGAGGGTTGCGCTCCCGCCGTACGAGCCCCCGCGCCTCCAGGGACCGTACGAGATCGGCCATGGACTGTGCCGTGACGAACGAGTCCCGGGCGAGCTGGGCCGCGGACAGCCCGTCATGACGCTCCAGCACGGTGAGGGCCGTGTACTGCAGGGCCGTGATCCCCGCCGGCTTGACCAGCTCGTCCAGGTGCGAGCGCACGACGAGTTCCACCTGCTTGACCATGTAGAGCAACGACGGGCGTGTCCGTGTACCGACCATGCGTGCACCCTAGACCATTGACAGGAATCCTGTCGTTATCCAGACTGCAGAACCAACAGGAAACCTGTTGGTTGAACGTTTGGCGAACGATGCTGGGGAGTCGGTCATGGCCACCACCTTCGACACTGGTCCGGGACAGTTGTTCATCGGCGGTCAGTGGCGCGAAGCCGCGGACGGCGCCCGCATGGACGTCATCGACCCGTCCACCGGCCGGGTGATCACGACCGTCGCGGAGGCCGACGCCGATGACGTCGACGCCGCCGTACGCGCGGCCAGGGAGGCCTTCGACTGCGGGCCGTGGCCGCGGATGAGCGGGCGCGAGCGCGGGCGCGTACTGCACCGGGTCGCGGAGCTGATCCGGGCGAACGCCGAGGAGATCGCGGCCCTGGAGAGCCTCGACGTCGGCAAGCCGATCTCCCTGTGCACCGCGGTAGACGTGACGAACGCGGCCAACGACTACGAGTACTACGCCTGCCTGGCGCAGAGCCAGGACGGCGCCACCCGCGACACCCCCCTCAACGCCTTCGCCTGCACCAGGCGCGAGCCGCTCGGCGTCGTCGCCGCCATCACGCCCTTCAACTTCCCCCTGATCCTCTCCGGTTCGAAGCTCGCACCGGCCCTCGCGGCCGGCAACACCGTCGTCCACAAGCCCGCCGAGGAGACTCCTCTCAGCGCCCTCCGCATGGCCCGCCTGCTGAAGGAGGCGGGCGTCCCCGACGGCGTGGTCAACGTCGTCACCGGCACGGGTCCGGTGGCGGGCGAGGCTCTGCTGCGCAACCCCGGCATCGACAAGGTCGCCTTCACCGGATCCACGGCGGTCGGCCGGCACGTGGCGAGCGTGGCGGGTGAAGGGCTCAAGCCCGTCATGATGGAACTGGGCGGCAACGCGGCGCACATCGTCTTCGAGGACGCCGACCTGGAGAAATCGGTCGGCACGATCATCAAGGCGTTCGTCTTCAACACCGGCCAGTTCTGCATGGCCGGACCTCGACTGCTGGTCGCCCGCCCGGTCCACGACACCCTGGTCGGCATTCTCGCCGGGGCTGTCGCGCAGGTGCCCGTGGGCGATCCACGCGATCCGGGCACCGTCGTCGGACCGATGGCGGGCCACAAGCACCTGGAGAAGGTCGAGGAGTACGTCGAACTGGCCCGCAAGGAGGGCGCCAGGGTGGTCGTCGGCGGCGAACGGCTCGACCTGGGCGGCGGCTACTACTACAAGCCCACCGTGATCACCGGCCTGGCCAACGACTCCCGCGTCGTCCGGGAGGAGATCTTCGGCCCCGTCCTCACGGTCCAGCCCTTCGACTCCGAGGCCGAGGCGGTGGCCCTCGCCAACTCCACGCCGTACGGCCTCGCCGCAGGCGTCCAGACCACCGGCCTCACCCGCGCCCACCGTGTCGCCGAGCGGCTGCAGGCGGGCATCGTCTGGATCAACGACTGGGCCATGCTCGACCCGGCGGTCCCCTTCGGCGGCGTCAAGGACTCGGGCTTCGGCCGCGAGTACGGCCCCGAGGCCCTCGCCGCCTACACCCGGGTCAAATCCGTCGTCGTCTCGCTCGACTGAGCGCCTGCCCGAAGGAGTTCACCGCATGACCACCATCACGCGCGCCGCCGTGGTCGAATCCGGGGGAGCGCCCTTCACGCTCTGCGACGTCGAACTCGACGCCCCGGGACCGGGGGAGGCCCTCGTCCGCATGGTCGCCACCGGCCTGTGCCACACCGACCTCGGCGTGGCGAGCGGCGGCCTGCCCTTCCCGCTGCCAGGCGTGCTCGGCCACGAAGGAGCCGGTGTCGTGGAGGCCGTAGGCCCGGACGTGACCGGCGTCGAACCCGGCGACCACGTCGTGCTGTCCTTCACCTCCTGCGGCAGCTGCCGCAACTGCCGTGACGGCCACCCGGCGTACTGCGCCACCTGGCTGCCACGGAACCTCATCGGCGGACGACGCTCCGATGGCACCAGCACCATCAGCCGCGACGGCAGCCCGCTCGGCGGGCACTTCTTCGGCCAGTCCTCCTTCGCCGAACGCGCGTTGGTGGACCGGCGGAGCCTGGTGAAGGTCGACCCCGATGTGCGGCTCGACCTGGTCGCACCGCTCGGCTGCGGTGTGCAGACCGGGGCCGGTGCCGTGTGGAACGTCCTCGGTCCCCGGGCCGGCAGCACGCTCGTCGTCCTCGGCGCCGGAGCCGTCGGCCTGTCCGCGGTGATGGCCGCCGCCCTCACCCCGGCTGCCCGGATCATCGCCGTGGACCGGTTCGCCGAACGGCTCGCTCTGGCCGAGGAGTTGGGCGCCACGCACACCGTCAACTCCGCCGAGGCCGACCTCGGCGACACGCTCGCCGCGCTGACCGACGGGCAGGGAGCCGACGGTGTCGTGGAGACCACCGGCAACGTCGCCGTGCTGCGCCAGGGCGCCGACGCGCTCGCCGCCCGCGGCACCCTGGTCGTCGTCGGCGCCCCACCCTTCGGCACCGAAGTCGCCCTGGACGTCAACGGGTTGCTGCCCGGCAAGCGGATCACCGGTCTCACCCTGGGTGACAGCGAGACCCAGACCTTCGTCCCCGCCCTCGTCCAACTGGTCAAGGAGGGGCGGCTGCCGCTGGAGCGCCTGATCAGTACGTATCCGTTCCCGGACATCGACCGGGCGGTGCGGGACATGAGTGAGGGCAAGACGATCAAGCCGGTGCTCACTTTCTGAGCGGGTGTGGTGGGCGCCACACGTCCCGTCCGGAACTCGGGTCCCTCCGGCCCCGACTCCTGAAGCGGCGCGGATCGATCCGAGTGACTCCGTACGACGTGATCTGGAGACGCGGTCGGACCCGTCGCGCCCGGCATGCACGGCACCGGCACGAGCCAGGGCGACGCCGATCCCGACGGCAGCGGTGGCATGGGGGACATGCACGGGGCGGGCCGCTGATGGGCTCGGAACCGGTGATCGCACCGGTGACGACCGATCTCAGCGTCGGCGGGATGACCTGCGCGGCCTGCGTGACGCGCCGTATGCCTCTCCATCCATCCGCAGCCCGTCGGCGCCCCGAAGTTCGGCATCCGCCTCCTCGGCGCGCCGGATGCCTGGACCACTCCCTGGCACTCGGCCGCCCTCCGCCGCGCCGACGCCACCTGGACCCTCATGCCCCGGGCCAAGGCCACTCGCCACGGTCACTCTGCCCCGGCCCTGCCTGCCGGGGCAGAGTGACCGTGGCGGCGACGGCCGCGGTGGCGTCAGGCCGTGTCCGCCGCGCGGGCGCGCCAGCGCTCCTCCACCTTCGCCACGCGCCAGTAGCCGATGGCCGCGGCCCAGACGACCACGAAGAGGCCGGCGATGACGTAGCCGACGTTGTCCAGGTTCAGGCCCGCGATCCAGCCGGAGACGCCATCACTCAGGCCCAGCTTGTCGTGCAGCACCCCGACCAGCTCGATCGTTCCGACGAAGAAGGCCACCGCGATGGAAAGGCCGGTGATGGTGAGGTTGTAGAACACCTTGCGTACCGGGTTGGAGAACGCCCACTGGTAGGCGAAGTTCATGAAGGTGCCGTCGAGGGTGTCGAACAGGCTCATACCGGCGGCGAAGAGGAGGGGCAGGCACAGGACCGCGTACCAGGGGAGGCCCGCGGCGGCGCCGTTGCCGGCCAGGGCGAGGAGCAGCACCTCGGTGGAGGTGTCGAAGCCGATGCCGAAGAGGAAGCCGAGCGGGAACATCTGACCGGGGCGGCGGACGGACTTGGTGAGCCGGCCCAGGATGCGGTTCATGAAGCCGCGGGAGTCGAGGTGGGCTTCCAACTCCGCCTCGTCGTACTGCCCTTCCCGCATGGCCCTGAAGACGCGGACGATGCCGAACAGCGCCACGAGGTTCAAGGCGGCGATCAGGTAGAGGAAGCCGCCGGAGACCGTGGTGCCCACGGTGCCGAGGACCTGGTGGGTCCGTGAGCCGTCGTTCATCAGGGTGCCCGCGAGCTTGGCGCCTCCGGCGACCAGTGCGGCCATGACGACCACCACGCTGGAGTGCCCGAGCGCGAACCAGAAGCCCACCGACACCGGCCGCTTGCCGTCGGCCATCAGCTTGCGGGTGGTGTTGTCGATCGCGGCGATGTGGTCCGCGTCGAAGGCGTGCCGCATGCCGAGGGTGTAGGCCGTGATGCCCAGCCCGACCCCGAACGCCTTGGTGCCGACCTCGTAGTGGCGCGGCACCACGAGCAGGAACAGGATTCCGAAGGCGACCACGTGCAGAGCGACGATCACGGTCAGGAGGCCGGCGGTTCGGACGGTGTCCTCACGCCGCCAGCGGAAGGAAGGGGCGGCGGCGGTTTCGGGCACGCCTTGGGGCACGGTCATACGGTCACGCTCCAGCACCTCGTGGATCAGCTTCGTGGTGCCGTGGCCGGTCTCCTGGCTGACGGGTCACTGCGCCCGCCCCTGCCTTCCCGGCCGCGAGGCCAGTGGCAATGCATGGGGCGGGAGCTCCCCGATCACAGTGGCGAGGGCCGCTCCGGACTGAGTCCCTGAGGGACTGTCACCGGTCTTCCCGAACACCACGGCCTGCCCACCCTAGAAGGCCGGAGGTTGAAGCTGCAAGGCTGCACAACTGATCAGGTATGTTGCTCGGCGTCAACGGCTGCGATGATGGGGGCATGCATCTCGTCCCCGCGGAACGTGCCGGGCAGCGGACCATCGACGGCCATCGGGTCTGCGACGCCATCACCGCCGTCGGCGAGCCCGAGCGGGTACGCGCCTGGGCCGACCGCTTCTCTCTGCTCTCCGACCCCGGGCGCCTGTCCCTGCTGCTGGCCCTCCACGAGGCAAGCCCCATCGCCGTCTCCGACCTGGCCGTCGCCACCGGGATGCGGGACACCGCCGTGTCCCAGGCACTGCGTCTGCTGCGGGCGGCGGGCGTCGTGGAGGGCGAGAAGGACGGCCGCATCGTGCGCTACCGCCTCGTCGACGCCTCGATTTCAGCCCTGCTGAAGCACTGCGGGTCCCAAGAGGCGGGAGCGGGCGGCCTTCTCCCTTAGGAACTGACGGACGAGCAGTTCCGCGTCCGCAGGTCCGGATCCTACCGGGGCGATCGAGAGGATGTCGGATTTGGCATTTGCCATTCATGTTCGAGGTTTGTAGACACTTGAGACACCAAGGCACCGGATGTGACTCGCGGTGGCGCTGTTCGACCGCCCCGGGGGATCCCTGGACACCAGTAGCCCGCACGGCAGTTCGACCGGGGTGAGCTCGACGGCTCGGACCACGCCGAACCAGCGGTGGACGAGCCGTCGTGGGACGGGGCGTCCCGGCCCCAACTTCCCGTACCTGAGGTCTCACCGCGTGGGGACCGACGCAGCGCCGGCCGGCCCTGGCTTCACGGGCGCGAAGGCCGTGCTGAACCCGGTGATCGTGGTGCTCACGGTCGGGTTGACGTTCGTGAGCGTCTTCCTCGCGGCGTTCCACACGCCCCAGCCCCATCGGCTTCCGGTGGCGGTCGTGCCATCGGACCGGTGCGCGGCCTTGTTCGACGTCAAGCTGCAGCGCGTCGCGCCGGGCGCGTTCCAGGTGGAGCGGTACCAGGACGAGCACTCGGCCGAGGTGGCGCTCGAGCACCGGAAGGTGTACGCGGCGTACGTGGATACGGCCCATGACCAACGACTGCTGTACGCCGGCGCGAACGGCCTGGCGGTGAAGGCGCTGGTCGCGCCGCTCGGGCAGGTGACGCAGGGGCCGGATCGAAGGTCCGGGTCGCGGACGTCCTGCCCTTGACCAGGGACGACACGCGCGGCCTGTCGATCTTCTACGCCTCGTTCGGCCTGATCCTGGCCGGATATCTGTTCGGCCAGGTGACGTACCAGGTGGCTCCCCGGCTGGCCTTCTCGCAGCGCCTGCTGAGTCTGACCGTCTTCTCGCCGGCCGGGGGTTCGCCACGGCCCTGATCGCGGACTCGATCTACGAGGCGATACCGGGGCGGTTCGTCGCTGTCGCCGGCCTCGTGACGCTCATGGCGGCGGTGGGGGCCGGAACCGTGCTGTCCATCCGTGTCTTCGGAGCCCCGGGTGCGCCGTTGGCATCGATCTTCATGCTGGTGATCGGGAACGCGACCAGCGGCGGTGTGCTTCCGCCCTCGTTCCTGCCCGGCTGGCTGGAACCTCTTGCCTCGGTGATGCCCGCGGGTGTCGGTGTTCGGGCGCTCAACCGGCTGGCCTGCTTGCACGACGACGGAGTGGCGAGCGGGTTCACGATCCTGTCCGTCTGGGTGGGCGTCTGCGTGCTGGCGATCTTCGGACTGGACCGGATCGCTTCCACGACGGCGATCGTGCACGCCGCGCACCGCGTCAGGCCCGCCCGAGCCCGATGAAACCGGCGGGACCGGGCAGCCCCATCATGTACATAAGGTATATATCGGACGCGAGGCATCGGAGAAAGGAAACTCACATGAAAATCGCGGTGATCGGCGGAACCGGACTGATCGGGTCACGAGTCGTGGAGAACCTGAGGGCGGCCGGCCACCAAGCCGTGCCGCACTCCCTGTCCACCGGCGTGAACATCATCACCGGAGAGGGTCTGGAGGCGGCCGTCTCGGGCGCCGACGTGGTCGTCAACCTGACGAATTCCCCGACGTTCGACGACGCCTCGCTCGCCTTCTTCCAGGCTTCGATGGACAACCTTGTCGCCGCGAGCGAGAAGGCAGGCGTCGGACACTTCGTCATCCTCTCGATCGTGGGCGTGGACAGGGTGCCCGAGCTGGACTACTACCGGGCGAAGGTGCTGCAGGAAGACGTCCTCAAGGCCGGGTCGATCCCCTATTCCATCGTCCGGGCCACGCAGTTCATGGAGTTCATGGACGCAACCCTGGCCATGACCACCGAGGGCGACACCGTCCGCCTGCCGCGCACACCGATCCAGCCGATCGCCGCCGCGGACGTCGCCGGCGCCGTCGCCGAGGTCGCCGCAGGCAGTCCCCTGAACGGCGTCCTGAACATCGCAGGTCCCGACGTCTACGCCCTCGACGAACTCGGGCGCCTCACCCTGACCGCCAAGGGCGATGCCCGCTCAGTCGTCACCGATGACAGCGCCGGCATGTTCGCCGCAGTCCACGGCGACGCCATCACCGCCCCGAAGGGCGCCCGGATCGCACCCACCCACTACACGGACTGGCTCTCCTGACCGAGGCCCCAGCCAGGACCTTCCGGGCGCGACGTCCACCGCACGGTCACCTGCCAGGGAGCATCCCGGTGCGGCTGCCGGCGGGGCGAGACGCCCAGCGGACGAGGGAGACGGGCGATCTTGGACGTCTGTGCGACGGTCACCAGCCGGCGGGCCGTGCGCGGATTCACCGACCGGCACGTGCCGAAAGCGGTACATGAACGCGTGCTGTCCGCCGCGGCCTGGGCACCGTCCGGATCGAACCTCCAGCCGTGGCACGTCTACGTACTGACTGGCCGGCCGCTGACGGAACTCAAGAAGCGCGTCGGTGAGCGTGTGGGCGCGAACGACCCCTGGGACGAACCCGAGCCCGAGATGTACCCGCCCGCACTCAAGTCCCCTTACCGCGAACGCCGGTTCGCCTTCGGCGAGCAGCACTACGGCGCACTCGGCATTCCCCGCGAGGACATAGAGGCGCGCCAGAGGGCCGCTTCCGCCAACTGGGTCTGTTTCGGCGCGCCCGCCGCCCTGTTCTGCTACATCGACCGAGGCATGGGCCGGCCTCAGTGGTCCGACGTCGGCATGTATCTGCAGACCGTCATGCTGCTGCTTCGCACCGAGGGGCTGCACAGTTGCACGCAGATGGCCTGGGCGAAGTACCACAAGACCGTCGCGGAGGTGGGGCGGGTGCTCGAAGGGGACCTTCGAACGGGCCGCCTGCAGGTGGGCCCGGGCACGGGGCAGATCCCCCTGCCGTACGGCGACGTCCGTGAGCACCGAGCGTGCCAGCGGCACCGCCCGCACGACCTCCAGCTCCTCCGCCACCGCCGGACAGGCCTCCGCCTCGACGACCGCGTCGTCCAGCGCGCCGCGCTCGAGCAGGGCGCAGGCCCGCTGCGCATGCCAGTACGGGAGCGACCACCCGAGACCCAGGGCCTCCGCCTTCTCCTGCCCCTCGCGCAGACACTGCTCGCTGTCGTCGAGACGATCCGTGGCGGTCGGGACCGTGCACAACCAGAGACCGGCCAGCCGGGGCGGCCGCGGCCTGAGGCTGTGCGGCTCGGCATCGGAACGACGCCTCGCCTGCTCGGCGATCCCGAAGGCACGAGACCGTGTGCCCTCGGATGACGCGGTAAACGGCCCTGGTTCCACCGCCTGCGAATCCGCTGGGAGTTCGCCCGGGGCGCGTTGCTCTGGGCATGGCGATCCCCGGGGCCTCTATGACGTTCGGGCAGGTTCGCGGGTGAGGGACGAAGAGCAGCCGTCATGCGGCGCCTTCGGGAAAGCCGGCAGCTCAGCGAACAAATAATCGGTTGCCTGTCGGCACCGGCGGTGGATGCAATGTCCGGCATGGTCACCCAGGTGCGCCCGCCACGGCGAGATGAGACGAAGGCGTGCTACCGGGCCTTGCCACTCTGCGATCCGGGCAAACCGCAACCGAATCGCCGCACGGGAGACACCAGCGCATGAGCACGCCACCATCGCCATCTGGGGCGGAGCGGACTGACGGATCATCCGTCCGGATCGGAGCTCTCGTTCCGCTGACTCGGCCTGGCTGGGTCGAGGCAGGCCGGCACTTGCTCGCTGGACTCGAGCTGGCGGTCCGCGAAGTCAATGACGCCGGTGGGATCGTCGGAAGGCCGATCGAGCTGGTGGTTCGAGACACCGCGGCTGATCCACGGAGGGCCGCGGCGGCCGTGGACGAATTGGCTCGCCTGGGCGTGGCCGCCTTGGTGGGGGAGTATCACAGTGTCGTCGCTCGCGCCGCTGCCGCCAGGGCCGACGCCCTCGGCCTGCCGTTCCTCTGCTCGTCAGCGGTTCTCGACGCGCTCACCGAACAGCCGACCGAGTGGGTGGCGCGCCTGGCCCCGGCGCAGTCCCGCGGATGGCAGATCTACGCAGACTTCCTCCACGGCGCGGGGCACAGTCGCATCGCCGTAGCAGCCGAACCGAGTGTCTACTGGGCATCCGGCGCCCGCATCCTGCGGGACTACCTCGCTCCACGTGGCGGCACCGTCATCGAACTCGACACGCGCGCGCTCGCCCCGACGGCCCTGTGCGACGAAGTCGTCGACCAGGGCGCCACAGCCCTCCTTCTTCTGGTCGGCCACCCGGAGCCGGCAGTGTCGATCGTCAACTCCGTCCGCCGCGACCAGCGCCTCGCCGGGATCATGATGGGCGCTCCGGCCGGGCAGCCGGAGTTCGCCGAATGGGCGACTCTGCTGGGGGTCGACGGCACAGCGATCCCGTTCTTGCGCTACCTGCCCGAACGCCTCAGCCCGCTCGGTGCACGAGTCGAGACGGTCCTCCGCGAGCGGCTGGCCGAAGCACCCTCCTTCGTCGCCTTCGAGGGCTCCGACACGGTCGCCGTCCTCGCCGACGTGCTGCGTTCTCGCGGCGCGGACCGGGCGCGCATTGCCGAATCCTGGCCGCGCGTCGCAGTCGAAGGCACCCGCGGGCAGATCCAGTTCTCCCGCATCCCAGGCATCAGCGTTTGGCAATGGGCCTGGACGCCCGTCCGAGTCGTGGATCGAGATCCGGCGGACCCGGATCGCTTTCGGATCATTCACACCGGCTAAACTTGATCATTAACCTCGCTGCTGTTTCAGGCGCACATGTTCGGTGAGGGTTTCGATTCGTTTCACGGTCTTCCCGGGCTCGTGACGTGGGGCTGA